>DASWVN010000029.1:0-3446 GCA_036401215.1 Vicinamibacterales bacterium | reverse complement strand
ACGTATTCTACCTGTCGGTGCTGTCGCGCGCCCCGAGATGCCCGCAGGCCGAGGAGCATCGCCACACGCGGCACACTCCACTCGGGCAGCCCTCCGGCGCTATGATGCCGGGATGCGAAAGGCCCTTCTGCTTGCGACAGGGCTCCTTCTCTGCGTCAGCGCCTGCGACCGTGGCAGCGAGCCCGCAGCATCAGCTGCTCCTGCCGGTGTCGTCGCCACCGCGCACCCGGAGGCCACGGCGGCTGGAGTCGCCGTGCTCGAAGCCGGCGGCAACGCATTCGATGCGGCGGTTGCCATCGCGGCGGCGCTGAACGTCGTCGAGCCGGCCATGTCGGGCCTGGGCGGATACGGCACGATCATGACGTATCACGCCGAGAGCGGCCGGGCCCGGTTTCTCAACACCAGCGGCCGGATCCCGGCCGGCGTGGACTCCGACGCGTTCCGCGCGCCGACACCCGGCTACGAGGAGAACCGCCGCGGCGCGAAGGCCGTCTCGACGCCGGTCAACCTGCGCGGGTGGGAGGCGCTTCACAAGGAGTACGGTTCGCGCGAGTGGCGTGAGCTGTTCGATCGCGCCATCACGCTCGCCCGCGGCGGATTCGTCCTCTCCGAATACGATGCGGAGACGATCGCCGAATCGTTCGAAGAGTTCCCTCCGCACGCGCGCGCCATCTATGGACGTGGAGACGCGCCGCTGAAGCAGGGTGAGCGGTTGACGCAGGCCGACCTTGCGCGCACGCTCACCACGATCGCGCAATCAGGCGCAGCCGCCTTCTACGAGGGGGACATCGCTGCGCGCATCGATGCGGCGATGCGCGCCAGCGGCGGTTTTCTCGCGCGTTCGGACCTTCAGGCCGCCGAGCCCGAATGGTACGACCCGATCAAGATCCGCTACCGGAACGTGGACGTGGTGACCGCACCGCCGCCCGCCAACACGTTCGACTTCCTCGTGCGGCTCGGGATCATGAGCACCCGCGACGTGCGGGCCCTCGGCCACAACTCGGTTGACTACCTGCACACGTTTGCCGAAGCGACCAAGCACGGTTTCTGGGTCCGGCTCCGGTATGCCGGAGATCCCGAGGTCGTACCGCCGCCGCTCGACAGGCTGTTGTCCGAGCCGTACTGGCAGGAGCAGGCGAGCCTGATCGATCCAGCGAAGGCGCGTCCGTTCGAGCCGCCGCAGGCCGGCTCCGGCGGCGACAACACGACGCACTTCGTCGTCGCCGACGCCTTCGGCAACGTCGTCTCGGCCACGCAGACGCTCGGCAACATGTTCGGCGCCAGGATCATGGTCGAGGGGACCGGCATCTGGTTGAACAACTCGCTCGCCTATTCGACCTTCGAGCCGAAGGGGAACCCGATGGACGCGCACGCGGGCCGGCACAAGCTGTCGGGAGACTGTCCGACGATCCTGATGCGCGATGGCAAGCCATGGATCGCCCTCGGCACGCCGGGCGGCCACACCATCGGGCAGACCGTGCCGCAGATCATCATGAACATCGTGGACTTCGGGATGGATCTCGACGCCGCGCTCGCGGCGCCGCGCATCTCGTTCGCGCAGCCCGACGTGATCCTCGTCGACCGGACGCTTCCGCAGGAGATTCGCGACGGCCTCTCCGGCCGTGGTCACAAGCTGCGCGAAGTGTGGGGGATCGGCAACGCGACGGCGTTAGCGATCGAGTACGGCGCCAACGGGCGTCCGGCGCGGTTCGATGGCGCCGCCGACCCGCGTGGTGGCGGTGCTGCCGGCGTTGCGGCGAAGCGGTAGTCGCCGGCGCTCGCATCGATGTGCTGCCCCTTCAGAGGACCTACACTTATCTGTAGCCTCGCATGTCCGCATCCAGACCCATCCAGTTCCACGGACTCTTCGGGCCGTTGTCACCGCCGGACGAGGCGGATCCGCCATCGCTCCTTTCGGTGCCGATCGAGCCGATCGGTCCCGAGACCTCGACGACAGAGGTCTACGACGCGTTCTCGGCCGAGCCCGGCCTCTCGGCGCTGCCGGTCGTTGACGATGAGCAGCGGCCGATCGGCCTGATCAACCGCTTCGAGTTTCTCGAAGCGCTGTCACGCCCGCTCGGCCGCGACCTGCTGATGCACCGTCCGGTGTCGAGCGTCATGGACCCTCGACCCCTGATCGTCGACGAACATGTCAGCGCCGAGGAGATCAGCCAGGCGCTCGTCAACGGCGGCACCCGGTACATCCTCGACGGCTTCATCGTCACCAGCCGGGGGCGTTACGCCGGGGTCGGGACCGGCTACACGCTGATGCGGCTGCTCACCGAGCGGCGGCAGGCCGAACTCTTCCGCCTGGCGCATCACGATCCGCTGACGGGGCTGCCCAATCGTCAGCTGTTTGCCGACCGTCTCACGCAGGCGCTCGCCGGCGCCGAACGCCACGGCCATCACGTCGCGGTGCTCTATCTCGACGTCGATCGCTTCAAGCAGGTCAACGACGCGCTCGGGCATGCCGCGGGTGACGCGCTGCTGCAGGCGATCGCCGCCCGCCTCGCCCCCGCGATTCGCGCCGAGGACACCTTCGCGCGCCTCAGCGGCGACGAGTTCGCGTTCATCCTCACCAGCACGCGCGGTCCGGACGACGGCGGGGTGGTCGCCCGGAAGGTGCTGGCGCTGCTCGATCAGCCGTTCACGATCGACGGTCAGGACGTCAACGTCTCGGGAAGCGTCGGCCTGGCCGTCTACCCGTTCGATGGCACCACCGCGGACGCGATCCGTCGCGCCGCCGACGAAGCGGTCTATCAGGCCAAGGAGCGCCGCAACAGCTGGCAGCGCTATACGGTCAAGCGGCAATCCCGCGCCAGGACGCCGCTGGCGTACGGCGCGGTCAGGCGGGCCATCGACGACGGGCGGCTCGAGGTGATGTATCAACCGCAGATCGATCGGGCGTCGCGCGTCATCCGAGGCCTTGAAGCGCTGGTGCGCTGGCGCCACGCCGACGGCACGCCGCTGCCGACGCCGGAGTTGATCCGGCTCGCCGAAGACGCCGGACTGATCGGCGCGATCACCGATCACATGCTGGCCACCGCGCTCGGCCAGCTCGCCGCCTGGCAGCGGGACGGCCTCGGCCGCCATCTCCGACTCGCGATCAACGTCTCGGGGCTCGAGGTCCGGGGCGGCCGGAGCGCGCTGGCGCCGATGATCGGCAAGTATCTCGATGCGACCGGGCTGCCGCCGACGGTGCTGGAACTGGAGATCACCGAGAGCGCGGTCATGCGATCGGGCGACGGCACCACCACCGTGCTCGCCGGGTTGAAGGATCTCGGTATCCGCCTGGCCGTCGACGACTTCGGCGTCGGCTACTCGTCGCTCAGCCGGCTGCTGCGTTCGCCGGTCGACGCGGTGAAGATCGACCAGTCGTTCGTCCAGAGTGTCGGCCAGCGCGATGGCCGGGCGGTGGTCCGGGCGATCGTGGCCATGGCGCACGC
>DASWVN010000028.1:0-12089 GCA_036401215.1 Vicinamibacterales bacterium | reverse complement strand
GGGCCCTCCCGGAGTCGGCAAGACCTCGCTCGCCAAGTCGATCGCGCGGGCGATGAACCGCAAGTTCGTGCGTCTGTCGCTCGGCGGCGTGCGCGACGAAGCCGAGATCCGCGGCCACCGCCGCACCTACATCGGCGCCTTTCCCGGCCAGATCATCCAGATGATGAAGAAGGCCGGGACGCAGAACCCGGTGTTCCTGCTCGACGAAGTCGACAAGATGTCGATGGACTTCCGTGGCGACCCCTCGGCGGCGCTGCTCGAGGTGCTCGATCCGGAACAGAACAACGCGTTCCTCGACCACTACCTCGACGTCGAGTACGACCTGTCGCACGTGATGTTCATCTGCACGGCGAACGTGCTGCACACGATCCCGCAGGCGCTGCGCGACCGCATGGAAGTGCTGCAGCTGGCCGGCTACACCGAGCAGGAGAAGGTCGAGATCGCCAAGCGCTTCCTCGGGCCGAAGGCCATCGAGGGGAACGGGCTCACGCCGCAGAACATCACGCTGCTCGACGAGGCGTACCAGACGATCATCCAGCGCTATACGCGCGAGGCCGGCGTCCGCAACCTCGAGCGCGAGATCAACTCGATCTGCCGCAAGGTCGCGCGCAAGGTCGTCGTCGAGGGCACGGAGTTCAAGGAAGAGATCGACGCGTCGAAGGTCACCGAGTACCTCGGCGTGCCGCGGTTCCGCCCGACGCTGGCCGAAGAGAAGAACGAGATCGGCGTCGCCACCGGTCTGGCCTGGACGGAAGTCGGCGGCGAGATCCTCGTGATCGAAGCCACGCTGATGCCGGGCAAGGGGCGGCTAACGCTCACCGGCAAGCTCGGCGACGTGATGCAGGAGTCGGCGCAGGCGGCGATGAGCTACGTCCGCTCGAAGGCCGACGAGTTCGGCATCGCGAAGAATTTCAATCGCACGACCGACGTCCACGTCCACATCCCCGAGGGCGCGATCCCGAAGGATGGGCCGTCGGCCGGCATCACGCTGGCCACGACGCTGGTGTCGGCGCTGGCGAAGCTGCCGGTCCGCAAGGACGTCGCGATGACCGGCGAGATCACGCTGCGCGGCAAGGTCCTGCCGATCGGCGGAGTGAAGGAGAAGGTGCTGGCCGCGCACCGCGCGGGGCTCAAGAACATCATCCTTCCAAAGGACAACGAGAAGGACCTGGCGGATATCCCGAAGAACGTGCTGGACACGCTCGACATCTACCTCGTGGACACGATGGACGAAGTGCTGAAGGTGGCGCTCGCCGAAGCCATCAACCGCATCGCCCCGGCCGCAGACGCAGCCGTCCAGCCCGCCATTTCGGACAACCTGACACATTGAGGCTCGCGCGCTGACGCGCGCGAGCGGCTTCCGGCTCGAGGCTCCCGACTTTCGGCCAGCAAACCGCCGTACGCCCGATTTTCGAGCGGACGACCAGGCCGGAGTCGAAAGTCCAAAGCCAGAAACCGAACAGAGCCGCCGAACGAAGTCCAGACGCTGACGTGAAAGTAGTGTCCGCCGAGTTCATTACCCTTCGACTCGCCCCGAGCAGAGTCGAGGGGCCCGCCCCGAGCAGAGTCGAGGGGCCCGTCCCGAGCGACGTCGAGGGGCCCGTCCCGAGCGGAGTCGAGGGGCCCGCTCAGGGCAGGCCAGCGCCGTGAAGGTCATCTCGGCGGAGTTCGTCACGAGCGCCGCGGCCGGGGGCACGAGTAGCGGGATCCCGCGCGACGGGCTTCCGCAGATTGCGATGGCGGGCCGGTCGAATGTCGGCAAGTCGACGCTGATCAACGCGCTGGCCCGCCGGCCGATCGCGCGGACGAGCGCGGCGCCCGGGAAGACGCGGCTTGCGAACGTCTACCGGCTCACGGTCGAAGGGCACGGCCCGGGCCGCTGGAGCGCGTATCTCGTGGACCTGCCGGGCTACGGATACGCCCGGGGCGGCAAGAGCAGCGCGGAGGAGCTGAGGGCGGTCGCGGAGAGTTACTTTGCGGCGGCGGGGCGAGTTGCCGGACCGAAGGGGTCAGTCCCCTCGATGGGTTCTCGCCCGGGGACAGGCCCCTTGGTTTTCTTGCTCGTCGACTCGCGGCATCCGGGGCTCGAGTCAGACAGCCAGGCGCACGAGTGGTTCGCGACGCTCGGCCTGGATCCGGTGATCGTCGCGACGAAGATAGACAAGCTGTCGCGCGCCGAACGCGCGCGCAACCTGCGGGAACTGGAACGCATCTTTGGAAAACCCGCGCTCCCGGTATCGGCCGAGCGCGGCGAAGGAATGGAAGAACTGTGGAAAACGATCGCCAACAAGGCCAGGGCCGCCCGCAGGGCGGCGGACGAATGAACGACGGACACGATCGCGGCGGCCGCCCCGAGCGGGGCCGCGGCGACAACCCTCGCGGTGACGGCCAGGCGCGCCGCGAGGCCGCGCGCGATCAGGACGATGCCGGCGGCGTGGCGGTCAAGACCGAAAAGGCCGACATGCCCGTCGTCGAGCTGTCGACGCTGAAGGAGATGAGCGTCACCGAGCTGACCAAGATCGCCAAGCAGCTCGACGTGCCCGGCGCCTCCGGCATGCGCAAGCAGGAGCTGATCTTCGAGATCCTGCGCTCGCGCGCCGAGAAGAGCGGTCTGCTCTTCTCCGAAGGCGTGCTCGAAACGCTTCCCGACGGCTTCGGCTTCCTTCGCGCTCCCGACTACAACTACCTGCCCGGCCCCGACGACATCTACGTCTCGCCGTCGCAGGTCCGCAAGTTCGACCTGCACACCGGCGACACGGTGTCGGGTCAGATCCGCCCGCCGAAAGACGGCGAGCGCTACTTCGCGCTGATCAAGGTCGAGGCGGTCAACTTCGAGCCGCCCGAGAAGGTCCGCGAGAAGATCTTCTTCGAGAACCTGACGCCGCTCTATCCGCAGGAGCGGATCAATCTCGAGACGACGTCCGACAACCTGTCGGGCCGCGTCATGGACCTCATGACGCCGCTCGGCAAGGGCCAGCGCGCGCTCATCGTCGCGCCGCCGCGCACCGGCAAGACGATGCTGCTGCAGTCGATCGCGAACAGCATCACGACGAACCATCCCGAGGTCTACCTGATCGTCCTGCTCATCGACGAGCGTCCTGAAGAAGTCACCGACATGCAGCGCTCGGTGAAGGGCGAAGTCATCTCGTCCACGTTCGACGAGCCGGCGACCCGCCACGTGCAGGTGGCCGAGATGGTCATCGAGAAGGCGAAGCGCCTCGTCGAGCACAAGAAGGACGTCGTGATCCTGCTCGACTCGATCACGCGTCTCGCGCGCGCCTACAACACGATCGTGCCGCCGTCCGGCAAGGTCCTCTCGGGCGGTGTGGACAGCAACGCGCTCCAGCGTCCGAAGCGCTTCTTCGGCGCCGCGCGCAATATCGAGGAGGGCGGCTCGCTGACCATCGTCGCGACCGCGCTGATCGACACCGGCTCCCGCATGGACGAAGTGATCTTCGAGGAGTTCAAGGGCACGGGCAACTCCGAGATCCACCTCGATCGCAAGCTCGCCGACCGCCGCGTGTTCCCGGCCATCGACATCCAGAAGAGCGGCACGCGCAAGGAGGAGCTGCTCCTGCCAAAGGACGATCTCAACCGCGTCTGGGTCCTGCGCAAGGTCCTCACGCCGCTCTCCCCCGTCGAGGCGATGGAGCTGCTGCTGTCGCGGATGGGCAAGACGAAGAACAACGCCGAGTTCCTCGCGATGATGGCGCAGGGGAAGTAAACTTCCACATTCCCAACGTCCAACGCCCAAATGCAGAAGGCCGCGATGCGCTCACGCGTCCGCGGTCTTCTTTCGGCGCCGGGACTCGCTGGGACCGTATAATCCCGGAGATGACGGTCCCGTTGGCGCACGACACCTCGCCGGATATCGAGCGGCGGCAGATCGAACGGTGGCGTGACATGTCCCCAGCCGAGAAGGCTGCGATCATCACCGGCCTGACGCGCGCGGCGCGCGAGATGGCGCTCGCGGGAGTCCGTCACCGCCATCCAGACGCAACGCCGCACGAAGTGTTCCTGCGACTCGGGGTTCTCCTGCTGGGCAAAGAGCTGGCACGCAAGGCCTATCCCGAAGTCGCGGCGCTCGATCTTCCGTGACATCTCCAGTCGACCCGATCGACGTGGCGCTTCGTGTCACTCGCGTGCGTTCCTCAGGTCAACGCTTCCGCGCACGGTCGAAACGCATGCGCAGCGTCTTGACCGGATTCGCGTCCTCCTGCGGCGTGATGTCCTGGTCGGTGACACTGATGAAGAGGCTGTACGTGCCGTCGTTGTACGACTCGCCGTTCGTGTCGGTTTTCGCCGCTTCGAGGATGTAGGCGACGTGCGCGGTCTTCGCCGTGCAGGGCGCATCCACCTTCGGGCCGCGATCGCAGGAGCAGCGGCTGTCGCCGCCGGCCGCGTCGGCCGCTTCCATGGCCGCCATGACACGGTCCGCCAGCGTGCCCTTCGCCGCGACGAACGCGTCCACGGCCTTCAACACGACCGCCTCGCTCGTCAGGATGTTGCCCTGGATCGAATAGTGGATCCCGGTACCCTCCACGCGTCCCTGCCGGTCGAGCGACACGGCGCCGTTCCGCTCACCCGAGAATCCGGCGCTCCGTCCTTCCAGGTCCACGATCCCGAATTGCCGGCGGGCGATCTGCGGGTCCTCTTTCAGCATCGCGAGGATCTGGCCGGGTGATGTCCCCTTCTGGATCTCGGCGAAGATCAGCTTCTGGTTCGCGCGCGTGTTGTCGACGGCCGCCTGCGCCGCGGCGACGCCCCTGCCGGGGACGACGATCGCCTGGACGTCGCGCAGGTCCTTCGCCGGGAATCGCGCGAACGCGTCCTGCGAAACGCAGGTGGCCGACGCAATGATCACGGTGCCGGTCGCGCGGTCCACGGCAATCACCGACCATGTCGCCGATGCCGGAGCAGCAGCGAACAGGCACACGAGAAACAGGAGAACGGTACGCAGCAGCATCCGCGCATTGTAGAACGTCACGGGGGGTGCCGCTCGCTAATCCAGCAGAATCAACAACTTACAAAAAAGGTGACTGTCCCCTTTTTTCAGTCGGACACGATGACTTCGCCGGGGAGGATCGGGCGGGTACGGGGCAGCAGACCGAGGCGGGCGAGGTTGCCGACGTAAGCGAGGATCGCGAGGAACACGGCGAGCTTCACGGCGTCGGCGAGGCGGCCGGTGGGCAGCGTCCGCCACAGCAGCCAGAGGACCGGTTGCCCGATGCTCACCGCCCACACGGACCCGTAGAAGAAGCGCCGTTCGTGCCCCTCCCCCTGCGTCGAGCGCTTCACGCGCGGCAGGACGCCCAGCGCGCCGAGCATCCAGATCGGCACGACGATCGGGAAGTAGGCGAGGTCGTACATCTGCCGGATCCGCCACTCCCCCGTCCAGACCGCGTACGACAGGCCGGCGATGTTGATCAGCGCGAACGCGATCACTTCGCTCCACGCAAGGGTGTAGCACACGCGGCGGTAGAGCGGATTCGGCCGATCTTCAGTGAAGCGGATGATGTACGGCGCCGGTTCGACGCCGGGCAGCCGGCCGCGCAGGCCCGCGATGCCGGTGCCGGCGAGCACCACGGCGAGCCAGATCACCAGCGACTGGTTGAAACCGTGCTGGAACAGTTCCGCGGTCCACGGCCCTGGCGCGATGAAGAACACGAAGATCCAGATCGGCCAGTGCGCGAGCCGGTACGACACCTTGTTGCGCTCGCGGATGCGCCGATCCGCCGCGAGTTCGATGCGCCGCGCGTGACCGACGGATTGTTCGTATGACGGAGGCAGGATCGTCTTCAGCAAGGCGGCAATGAATGTACTACGCGTATCTCTTCCGTGTCTCGCCTGAGGCTGTGTGTTCCGCTGTCACGGAGATTGCAGTCACTCCTGTGGACGTGAGGAAACGAGGAGGTTGGAACTCATGAAACGTGTGATGCAGTTTACGGCCGCGCTGGCAATGGCCCTTGCCGTCATGGCCTGTGGCCGCGACGATGCGGCAAATCGGGAGAACACGACGGCCAGCGGGACCGGCGGAGCCGTTGCCGGCACCACTGGTAGTTTTGACATGGATCGAGACTTCGTCGAGGAACAGCTTGCGCTTGGCGAGGCTGAGATCGAACTCGGCCGTCTGGCGCAGCAGAAGGCCACGCATCCGGACGTCAAGGAGTATGGCGCCATGATGGTGCGTGACCATCAGGCGGCGGGCCAGCAGCTGAAGTCGATCATGGCAACGGCCGGCACCACGCAGACCCGGCCGGCCGACCGCGGTGCCGACGACCGTGCAGCCGGTGCGGCGCGCGACATGACGAACCGCGCACGCGGCGCCGCGGCGGACCTGCAGAACGAGTTCCGCGACCGCGAAGAGGAACTCGGAAAGCTGTCAGGCCGTGAGTTCGACCGCCGCTACATCGACGAGATGATCGAGGACCACGAAGACGCGATCGACGACCTCGAGGACAAGGCCAACGACGCCTCGCACCCCGAGGTGAGGGCGTGGGCGGCGAAGACCCTGCCGACGATGCGTCAGCACCTGGAGCAGGCGCGCGCGCTCAAGCAGACGCTCGAGAACATCAGCGACGAACGGTAAACCTGACGTCGCGACCGTTCGTTCAGGACTAGTTGCTGCCGCGTCCGCGTCCCTGCGGGCGCGGCAGCGGCTTTCTCGGCAGCGTCTCATCCCGCATCGCGGCGTTGTAGGCGAACACCGCGATGACGGTCGCATGCTGGATCATGTCCTCGCGCTGCACACGGTCGACGGTGTCCATGTTCGAGTGGTGCGTGCGCGAGTTGTACTCCAGGCGATCCACCATGAACTGGAACGCCGGGATCCCGAGGCTGTCGAACGAGGCGTGATCCGTGGATCCGACCGACCGCGGCGCGAGCGCCTCGACGCCGAGGTCCTTCAGGGGTTCGATCCACTGCTCGAACACACGACCCGCCGCCAGGTTCCCCTGCAGCCAGACGCCGCGAATCTTCCCGGTGCCGTTGTCCGAATTGAAATAGACCGACAGCTTCTCATGCGCCGGCTTCAACTGCATCGTCGACTGATCGCCCAGATGCTCGCGCGCGTACGCGCGTGATCCCAGCAGCCCCTGCTCTTCCGCGCCCCAGAGCGCGATCCGGATCGTCCGGCGCGGCTGCACGCCGACCGCCTTCAGGATCCGCATCGCTTCCATCATCGCGGCCGAACCGGTGGCGTTGTCGGTGGCGCCGGGAGACGCCGCCACGGAGTCGAAGTGCGCGCCGAGCAGCACCACTTCGTCCTTCAACGCGGGATCGGTGCCCGGGATCTCGGCGATGGTGTTGAAGCCGAGGCCCTCCGACGGCTCTTCATAGAATTTCGCCTGAACGTTCAGTTCCACCTTCACCGGGATCCCCTTGTCGAGGATCCGGATCATGCGGTTGTAGTGCTCCACCGCGAGCGTCACGGTCGGGATCCCGGCCGCCGGATCCGCGGAGCGCGAGCCGCCGCCCGTCGGGAAGATCGTGCCGCCGTCCACTCGCTGCTGCTGGATCGAGAGTCCGCTGCCGACCGAGGACGCGAGCGTGTCGCTGCCGCGATTGAAGATGGCGGCGACGCCTTCCGCTTTCAGGAACTGCGGGATGCGACTGGCCACGCTCTGACCGCCGCGGCCACCCCGCCCCGAGCCACCCCGCCCACGGGCACCGCCGCGCTGGGCCGGAATCGGCGTGGTCATCGCCTCCTGGATCTCCTTCTCGCCCATGCGCGAGACGATGAGCCCTTCCAGCATGCGGACCTCACGCGCCGGCTGCATGAGCACGATCTTGCCGGCGAGCTTCCCCTTGTATGCCGCGAAATCCTCTTCGCTGTCGATCTGCACGCGGACGACCTCCGCGGTGATCGTTCCGTTCGTCGACGGCGTCCAGGATCCCGGCGAGCCGATCAGCGCCTCCACCTGCGGCTCGATCATCGTCGCGTGAAAGCGCTCGAGCGACCATCCGCGTCCGAACGGGAAGTGTTCGCGGTGCGGGTTGGCCAGCCCCCACTCCTGGAACTTCTTGATCGCCCAGTCGCTCGCCTGCATGATCCCCGGTCCGCCGGTGAGCCGCGGACCGTAGACGTCCGCGATCCAGCTGATATGGTCCATGACCTGCGAGCGATTGAGCCCTTCATCACGGATCTGGGCAATGGCAGCGAGGTCGATTTTCTCGGTGGATTGCGCCGCCGGCAGCGCAACGAGGCAGAGGACGAGCGCGGCAACAGGGAGAATTCGCATGCCGCAATTCTACAGCTTCAGCGTGGGTTGCTCGCCGGGCGACAGCCCCCGGCGGGCGTCGCCACGTGTCAGGCGCGTCGCATCGACCGTGACAACCCGAGCGCGATCGCGGCGCCGGCGACCAGGCATGCCGCCATCAGCCAGAGCCCCGCAGAGAAGCTGCCGGTGGCATCCCGCACGTAGCCGACGGCGTAGGGTCCGGCGAAGCCACCGATGTTGCCGACCGAGTTGATCACCGCGATCCCGCCCGCGGCGGCCGTGCCGCGGAGGAAGGCGGGCGGCATCGCCCAGAACGGACCGAGCGTGCCCCAGACGCCGAGCGCGGTGAGCGAAAGCGCGAGCATCGACGCCATCGGACTGGTGACCGACGCCGTGGCCCCGAAACCGACGGCGCCGATGAGGGCGCAGATCGCGATGTACTCCGCGCGCCTCCCCGTCCGGTCCGACAGGCGCGCGACGACCACCATCCCGATCGCCGCGACGATATAGGGCAGGGCCGAAAGAAACGCGACGGTGAGGTCGTTGAGCCCCGACAGCGACTGCAGGATCTGCGGGAGCCAGAAGCTCACGCCGTAGAACGTGATGATGATCGAGAAGTAGAGGAAGGCCAGCGCCCACAGCCGTCCGCTTCGGAGCGCCGGGCCGAAGGCGGCGTGGGCCGATCCACCGGCGGATCGCTCCTCGTTCTCGAGCCGCGCGGTGAGCCAGCGGCGCTCGTCCGGCTCGAGCCACTTTGCGTCAGCAGGATCTTCCGGCAGCCACGCCAGAACCGCCACGCCGAGGACCACCGCAGGAATCCCCTCGAGCAGGAACAGCCACTGCCACCCGCCGAGACCGCCGACGCCGTCCATCGCGAGCAGCAGGCCGGAGATCGGTCCGCCGAAGACGCCGGCCAGGGCCGTGGCCGTCATGAACAGCGCGATCGCCCGCGCCCGCTCCTCGGCCGGAAACCAGCGCGTGAGATACAGGATGATGCCCGGAAAGAACCCCGCCTCTGCCGCGCCGAGCAGGAACCGCAGCACATAAAAGCTCGTCGTCCCCTGCACGAACATCATGGCGGACGAGGCGATGCCCCACGTGATCATGATCCGCGCGATCCACGGGCGCACGCCGACGCGGTGCAGGATCAGGTTGCTCGGCACCTCGAACAGCACGTACGAGATGAAGAAGATGCCGGCGCCAAGCCCGTAGACGGCCGACGAGAACCCGAGCGCGTCGTTCATCTGCAGCGCCGCGAAGCTCACGTTGATGCGGTCGAGATAGGCGACGATGTAGAGCAGGAAAAGAAACGGGATCAGGCGCCGACGGACCTTGACGAGGGGATCGGACACGGACTGCGTCATTGGCGGCATAGCTTATACCCGCCGCACAGACAGTGCGAGCGGCGAGTGATCGAGCCCTACACCGCTATGTAGTCACTCGCAGCGCCGACACCGGATCCACCCTCGCGGCGCGGCGCGCGGGCAGCCATGCCGCCACCGCTGCTGCGAGCGCAACGAGAACCGCGACCATGGCAAAGGTCACCGGCTCGATCGGACGAGTCTCGAACAGGAAGCTCGCGATCACCTGAGTGGCAAAGGCGGCACCACCAATGCCGGCGGCGATGCCCCACAAAGCGGGCCACAGCGATTCGCGGACGATATCGCGGACGACCTGTCCCGCTCTCGCGCCAAGCGCCATGCGCACGCCGACTTCCTGCGTGCGTCGCGCAACGGTGTACGCCGTCATGCCGAACACACCGACCATCGACAGCACGAGGCCCAGCGCCCCCAGCAGGGTGAGAAGCACGGTGCGCCGCCTGGGTGTCAGCACGCGGTCGTCGAGCCAGTCGGACCCGGTGCGGATCCGCTGCACGACTACGCGCGGTCCGACCGACTCAGCAGCGCGCCGCAATTGCCAGTGCAGATTGCCGGTCGTGCCGGACGGTCTAATGACGACAACCATCGCGTCAGCATCATCACGGCCGAACGGCAGGTACAGCTCCGGGTCCGGCGGCCGCGTCGGCCCGGAGTGACGCACGTCGCCGATCACCCCGACGACGTGAAAGAAGCCTTTCCGGTTCCGCTCGAAGCGCCGGCCAACGGCAGATTGTTCGCCGAACATCTGCCGCGCGGCTTCTGCGTTGATGATCACCGCCGGCATCGCGGCGGTCATCTCCGCGGGACTGGGCAGCCGCCCATCCACCAGGCGCAACCCGATTGCCTCGAAGTACCCCGGGATGAACTCGCGGGTATGAAGCGACATCCAGTCGGCGCCATCGGCTCTGGCGGCCGTCAGGGTCGACCCGCCCTGCAGGGGCATGTTGTTGATCGCACCGGCCGCTGCCACGCCAGGCAGTGTTCGCAACGACTCGACCAGCGCTGGGTAGTACTGCGTCAACACCGGAGCGCTCGCATCGACGGGGATGACCTCCATCGTCAGTATCGAATCCGGATCGAAACCGACGTCCACCGACATCATGCGCGTGAAGCTGCGGATCATGAGGCCGGCCCCGGCCAGGACGCCGCCGGCCGTGGTGGAGGCAGAGATGGGCGGAGGACGAGCCATGGTCGTTGATCCCTCGGTGTTCCTGCAGCGCATCGCGGCCGCCACTGGTGGGATCCTGCTTCGCTTCGAACCGGCAGATCGTTTCGTCGCTCCACTGTTCAAGCGCGCACTGGAACACGCTCGCGGCAGGCCGCACCCGCCTTCGCGCTTCGCGCTACGGCGCGGCAGGCCGCACCGCGCACCCGCCTTCGCGCTTCGCGCTACGGCGCGGCAGGCCCCTCGGACCCCGGACCCCGGAACCCGGACCCCGGACCCCGCACCCCGGACCCCGGACCCCGCACCCCGCACCCCGCACCCCGCATATGATTCTCAGATGCGCTATCGACCGTTCGGCGGCACAGGCTGGGAGGTTTCGGAGGTCGGCTACGGCATGTGGGGCATGGCCGGGTGGACCGGCAGCGACGACGAGCAATCGCGCGCGTCGCTGGACCTCGCGGTCGAACTCGGCTGCAACTTCTTCGACACGGCCTACGCGTACGGCGAAGGACACAGCGAGCGGCTGCTCGGCGAACTGCTCCGCCGGCATCCGGATGAACAGCTGTACGTCGCCACCAAGATCCCGCCGAAGAACCGGATGTGGCCGGCGCGTCCGAGCTACGCGCTCGCGGACGTGTTCCCCCCGGATCACATCCGCGAGTACGCGGAGAAGAGCCTCGAGAACCTCGGCGTCGAGACGATCGACCTGCTCCAGTTCCACGTCTGGAGCGACACGTGGGCCGACGATCCGTCCTGGCAGCGGGCGGTCGAATCGCTGAAGCGCGAAGGGCTCGTGCGCGCGATCGGCATCAGCATCAACCGCTGGCAGCCGACGAACGCGCTGCGGGCGCTCGACACGGGACTGATCGAATCCGTCCAGGTGGTCTACAACGTCTTCGACCAGAACCCCGAGGACGAGCTGTTCCCCGCATGCCAGGAGAAGAACATCGCGGTCATCGCGCGCGTGCCGTTCGACGAGGGCAGCCTGACGGGAACGCTGACGCCGGATTCCCGCTGGCCGGAAGGGGACTTCCGGAACATCTACTTCAAGCCGGAGAACCTGGTGCCGACGCTCGAGCGGGTCGAACGGCTCCGGCCGGTGGTTCCGCAGGGAATGACGATGGCGGAACTGGCGCTGCGGCACATCCTGGAGCATCCGGCTGTCAGCACGGTGATCCCCGGGATGCGGAAGGCGGCTCACGTCCGCCAGAATCTGGGCGTCAGCGACGGCCGGCGGCTGCCGGATGAGCTGATGCATGAGCTGCGGCGGCACCGCTGGGACCGGACGGTGGACCTGGAGTAGGACTCGCCCCGGGGCGAGTTGAG
>DASWVN010000027.1:0-6885 GCA_036401215.1 Vicinamibacterales bacterium | reverse complement strand
CCGTCCCATTGCTTCACCGGGGAACGCGTAATGGAGTAGTGTTCCTTTCTTCACTCTCCGGGAGGTTCCGATGACGGTGACTGCTTCCACTCTGCTTGGACGTCCACTGTGGTACGAACTGATGACAACCGACATGGACGGAGCCGCGTCGTTCTACGGTGCTGTGATCGGCTGGACGTCGCGCGCCTTCGAGGGCACGCCTCAGCCGTACTCGGTCTTCGAACGAGCCAAAGACGCTCCGTCGGCCGGGTTCATGACGAAGCCTGAGGAGGTGCCGGGCCCGCCGTTCTGGTCAATGTATGTCGGCGTACCGAAGCTCGAGGAGGCGGCGGCGCACATCAAGCGGCTCGGTGGACAGGAGTGCTCCCCCGTGATCGAGGTCCCGGGCGTCGGCCGCATGCAGATGATGAACGACCCGCAGGGGGCCGCGTTCTACATCTACGAGCCGGCGAGCACGGATCAACCACCCGAAGGTCCGCCCGCCGTGGGTGAAGCGTCATGGCACGAGCTGATGACGACCGACGCGCCGGCGGCCATGCGGTTCTACCAGGAGGTCTTCGGGTGGCAGCCGAGCGAGGCCATGGACATGGGAGAACTCGGCGCCTACCAGATGTTCAATCGCCCGCACGGCATGATCGGCGGGATGATGAACAAACCGCCCGAGATGGCGAACGTTCCACCGAACTGGCAGATCTACTTCCTCGTTCCCGACATCAACGAAGCGGTCGATCGCATCAAGGCGAATGGCGGCCAGGTCCTCAACGGTCCGATGGAAGTGCCCGGTGGCGACTGGGTCCTCAACGGCATGGATCCGCAGGGCGCGGCGTTCTCGTTGCACGCGAAGGCCCGGTAACGACTCGAGCATGATGCACAGCTTTCCCGCGGCCGTGAGACGATTCCCTGAGGGTGCACGTGCGAACGGAACGCGAGAGAATGCTGTCGGGGGAGCTGTACGACCCCTTCGATCCGGAACTGGTCGCGGGCCGCGAACGGGCCCGCGACCTGTGTGCCGCGCTGAACGCCACGCGTGAGGCCGAAACCGGTGAGCGCCGTCGTATCCTGAAGATGCTGTTCGGGAAGGGCGGCGACACGGTCTGGATGCAGCCGCCGTTCTTCTGCGATTACGGGACGAACATCGAGCTTGGGGAACGCGTGTTCTTCAACTTCAACTGCGTCGTACTCGACGTCTGTCGCATCCGCGTCGGTGACTTCACGCTGTTCGGTCCCGCCGTGCAGATCTACACGCCGATGCATCCCTTCAATGCGGAACAGCGCCGCCGGGAGGAATTCGGCAAACCGGTCGACATCGGCCAGGACGTCTGGGTCGGCGGCGGCGCTATCATCCTGCCGGGCGTGCGCATCGGATCACGCGCCGTGATCGGCGCCGGCAGCGTGGTCACGCGCGATGTACCCGAGGGAGTGTTTGCGGCGGGGAACCCCTGCCGGGTGATCAGAGAAATCACGGAGTGAGTCGAGACCTATGGCGCGAGTGCTGATGCTGGGACGGAACCAGGACCTGTTCGACGAACTGCGGCGCCGCGCGTCGCTCGACGAGCAGGACGTGTGCTTTTCGACGGAAGTGGTGGAGGAACTCCCCGAGCTGCGCCAGCAGTCCTGGGACGTCGTCGTGACGAACCTGGGCACGACACCGTCCGAGAGTCTCGCCCTCATCGAGCAGACGTCCCGTCTCCATCCCTCCGTGCGAGTGATCACGCTCTTTCCCGCGGCGACCAACCAGGAGATCATCGACGCGATCCGCGCCAGGGTGTTTGCCTGCTTCGTCGCGCCCTTCGATCCCGGCGCCATCGCCGACATGATCCAGACCGCCCTTCGTGCGACCGACTGGCGTGACGGCATCGAGGTGATCTCGGGCCTGCCGCACTGGCTCACGCTGCGCGTCGCCTCCCACCTGCTCACCGCCGACCGGGTCATTGGCTTCGTGTCAGAGATGCAGAAGGGGATGCCCGACGACGAACGGGACCTCCTGCTGGCGGCGTTTCGCGAGCTGCTGCTCAATGCGATGGAGCACGGCGCCGGATTCGATGCGGAGAAGATCATCGAGGTCACCGCTGCCAAAACGGCCCGCGCGATCGTCTTCCACTTCAGGGATCCGGGCTTGGGCTTCGATGCCGACGATCTGAGGCATGCCGCTGCGTCGGAGAGTCCCGACGAGGTGCTGGCGAGCGCCTTCGAGCGCGCGAACCGTGGATTGAGGCCCGGCGGTTTCGGGATGCTGATTGCCCGGCAGATCGCCGACGAACTCGTCTACAACGAGCGGCGGAACGAAGTGCTGATGATCAAGCACCTCGAGTGACGTCCCTGCAACCAGGGCAGGGCCGTTTCAACGACCGGGTGGCACATGCTGCCCGAATGCCTCACGAACCGCGTTGAGCAGCGCCACGTCTTCGAACGGCTTGGCGAGAAATCCTACGCACCCGATCCTGGTTGCGTGCGTCGCCATCGGCAGTTCCCCATGCCCGGTGATGAGGATCACCGGCAGTGCATGGCGGCGGGTCGACAGGCATTCGAGCAGCTCGAAACCCGACAGGCCCGGCATGCGGATGTCGAGCACGACGCAGGCCGGTTCGTCGCGATCGGGCACGCGCAGGAACTCGGCACCCGACGCAAACGTCTGGACCCGATAGCCTTCCAGGCGCAGCAGTCGCTCCAGCGCCCGCCGCACCGACGGGTCGTCATCGACAACGTAAACGAGAAGACTGTTGGTCATGGTCGTCGCGCGAGCGGCAGACGGAAGCTGACCGTGGCGCCTCCATCAGGGTTGTTCGTCGCGCGGATCGTTCCCGCGTGTGCTTCGATGATGGAGCGGGCGATCGAGAGCCCCAACCCCATGCCTCCGGGCTTGGTCGTCTGGAGCGCTTCGAACGCGCTCTCCGGTGGGACGATGAAACCGGAGCCGTTGTCGATTACCTGGACCTCGACGAGGTCACGTCCGAAGCAGTTGGAGCGGACGACCACGCGCCGGTTCCGGCCGCCAGGTTCGGCAAACGATTCAAGCGCGTTGACGATCAGGTTCAGCACGACCTGCTGGAGCTGTACGCAGTCGCCGTGCACCACCGCCGGCCTGCCGTCGAACTGGAGCGCGATGGCGACGTTGCGGATGATCGCATCGCTGCTCAGCAGCCTCACGACGTCGTTCAGCACGCGGTTGAGATCCACCGGACCGGACTCGCTCGAATCCTTCCGGATGAAGTCGCGCATCCGGACGATGACCTCGTGCGCGCGCCGGTCGTCTTCCATGATGTCCTCGAGCGTGCGGCGCGCTTCTTCCAGGTCCGGTTCGGGAGCGGCGAGCATCCGGCGCGCGGCCTGGGCGTTCGAGAGGATCCCGGTCAACGGCTGATTCAACTGGTGCGCGATCGAGGCGGTGAGCGCGCCCATCGTTGCGACGCGGGAGACGTGCGCCAGTTCCGCGTGGGCCCGTCGAGCCTCGAGTTCGGCGCGGCGCTGGTCGGTGATGTCCACATGCGTGATCACGGCGCCGCCCTCCGGCCGGTCGAGCCGCACGGCCCTGAGCGCGATCGTGCGCTGCCCGTGACGGCTGCCCCAGGTGTATTCGCCCCGGAACTCCCGGCTCGTGCCGGCAAGCACGGTGCCGACACCCGTCGCAGCCGCCTCTCCCCACGGCTCTCCTGTACGCGACACGCTGCGGCAGGCCGAGAGGTAGTTGGCGCCGGGCGCGGCGGAAACAGGCCCTCCCGTCTCGGCCAGCATCTGCAGCCATCGTTCGTTCACGGTGATGATGTCCCCGGCCCGGTCGACGACCACTACGCCGTAGGTGAGGGAGGAGAGAATGGCGGATTTCGTCGCCTCGCTCGCGCGCAACGCGTCCTCCGTAATTTTTCGCGAGAGTGCGTTGGCGAGTACGCGCGCGACGAGCCGAAGCTGCTCGAGGAGATGCGAGCCGGGACCCGCTGGATGCCGGCGCGAAACGCAAATCAGCACACCGCGGACGCGTTCGTCGACCGACAGCGGCATGAGGACGGCGGTGTGTGTCTCCTCGTCCAGGACCGCCGGTTCGGTTCCAGGGGCAATGTCGGCGGGGCGTTGGCCGACCCGGCGGACCATGGCGTCGCAGAGTTCCTCGGCGCCGGCCGCGTTCCAGCTTCCGACGCGTACCGCGTCGCGATCGGTGGCGCCGTACTCGAACAGCATCACGCAGTCGAGGTCGAGCGCTTCGCCGATCTGGCGGAGTGAGTCGTTGAACCCAGCCCACATGCGATTGCTCGGCAGCTGCACGAAGGCGCCGGACAGCCGGGCCAGGAGCGCTTCGAGGATGAGCTGCCGCGACAGGTTGATCTGCGCGAGCCTGCGTTCCTCGATGAGCGCTGCCACGACAAGGAGGGGCGCCGACACGACGATCAGGAACACCTGGAGTGCCAGCGTCGTGTTTTCCGGAGACAGCCCCTCGAATGGGCCATGAGCATGGACGGCAGCGCTGACGACCACGAGCGCGGCACCCAGCACGGTGAGGCTGAGGCCCGCGGGGCCCATACGAACCGCGGCCCACACCATCAGCGGGAGGAACCAGGCGATTCCTGCGCGATCGGCCAGTTCGGCCGTCATGCGGTCGGGCGCCGGCGCCCGCAGGACGAAAGTGGCAACGAGCAGCATGCCGGCCGCGAGCGCCGCGGCCTCGAGGTGCTGCGAACGCGCCGCCGTCGCCAGCCATCGTCGTCCCGACGTGGCGACCATGACCACTGCCGGGACCACCGTCAGGGCCGTCAGCGTGTTCGAGAACAGCCGCGCCGTCCAGACCTTCCAGTACCGTTCTTCCAGGAAGAGGGCCACAGCGCCGGCGTCCAGGAATGACGAGATGAACGGGGCTGCGAAGACGACGATCGCGAGAAACAGGCTCACGCGATGCAGCGAGTCGAACCGTGTGGGCGCGTCACTGAACCGCCGCAACCCGCCAGCCGCGAGCAGCGCTTCGCTGCAGTTGGTCCCGAACAGCGTGAGGACCATGGCGATCGGCCATCCCTGGCGCGCCTCGAGGGCGACGTGCGCCGGGAGGGCCGACATCAGTACCAGCGGCCAGATGCGGGTCGGGGTCAGCAGCAGCGCTGAAGTGAGGATCGCGTTCGGCGGCCACATCACCGACGGGGTGGCGTCGGGCAGTTTCAGCCAGAGCCCGATGACGGCGCCGGCGTAGTAGGCCAGACCGGCGGCGACGCTGATCGAGGCGAGGCGTACGAGTTCGCGAGCCGCCGTCCGGCCCTTCGTGGGCGTGCTGAGCGCCCCGTCCGCGGTCATGCGATCCCTAGCTTCGCTGGAAGGATCCAGTCTCGTCAACAGGGCCGACGAGGCATCATGAGGGCTCGACCTCGAGCGGCGCGTTGCGCCGTCCACTATTCGTTTCCAGCCAGGCAGCAGCAGGGAGCCGTTCACCATCGGTATCTGCGTCCCCGGATCTCCCGACGAATCTCCCGTCTCGTGAGATTCATGGAACCTCCTACCTTCCGAACATGCGCGCACTGAGCGTCGCGTCCGACGTCCGCACGACATCGCCCGCAGATTTTCCGAGCACGACGCGATACGTTCCCTCCGCGATACGCCATTGCCCCAGGCCCTTCGGCCCGTCGAAGCGAGCCAGCAGGCGCGGATCCGCCTTCAGGGTCACGGTCTTCGATTCGCCCGGTTTCAGGTCGACGCGCTCGAACCCGAGCAGCCGCATGCGCGGGCCGTCGGGCGCCGCGGTGAGATAGACCTGTGGCACGTCCGCACCGGCCACCTTGCCCGTGATGGTCACCGTGAATGTGGCGGTGATCGTCTCGCCGCCGCTCACCTTGAAGTCCGCGTAGTCGAAGGTCGTGTAGCTCAGGCCGTGACCGTAGGCGTAGAGCGGCTTCTGGTTCTTCTGGGCGTACCAGCGATAGCCGGCCTCCGCCCCTTCGTCGTAGCGGATGGTCACCGGGGTGCCCCACGGCGTGCCAAGGCCTGACAGCTCCGGCCGCGGCGTCTGCGCGAGATCGGCGGGGAACGTCATATTGCGGTGTCTGCCCATGACGCCGGCGCCGCCGATCTTCATCTGTCCGGCGAACCCGCCGACCGGCGCCACCGCGCCGGAACCGGTGCCGCTGATCACGCCCTGTTGCGCATAGCCGCCGATCACGGCGACCTTCAACGGCTTGTCGGTCGCGAGTGGCAGCGCGCCGTCGTTTTTCAGCAGCACGATGCCCTGCCGCGCGATGTCGAGCGCGATCTGGTTGTGCTTCGCGAGATCGACGGCGGGCGCCGCTTTCCACGTATCGATGCCTACCGCGTACGCCGAGCGGAGAATGCGCTGCACCATGTCGGACAGCCGCTCTTTCGGGAACTTTCCGTCCCTGTACGCCTGGCGCAGTGGCCCCACGAACGGTTCGATGTCCAGCTTCCACATCATCTTGTCCGCCTGTGCGCCGGACTCCTGATCCAGTCCGTGCACCGCGAACTCCCATTCGGGCACGGCGCCCCAGTCGGACATCACGTAGCCCTTGTAGCCCCACGCACCTTTGAGCACCTCGTTCAGCAGATGGTGGCTGCCGCCAACGGGTTCGCCGTTGACTTTGTTGTAGCCGCTCATGATCGCGCCGGGCTGCGAGCGCTCAATGGCGATCTGGAAGGCGAGCAGGTCGGACTCGCGATGCGCGGCCGGATCGAGCCGCGGAATGCCGGGCGTGTAGCCCGCGCTCTGGTTTTTGATATTTCGGACGCGGGGATCGGGCGCGAGGGCGCCACCCGGCACGGTGCCAAGGATGCTGATGAGCAGCGAGAACCGCTCGTCGTCGGTCATCCGCGCTTCGGTCGCGCGGGCCCGCTCGTCAGGTGAGCCCGGATCGCCGGCACCGGTGGTGCCCGCCGGGTTCTGCGAGGTCGATTGGGACTTCA
>DASWVN010000026.1:0-12566 GCA_036401215.1 Vicinamibacterales bacterium | reverse complement strand
GGGTGCGCGGTGCGGAGGTGTCAGGCTTCCGCGCTGACGAGGCGTTCGTAGAACGCCTCGTACATGGGCACGACGCGATCGGAGCAGAACTGCTCTGTGACGACGCGTCGGCCGGCGGCGGCGAATCGAGCGTGAAGGGCGGCGTCGGTCAACAAGTGAACGCCGCTCGCCGCCATCTCGTCCAGGTCCTCGGGGGCGTGTAGATAACCCGTCACACCATCCTCGACCACCTCGCCGAGTCCGCCGACACGCGAAGCGATCACCGGTACCTCGCACGCCATCGCTTCCAGCGCGGACAGCCCGAAGCTCTCCTGTTCCGATGGCAGCAGGAACAGGTCCGCGATCGACAGCAGCGGCAGGATGTGCTCCTGCTCGCCGAGTGCCTTCACCGAATCGGCCACGCCGAGACGCCGGGCCGTGTCGAGCGCGGCATCGAGTTCCGGGCCATCCCCCACCAGCAGCAGCCGCGACGGCACGCGCGCCGCAATCCGCGCGAAGATCTCGACCACGGCACGCGGACGTTTGACCGGGCGGAAGTTCGACATGTGCACGATGATCTTCTCGCACGGCGGCGGACAGTAGCGCGCGCGAAGGTCCGGGTTGTCGGTCCGGCGGTAGACCGCGCACTCGAGAAAGTTCGGAATCACTTCGATCTCACGGTCCACGCCGAGCGAGCGGCAGGTGTCATCCTTCAGGCTCTGCGAGACGGCGGTGACGCCGTCCGACTGGTCGATCGAGAACGCAACGGTCTCCAGGTACGACGGATCGCTGCCGACGAGCGTGATGTCGGTGCCGTGAAGCGTGGTGATGACGCGCGGCACATGCGTCATCTCGCACGACTGCATCATGATCTGCTTGGCGAGATACGCGGCGGTCGCGTGCGGCACCGCGTAGTGGGCATGGACGACCTCGAGCGCGAACTCCCGCGCGACCTGCACGATCCGCGTCGCCAGCGAGATCACGTATTGCGGCTCGCGGAACAGCGGATACGCCGGCGTGTTGACGCGGTGGAACCAGACGCCCGGCTGGTGCTGACCGAACCGGAACGGCGGATCCGTGCTGAGCACGTGGACGCCGTGTCCGCGCGCCGCCAGGGCCTTCGCCAGTTCTGTCGCGACGATCCCGCTGCCTCCAACCGACGCGTAGCAGACGATGCCGATGTTCACCCGGCGCTCCGATCGTCGAAGAGCGACGTCCTGAGGAGCGGCTCGCGGATGACGACCCCTTCCGCGTACGCCACGCCCGTCACGGCGCCGAGATGCGCATCGCGACTCTCGATCATCTGAAAGAACGTGGAGGCCGTCAGCCGCGTCGCGACGCGATCGGCGTCACGCGGCGCGAACTGGGTCTGGTGGCACGCCAGCGCCTGGCGCTTCTTCTCGTAGACCTCCGAGACGTCCAGCGCAAACGACACCGGCGCATCGTCGTTGATGAAGTAGTAGCAGACACGGGCCGGACGCCAGGCTTCGCTCCGGGCGTCCCCCGTCAGCCACGCAGGCGCCGCCCCCGCGGGTTCGTACCGCCGCAGCCCGGCCTTGAAGACGGCATGACTCAACGTCTCGCTGGCGGCGCGGTGATCGGGATGCCGGTCGTTCCAGTACGGGATCGCGACGACACCCGGACGGCAGGCGCGGACCAGGCGGACGATGTCGTCGACGTGGTCCGGGGATTCATACGGACCGCCATCGGGCCAGGCGAGATTGATGCGCCAGTCGGCGCCCAGCACCGCGCGAGCGGCTTCGGCTTCGGCGAGGCGCTCGTCGATCGTGCCGTTCGACCCCAGTTCTCCGCGGGTCAGATCGCACAGACCGACCCGTCGTCCGTGGGCGACGTGCAGGGCCACGGCGCCGCCGAACCCGATCTCGATGTCGTCGGGGTGGGGACCGACGACGAGGAGGTCAATGGTCGTCATCCGCAAGACAGTTCACAGGTTACCCCAGTCGCCGGTTACAATACGGGCGTTCCCCGACATGGGTCCGTGGGTCCGTAGGTCCGTGGGTCCGCAGGTCCAGAGATCAGAATGTCACGATCGCGTATGGGACTGCCCGCCTCGACGGCGAGTGTGAAGAAGGGCGGCAGCGCCTCGAGCGGCAGGCGCAAGCGTGGCCGGCGCCGCGGCTGGAAGTTCTACCTGCTGATCGCGATCAGCATCCCCTTCCTGCTGGTGTCCGCCGCCACCATCTACTACTACGTCACGTTCTCGCGCCTGATCGACGCGCGGATGCACGGCGAATTCGAACGCGCGGATCCGCGCGTCTTCGCCCGTCCGTTCGAGGTGCGCCGGGGCCAGTCGCTGACGCCGCGGATGCTGGTCGACCGGCTGAACGATCTCGGCTATGCACAGCGGTCGCGCGCGGAACAGCCGGGAGAATTCACGATCGGCCGCGACACGATCCTCGTCGTGCCGCGCGACGGCCAGGCACGGGGACGGCTCTCCCGGATCCACTTCGCGACCCGCGGCAAGGACCAGGAACCGTACGCGATCGATTTCATCGAAACCGTCTCGAACAGCCGAAGGACGGACAAACTCGAGCTGGACACGCCGCTCATCACCGCCCTGATCACGACCGCACGCGAGAAGCGGCGCGATGTGCCGCTGGCCCAGATCCCGCCGCGCATGGTGCAGGCCGTCCTCTCGATCGAGGACCGCCGGTTCTACGATCATCCGGGCGTCGATCCGATCGCCATTTTCGCGTCGATCGCCGATTACGTCTTCGGCCGCAAGACGTATCTCCGCGGTGGCAGCACACTCACCCAGCAGCTCGTCAAGAACACCTTCCTGACGCCGGAGCGCTCGCCGAAGCGCAAGTTCCAGGAATGGATCATGTCGATCGCGCTCGAGCGGCGGCTCACGAAGGACCAGGTCCTCGAGCTGTATCTCAACGACGTACCGCTCGGGCAGCGCGGCTCGTTCGCGATCCACGGCGTGCCCGAAGCCGCGCGGCTGTTTTTCGCGAAGGATGTGGCCAACGTCTCGCTGAGCGAGGCAGCGACGATCGCCGGTGTCATCCAGGCCCCGTCGCGGCACTCCCCCTTCAACAATCCGGAACGGGCCAGGGAACGCCGCAATGTCGTGCTCCAGGCGATGGCCGGCGCCGGGTTCATCACCCAGGACGCGGCGGATCGCGCCTCGAGCGAGCCGCTGAAGGTCGCGCCGCGCTCGCTCGACAACGAAGCGCCGTACTTCGTGGATCTCGTCAGCCAGGAACTGAATGAGAAGTACAGGGTGAGCGGCGCCGTGGATGTCTACACGACGCTCGACACGCACCTGCAGAAGCTCGCGCAGGACGCCGTCCGCGAAGGGCTGGTCAAGGTCGACGAGATCCTGGCGAAGCGCAAACGGCAGCGTGCCCAGGCGGCGCTCGTCGCCATCGATCCGCGGACCGGCGAGATCCTGGCGCTCGTGGGCGGGCGCAGCTACAACCAGTCACAGTTCAACCGCGCGATCAACGCGAATCGCCAGCCGGGATCGGTGTTCAAGCCCTTCGTCTTTCTCGCCGCGTTCGAACGCGCGCTCGCCGAGGGACGGACCGACATCACCCCCGCCTCGGTCGTCATGGACGAGCCGACGACATGGGAGGTGAACGAGCAGGAGTGGACGCCGTCGAACTACGACGGCGAATACGAAGGCCTGATCACGCTGCGACGGGCGCTCGCACTCTCGCGGAACATCGTGACGATCAAGGTCGCCGAGAACGCAGGCTACGACCAGGTGGCCGGGCTCTGGCGCCGCGTCGGCGCCGGCACCCCGCCGCGCCCGTATCCGTCGATCGCGCTCGGCGTGTTCGAAGCGACGCCGTTACAGGTGGCAAGCGCGTACACGCTGTTCGTCAACGGCGGGACCATCAAACCGCCGACGCCGATCTCGCGGATCATGAGCGGCGGCAAGGAGATTCCGGTCCAGGTCCAGGCGCCCCGGAACGTCGCCCGGCCCGACACGACGTTCCTGGTCACCAACATGCTGCGCAGCGTCATCAACGAGGGGACCGGCGCTGCCGCGCGTGCGGCCGGGTTCACGCAGGATGCGGCCGGCAAGTCCGGCACCACGAACGATCTTCGCGACGCCTGGTTCGTCGGATTCACGCCGGAACTGCTGACGGTGGTGTGGGTCGGCCTCGACGACAACCAGCCGATCGGCCTCACCGGAAGTCAGGCGGCGCTGCCGATCTGGACGACGTTCATGCAGCGGGCGCTCGCCGGAGTGCCCAGCACGACGTTCGAAACGCCCGAGGGCATCACATTCGCCGAGATCGATCGGGATACCGGAAAGCTGGCCACCTACGGGTGTCCCCGAACATTCCGCGAGGCGTTCGTGCAGGGCACCGAGCCCCTGGAGATCTGTTATCTCCATAGTTTCCATCCATAATAAAAAGATGCTGAAATTCAACTCGGGCGCAGCAGCCGCGCTCATCGTGGTCATCTGTGCTGCGTCCGCGTGCAACAAGGCCGCGGAAGAGAAACCCGCCACGGCCGCCTCAGCCGGGGAAACGGCCGCGCCGGCCGAGAAACCGCCCGAACCGCCGAAGCCGGTCCCGGAAGTCATACCGGCTGTGGTCGCGCGCGTCAACGGTGTCGAGATCCCGAAAAGCGATTTCGACCGCCTCATCAAGCAGATGGAGATGCAGGCGGGCGGGCCCGTTCCGGCCAACCGCCGCGACGAAATCTACCGCGCGATGATCGACCGCCTCGTGACGTACACCGCGCTGGTGCAGGAGGCGAAAGCCCGGGACATCGAGGTGTCGGCCGCCGAGGCCAAGGAGGCAAGCGACGCGAGAATCGCTGAGCTGCGGCAGCAGATCCCCGACGAGACCGCCTTCAACAAGGCGCTCGCCGAGCGGGACATGACGCTGGATCGGCTGCGCGCCGACATTCGCAACGATCTCGCGATCAACAAGATGATGGACGCGGAGGTCGCCAGCGTGCCGCCGGTCAGCGACGGCGACGTCAAGCAGTTCTACGACGAGAACCCCGACGAGTTCAGCGGCGTTCGCGCGAGCCACATCCTCATCCGCCCCCAGGGGCCCGATGAAGAGGCGAAGAAGCAGGCCCGCGCGACCGCGGAGGACCTCGTGAAACAGGCCCGCGGCGGCGCCGACTTCGCCGAACTTGCGCGCAAGCACTCGGCCGACGGCAGCGCCCAGCAGGGCGGAGATCTCGGCTTCTTCACGAAGGCCAGCATGGTGCCGGAGTTCTCCAACGCGGCGTTCGCCCTCCAACCCGGACAGATCAGCGATGTCGTCGAGACGCAGTTCGGGTTCCACGTGATCAAGATGGCCGAGCGGAAGAACATCGATCTCGAGGAAGCCGGTCCGAAGATCCGCGACTTCCTCACGGCCAAACGTCGCGACGAGCGCCAGCAGGCCTTCGTCGCGCAGGTGAAGAACAAGTCGAAGATCGAGGTCCTCTTCTGAACGAAGACGTCCTGGCGGCGGCAGTCGACGCACTGAAACGCGGCGAGGCCGCCGCGCTCGTGACGGTGATCCGCTCGCAGGGCTCGACCCCGCAGCGCGCCGGAGCGAAGATGCTCGTGTTCGCCGACGGCCGGATCGTCGGCACGATCGGCGGCGGCTGTTACGAGAACGACGCGATCGGCCGCGCGCGCCTGGCGCTGGCCGACGGCAAGCCGGCCGTGGTGCACTACGAGCTGAACGACGACTTCGCCCAGGAGAATGGATTGATCTGTGGTGGACAGATGGACGTGCACATCGATCCGCTCGAACCCGAGCCGCACCTGTACGTGCTCGGCGCCGGTCACGTCGGCTTCCACCTGGCCCGCATGGCCGCGACGGCCGGCTTTCACCTGCACGTCGTCGACGATCGCGTGAAGTTCGCCAACGCGGAGCGCTTCCCCGGGGCGGACGTGATCGTCGAACCGATCCCCGACTGGCTGCACCGGGCCGAGATCCCATCGACCGCTTACGTGGTCGTCGTCACGCGGGGGCACCAGCACGACCTGGACGCGATCCGCTTGCTCGCCGCGCGCGACCTCCGCTATCTCGGGCTCATCGGCAGCCGCGCGAAGGTGGCGCGCATCTACGACTTCTTAATTGCCGAAGGGATGCCGGCCGAATGCCTCGAGCGCGTGCACGCGCCGATCGGCCTCGACATCGGCGCGGTGACGCCGGCGGAGATCGCCGTGAGCATCCTCGCGCAGTTGATCGCCGTCCGCCGCGGCGTTGATACCGCGCCGATGGCGATGAAACGGCCGAACGTCCTGGCCCGGCGTTCCTCGTAGACGGAGCAGACCGGTCAAGACTGCCGGCCTGAATGGAAAATGGATAATGGTAAATGGAGCAGGCCAGTGAATTGGGGCGGTCTACCATCTTCCATTTGCCATTTCCCATCCAGTTCTTCAGCGTCTTTTTAGACTGGAACCTGTTTGCCCGCCACGCTCGTTCGCAACGCCACCATCCTCACCATGAACGACGCCTTCGAGATCATCGACGGCGCGGTGGGGGTTCGCGACGGCCGGATCGTATCTGTTGGCAAGGAACCGGACGAACGGTTCGACACCACGATCGATGCGGGCGGCGCGTATCTCCTTCCCGGTTTCATCCAGACCCACGTTCATCTCTGTCAGACCCTGTTCCGCGGCTTCGCCGATGACATGCCGCTGCTCGACTGGTTGAAGCGGCGCGTCTGGCCGCTCGAGGCGGCGCACACCGCGTCGACACTGCGCGCCTCCACGCGCCTCGCATCCGCGGAGCTGCTCCTGTCGGGCACGACGACGGTGTTGACGATGGAGACCGTCCACGACACGGACGTCGTCTTCGAGGCACTCGCGGAGAGCGGCATGCGCGCGGTGGTCGGCAAGTGCATGATGGACTCCGACGACGAGGTGCCGCGCCGGCTGCTGGAGGAGACGCAAGCGTCCATCGACGAGAGCCTCGGACTGATGAAGCGCTGGAACGGCGCGGCCAACGGCCGGCTTCGCGCCGCCTTCGCGCCGCGGTTCGCCGTGTCATGTTCTCGCGAGCTGCTCGAAGCCGTGGGACACCTGTCCCGCGAACAGCGCGCGCTGGTCCACACCCATGCCTCCGAGAATCGCGACGAGGTCGAGTTGGTCCGCCGCCTGTCGGGCGGCTTCAGCAACCTCGAATACCTTGCCGACACGGGACTCGCGAGTCCGCACCTGTGCGCCGCGCACTGTGTGTGGGTAACGGACCAGGAACAGGAGCTGCTCGCCGAACGCGAGGTGAAGGTGCTCCACTGCCCTGGCTCGAACCTGAAGCTCGGGTCCGGCATCGCCCCGGTGGCGAAGATGCGGCGGCGAGGGATCTGCGTCTCTCTCGGCGCGGATGGGGCCGCGTGCAACAACCGGCTCGACATGTTCGAAGAGATCCGGCTGGCCGCGGCGCTCCAGGCCGTCTGCGAAGTACCCGGAGCCCTTTCGGCGCGCGATGCGATCTATATGGCCACCCGGGAAGGGGCGCGGGCGCTCGGGCTGGAAGACGAGATCGGGTCCATCGAGACCGGCAAGCGCGCCGACCTCATCCTGGTCGATCGGGACCGTCCGCACCTGGCGCCCGACGCGGATCCCTGGTCGACGCTCGCGTTCGCCGCCCGCGGGTCTGACGTCCGTCTCACGATGGTCGATGGCGAGGTCCTGGCCGGCCAAGGCCAACTGCGGCGGGTGGATGCTGCCGATATTCTGGCAGCGGGCCGGAGTGCCGCGGCAGAGCTGGCCAGCCGGGCAGGAATCTGACGTATAATGGGTTAGCACTCCACGGCCACGAGTGCTAAGAAGACAATGACACGCCATCCTGAACTTCCAGAACGAGATAGGCGGATTCTGGGGGTCCTCGTCCAGGCGTATATCGACGGGGGCGAACCAGTTTCGTCGCTCTGGCTCGCAGGGCGAGGGTTTGGTGTGTCTTCGGCCACCCTGCGCAACGTGCTGGCGCGCCTCGAGGAGCAGGGCTACGTTCGTCAGCCGCACACCTCGGCCGGGCGGGTCCCGACCGACCTCGGGTATCGCGCGTACGTCGACCAGTTGATGGCAGAACGCCGCGTGTCGCGCCCCGGACCTCGTGTCGAGGCACGGCTCCGGCAGGCGAACTCGGTCGACGATCTGTTGCACCATGTCTCGCATGAGGTGTCCCGGGCGTCGCACCACCTGGCGTTCGCGATCGCGCCCGGTGCCGACACGGCGCGGCTCGAACACCTCGAGTTCGTCCCGCTCGATGTGGGCAAGATCCTCGTCGTTCTCGTCTCGGACGGCGGACAGATCCTGCACCGGATCATTCAGCCGTCCAAGTCGTACGGGCCGGTCGAACTCCAGCAGGCGGCGAACTATCTGAACAGCGAATTCAGAGGACGTTCGCTGGTCGAGGTCAGGCAGCTGGTGCTCGAACGGGTACGCGAAGAGCGGACGCTCTACGACGCCCTCATGGAGCGCGCTTTGCTCCTGGCCAGTTCGACGTTCGACGAAATGGAGTCGGCAGCCCCATTGGTGTTCATCCAGGGGACGTCGTTCCTGCTCGAAGAGGTCATCGGAGAGGATCCCGAGGAGACGCTGCAGACCCTGCGGACGCTCCTGCGGATGATCGAGGAGAAAACGCGGCTGGTGCAGCTGCTCGACGATTACATCAACGGTGCCGGCCTGACGGTCGTGATCGGGAGCGAGCACCCCTCCCCCGACCTCCGCAGTTTCAGCATCGTCACCGCCACCTACAACGACCGTCGGGGGACGGGCGCGGTGGGCGTGATCGGGCCGACTCGCATGCGCTACTCGCGCGCGATCGACGCGGTCGACAGCGTGACGAGGGCCATGAACCGGCTCGCCGGCCGGAACGACGCATAAGCAATACCGTGACAGACGATCGCAACAAGGCAACACAGGATCCGCTCGACGAGACGGTAGCGGCCGCGCTCGACACTCCGGAATCGTCCGAAGGGGACGAGCTGGCCCGGCTGCGACGCGAGCGGGACGAATTGCAGGACCGCCTCCTGCGCACCGCAGCGGAGTTCGACAATTATCGGAAGCGGACCGAGCGCGAACGCGCGGCCGTGACGGAGAACATCAGCGCGGGCGTGCTCGAAGAGTTCCTGCCGCTCGTCGATGATCTCGAACGGGCGCTGCGGGCTGAGGCCGGCGATGAAGGCGCAGAGGCCTACCGGCAGGGTGTGGAGCTGATCCTCAAGGGGATCCTCGACCTGCTCGGACGTCGCGGCGTGAAGCCGATCGACGCCGTCGGCACGCAGTTCGATCCGAATCTTCACCAGGCCGTCTCCTACGAACCGGCCGAAGGCTACCGCGACGGAGAAGTCGTCGAAGAGTTCCGGCGCGGTTACACGATTGGCGATCGCCTCCTGCGACCGTCGATGGTCAAAGTGGCAAAGGGTTGAGACCGCGTGAGCAAACGCGATTACTACGAAGTGCTCGGTGTGGAGCGTCAAGCCACCGAGCAGCAGATCAAGAGCGCCTATCGCAAGCTCGCGCTCAAATACCATCCCGATCGCAATCCCGGCGACACGAAGGCCGAAGAAGCGTTCAAGGAAGCGGCCGAAGCCTACTCCGTCCTCGCTGATGCGCAGAAGCGGAGCATGTACGACCGGTTCGGCCATGCCGGCGTGAACGCGTCGGCCGCGGGCGCCGGTGGGTTCGACCCGACGATCTTCGCGGATTTCTCCGACATCTTCTCCGGGCTCGGGGACATGTTCGGCTTCGGCGATATCCTCGGCGGCGGCCGTCGCCGCCGCGGCGGACCGCAGCGCGGGTCCGATCTTCGCTACGACCTCGAGATCACGTTCGAGGAATCCGCCGAAGGGACCGAAACGTCGATCATCGTCCCGCGCGAGGAGACGTGCGAAACCTGCAGCGGGTCCGGCGCGGCGCCGGGCACCTCACCCGAGACCTGCGCGCAGTGCCGTGGCACTGGCCAGCTGCGGTATCAGCAGGGCTTTCTCACCGTCGCGCGTCCCTGCCCGAACTGCCGTGGCACCGGCCGCACGATCGCGAAGCCGTGCACGAACTGCCGCGGCGCCGGACGGATCACGCAGGAGCGCAAGCTCACCGTGAAGATCCCGGCCGGGATCGCGACCGGCCAGCAGCTGCGGCTCTCAGGCGAAGGCGAACACGGTCTGCTGGGCGGCCCGCCCGGAGACCTCTACGTCGTCGTCCACGTGCAGGAGCATCCCTTCTTCCATCGTGAAGGGGATGATCTCTACTGCGAACTCCCGATCCACTTCCCCACGCTCGCGCTCGGCGGCACGGTGAAGGTGCCGACGCTCGACGAGCACGAGGATCTGTCGATTCCGGCGGGCACGCAGCCGGGCGCCCGATTCCGGCTACGCGGCAAGGGGATGCCGAACGTGAGCGGGCGCGGACGCGGCGACCTGCACGTGATCGCCCGCGCCGCCGTCCCAAAGAAGCTCACGCGCGAGCAGAAACAAATCCTCGAGCAGCTGGCCGCGACGATGCCCGCGCAGGCCGACGTGGTCGAGGAGGAGAAGCCGTTCTTCGAGAGGGTGAAGGGGATCTTCACGTAGAACTCCCAACTGCCAACTACCAACTCCCAAACTCCAAACTCCGGGTTCACTCATCTGTGATCCCGGAGCCGGACTGCTCAATCGACCGATCTTCACAGCAAGCTGCCACGGGCCAAACGGCCTGGGCACAAGGGTTACCAGGAACACCACGAACACCAAGGGAGAACACACACTGTTCAGTTTTGTGTTCTCTTCTTCGTGCTCGTTGTGTTCTTCGTGGCCATCGTGCCGCCAGCCGTCGGCTACGTGTCAGCGTCGAGTGAACGTCGCCGCGAACATCGCCGCAGTCGAGATCTGGCGCGTCGATCTACGTGACCGCTGATGTCCGCGGTATGCGGTCACCTGCGTTCGGCAGGTTCTGCCTGGACGGAGAGGAGGAGTTGCTTCAACGCGGTGCTGCACTGGCTTGGATCCAGTGCCGGTACTCCCTCTAAGGCCCCTGCAAGTTCCTTCTCCCGAGATGGTGAAGGCGGTGCGGCACTGAGATACGTCTTTGCGGCGGCGAGCACGCGGCGATCGCTGCCTGGGTTTGACGCGATCGTCCGCGTCAACTGGTCCGCCTCATCCTCCAGCCGCGCGATGGCTCCGGACACATCCCCCAGCCGCAGAAGACTGAGCGCCTCGATCCGTTGACTGAGGTTCCCGGCGGCTTCCGTCTGGAGCGCTCTGATCGTTGCCTGCTGGCCTTCACGTGATCCAGCCAGATACCCAACGCCCCCCGCGGTTACCGCAAGAAGAGCCCACGCTGCGGTCCGGATCCCCATCCTCGTCACCGTGCGCACCACTCCTTTCCGGCCTGTTGCCCTGAGTCGCCGGTTTTCGACCGACGCTCGCCTGAACTCAAGATCATACGAGTTTCTGCGTCGCTCGAACGCAACAAGCAGAACATCCGTGAGCCCTGGCCGTTCGGTTCAACATGCTTGCCGCGATCCGGCCGCGACGGCTAGGATCGAAGGCGATGGACGCATCCGCGGCGATCAATCTCCGATTCCCCGACCGTACCACTCCCGAGTTCCGCGAGCGGCTCGCCGCGCTGCTCTCGGAGCACGACATCGTCGCGATCCATGAGGACGACATCGACGATCCGCGCGCGTGGACAGCGCACTTTGGCGACGCGGCATCGCGCGACGCGGCGCTTGCGGCAGTCAGCGCGGATCCGGAGTTTGCCACCATCGACGCGCAGCCGACGGAGATCGAGGACGAGGACTGGGCCCGACGGACCCAGGCGGACCTCCCCGCGATCAAGATCGGGCGCGTCATCGTCGCGCCGCCGTGGGACGTGCCCAAGGCACCGGAGCCCGGCGAGATCGTCGTCCTCATCGAGCCGTCCCGCGGTTTCGGGACCGGTCACCATCAGTCCACGCGGCTGTGCATTGCGCTGCTTCAGAATCGCAACGTCGGCGGCCTCACGGTAACCGACGTCGGCACGGGTTCGGGAGTACTTGCGATCACGGCGGCGAAGCTCGGCGCGGCGTTTGTCTCGGCGTTCGATTCCGATCCGGACGCCGTGGAGAATGCGCGGGAGAACATCGAAGCGAACGGCGTCGGGAAAATCGTCGAAGCGCACGTCGATGACCTGGTGACGACGACTGTCAGGCCGGCCGATCTCGTCACCGCGAACCTTACCGGCACGCTGCTCGCACGGCATGCCGCCGACCTGGCGCGGCTCCTGCGTCCCGGCGGCTCGGCGATCGTCTCGGGATTCAACATCGACGAGAAGCCGCGCGTCGAGGAAGCCCTCGCCGCGCACTTCGATGTCACCGAGACCGCCGAAGAAGACGACTGGCACGCATTCGTCGTGCGTGCGCGGTAATCACGTCTCCCAGATCGCCGCAAGGGCGGCCAGCGCGGCGACCGCCATCGACTCGGCGCGCAGCGTGAGCGGCCCGAGCGTCACCGGCACACAGCCGATCGCCATCGCTGCATCCAACTCCTCCTGCGACCAGCCGCCCTCAGGACCGAGCAGCACCTCTGCCCGCGCGGGGACGTGATACTCGAGCGCCGACTTCAGCGTGCTGACTGACGCCTTCGCGGCAGGCTCCACGAACATCAACTTCATCGCACCCGACGGCGCA
>DASWVN010000025.1:0-7192 GCA_036401215.1 Vicinamibacterales bacterium | reverse complement strand
CTTGCCATCACGGATCACAACACGTTCACGGATCCCGCGCCGTTCGATACCAATCCCAACGACAACTTCCTGCTGATCGGCGCCGAGGAGATCACCAACGCCCGCACGGTCCACGTGAACGCGATCGGCATCAGCCGGGTCATCCCGCCTCACAAGGACGGCAGCGTCACCGAGCTGCTGCAGGCGAGCATCGACGCCGTCCGCGAGCAGGGAGGCGTGCCGCTCATCAACCATCCCAACTTTCTCTGGGCGTTCACCGCGGCGGAGATGAAGCCGCTGAAGCGTGCGACGCTGCTCGAGATCGCGAGCGGCCATCCGATCGTCAACCACGCCGGCGACGGACGCGTGCCGTCGACCGAGGCGATGTGGGACGAGCTGCTCACCGCCGGCATGCGCATCTTCGGCGTGGCCGTCGACGACTCGCATCACTTCCGCGAGGAGTTCAACGCCGTCCGCGCCAATCCCGGCCGCGCCTGGGTCGTCGTCCGCGCGCCGGCGCTCACGCGCGACGCGATCGTCGCGGCGCTCGACGCCGGCGACTTCTACGCCTCGAACGGACCGGAGCTGCGCGACGTCCGCCACGAGGGCAACACGCTCGTCGTCGAGATCGCTCCGTCCACCGGCGCCCGGCGTTACCGCGTCGTCTTCGTCGGCGATGGAGGGCGGTTGCTGGCCACGTCTTACGACAACCCGGCGCGTTACACGCTCACCGGATCCGAGCGCCACGTGCGCGCACGGATCGAGGACAGCAACGGGCTGCGAGCCTGGACGCAGCCGCTGTTCCGGGGACGTTGACGGGGGAAACTCCGAACTCCGAACGTAGAACCCCAAACCCCATGGCATCCGCAACGCGCAACTACGCGTGCGTTGGGGGCCTGTTCGACGTTCGGAGTTCTGAGTTCGCCGTTTCGGTTGGTCCAGAGCCCCAGTCAGGGGAGCAGCGTAAGCGACAACGCCGCCGCGACCGGCTCGAAGTGTCGCCGGTCCGTCGTGGCGATGCGGCCAAGCCCCAGCACCTCGGCCACGGTGATCACGGCGGCATCGACGAAGCCGAGATCGCGGTCGCTGAATTGCCGATTCAGCTCCGCGATTCTCGGGTATGCCGCCGTGGGGAGATCGACAACCAGGTAGTAGCCCGCAGAAATGCCTTCATAGAATGTGAGCCGGCTGCGTCGTCCGAGACGCTGTCCGAGCAACCAGTCGACTTCGGGAATGATGGGGGCGGGCAGGATGAGGCCCCGCTGTTCCGATTCAACCAGCGCGCGGGCGCGCGCGTGCCAGGCATCGCTGCGGTCGTAGTACGCGTAGACAATCCCGGTGTCGAGCAGAACGCTCATTTCTTGCGCATCTGCCGCTGCGGCCGCTTCTTCTTCGCCGTCCTGCGGGTGGCCGGGGTCGGACGACGGTCGGCGAAGCCGGTCTCCGCGAGCGACCGATCGACGTCCTCCGCCGTGTCGGAACGTCCGCTGGCAAACGCCCCGGCCCCCGGAGGCACTCGGTGGGGCTCACGGGTGACGTACGCCTGCACGGCCTCCCGGACGATCTCGGCCATCGGCCGCCCCTGACGCAGGACCTCCAGCTTCAGCAGGACCTCCAGTTCAGGCTCCAGGTAGATCGTCGTGCGCTTCATATGTTGATGCTAACATAAGCATCTGATGCGCCTCGACACGACCGCCGCCGCGGCTCTGATTGACGCGCAATTCCTTGAACTCGCCCCCGCGCGCGTCCATCTGCTCGGCGAAGGCTGCGACAGCGTGGCCTTCGAGGTGAACGGCACCTGGGTGTTCCGGTTTCCGAAGAACGCCGATGTCGCCCGGCAGCTGGATTTCGAGTCGAGGATGTTGCCGATGCTGGCGGCGCACCTGTCGACTCCAATCCCGGAGTTCCGGTATCGCGGCGCGCCATCGGACATCTATCCGTACGCGTTCGCCGGATATCCGAAATTGCCGGGAAAGCCCGCACTCGCCCTTCCACCAGACGTGATGCCGATCGCGAATGATGCCCTCCTGTTGGTAAGGACGGCCACCGAACGGCGGGGGCACCATGGGGGTCAGACCTTGAATTTTGAAATTCATGATTTTTCGTGCCAACTAAACGGCATTCTGTTGGCACGAAAAATCTAGAATTTCAAAATTCAAGGTCTGACCCCCATGCTGGCAGAGACGACCGCTCCCATCGCGGTGGCGCCGCTCGCCGGCGCTATCCTGGCTATCTCGCCACGAACGCGGCGCTCTACGCGACGCGTGGACGACAGCAGAGTCGACGTGTGAGCCGCGTCAGCGAGGTTCCGCCGCGCCGAGCGCGATCCGGACGACCTGGCGGGCGGAGCGGCCCATCCGCTTGTCCCCTTCGGCAACGATGCGGAAGGGACCGACCTTCGCATCGAGGGGCTTGCCAGCCTGCTTGTCGGCGAGGATCACCCTGGTGTCACTGAAGCCGGCGTCGAGTTCCGCGAGCGCGAAGAGGACGCGGTAGCCATCGGCAGCTTCGACGACGACGTAGCGTGTGAGATCCTTGCCGCGCAGCGTCTCGCCGAGCGGCGCGCCGACCTTCTCGAGCAGGTGCCGCAACTCGACGCCTTCGAAGGTCGCTTTCGTGTCGTGATCGTCGATCGTGAGCGTCACGCGAGGCAGGGCAGCGAGGTCCGTCGCCGTGATCCGTTGTTCACCCGAAGGACCGGTGATGACGACCTCCGAAGTCTGCACCGGCGCGGATGGCTGGAGCACGAGGCCGAGGATCACGGCGAGGAGAAGGGAGTTCATGCGACAGAGTCTAATCGGACGGCGATATCCCAGGACGGCCGAGCTTCGCGATCGCGCATGACTACGCCCGCCATTCACGTCTCAGGACTGCGGAAAACCTACGGTCGGCACGTGGCGGTCGACGATGCATCGTTCGACGTCCAGCCGGGCGAAATCTTCGGTCTCATCGGACCGAACGGCGCCGGCAAGACGACGACGATGGAGTGCATCGAAGGATTGCGCAGACCAGATCGAGGGACGATCTCCGTGCTCGGACTGGATCCGTTTCGTGACAGCTACGCCCTCCAGGAACGGACCGGCGTGCAGCTCCAGGCGGCGCAGCTGCAGAAACGCATCAAGGTGAAGGAAGCGGTGGATCTGTGGGCCTCGCTCTATCGCAGGTCCGCGGATGGCGACCGGCTGATCGAACAGCTGGGGCTTGCCGACAAGCGCGACGCGTGGTTCATGACGCTGTCGGGTGGACAGAAGCAGCGGCTGTTCATCGCGCTCGCGCTCATCAACGATCCGCAGCTGGTGTTTCTCGACGAGCTGACGACCGGTCTCGATCCGCAGGCGCGTCACGCGATCTGGGATCTCGTGCGGGAGATCCGACACCGCGGCAAGACCGTGTTCCTCACCACGCATCTCATGGAGGAAGCGCAGCGCCTCTGCGATCGGATCGCGATCATGGACCACGGACGGATCGTGGACGTCGGCACCCCGGCCGAGTTGATCCGCCGCCACTGCCCGGAACGCACCGTCATCGTCGTCACGAACGATCCGGGGGCGGAGGAGCGGTTCACGGCGCTGTCACAGGTGAGTTCGGTCGAGCGGAACGGATCCGAAGTGATCCTGCATGGAAGGGGAGAGGACCTGTTGACCAACGTTGTCGGATGCCTGGCGGAGCACAGGATCCATGTCGCGGACTTCCGCACCGAGGTGCCAACGCTCGAAGACGTGTTCTTGCGCCTGACGGGGCGCGGCATCAGGGACTGACGGAGTGAAACGCCGAACTATGAACTCCGAACTCAGAACAGCGCTCGCTCGCAGATGATTGATTCACACGCTTTCACAACTTGTTCGTTCATAGTTCGAAGTTCATAGTTCGAAGTTCATAGTTCGGAGTTCATAGTTCATAGTTCGGAGTTTCTGTCTCCATGCGTGGCTTGTTCCGACTGACCTGGCTGGAAATCAAGATTTTCGTGCGCGAGCCGATGGGCCTCATCGCCACCGTCTTCGTGCCGGTGCTGATATTCGTGTTCGTCGCGCGCAGCTTTCGCGACGAGCGGGATGTCACCGAGGTCCCGGCTGTCTTCACGCACGATCTGCCGATCCTGGTCGCGATGCTGATTGCCATCAGCACCGTGCTGTCGCTGATGACGGTGGTCGCAATCTACCGGGAAGGGGGGATCCTGAAGCGGCTGCGCGCGACGCCCCTCCGTCCGCTGACCATCCTGGCCGCGCACGTCATCGTCAAATTGTTCTTCACGGCCGTGACATTCGCGCTGATGTTCCTCGCCGGCCGCCGGTACATCGTCGAAGACGGTCCGATCCTCTCGTTTGGCGCCGCGCTGATCGTTGCCACGCTGGCGCTGCTCTCAATCGGGTTCATCGTCGCCAGTGTGATTCCGACGGCGCGGTTCGCGCAGCCGGTCGGCGCCGTGATCCTGTATCCGCTCTTCGGCATCTCGGGACTGTTCGCGCCGATCGACCTGCTGCCGGCTCCTGCCTATGCCGTCGCGCGCGTGTCTCCGTTCACCTACGCGGTGTCGCTGCTGCGCGGTGTGTGGCACGGCGACGGCTGGATCGCGCATCTGGACGACATCGCCATGCTGACGCTGATCTTCCTCGTCCTGGCCGTGCTTTCATCGAAGCTCTTTCGCTGGGAGTGAAATGGGGACACTCAGCGTAGTCTTTTAGAATCAGCAACTTGCCGAAAAGGTGACTGTCCCCTTTTTTGGCCGGCTGGTAACGTAAGAGCTGCATGGAACTCGGTATTTATACCTTCGTCGAGCGCAGTCTCGAGATCCCGGCGCAGCAGCGCATGCGCGAGCTGATGGACGAAATCGAGCTGGCCGACCAGGTTGGCCTCGACGTCTTCGGCGTCGGCGAACACCATCGTCCCGACTACATCGTGTCGGCGCCGGCCGTCGTGCTCGCGGCCGCATCGCAGCGGACGAAGCGGATCCGGCTCACGAGCGCGGTGAGCGTCATCAGCTCGGACGATCCCGTACGAGTGTTCGAGGAGTTCGCCACGCTCGATCTGCTCTCGGACGGACGCGCCGAGATCATGGCGGGCCGGGGATCGTTCATCGAGTCGTTCCCGCTCTTCGGCTACGACCTGAACGACTACGACTCGCTCTTTGCCGAGAAGCTGGACCTGCTGCTGAAGCTGCGGGAGTCGGAGCACATCACCTGGTCGGGCCGCCATCGCGCGCCGCTCACGGGGCAGGGGGTGTATCCGCGGCCGGTGCAGGAGCGCCTGCCGGTCTGGATCGCCGTGGGCGGAACGCCGAAGTCCGCGGCGCGAGCCGGCACGCTCGGACTGCCGATGGCGCTCGCGATCATTGGCGGCCTGCCGGAACGCTTCACGCCGTTCGTGGAGATCTATCGTGAGGCGGGTGCGCGCGCCGGCCACGATCCGTCCGTGCTGAGGCTGAGCATCAACTCGCACGGATTCATCGCCGACACGTCGCAGGAGGCGGCGGACCGGTTCTTCGGTCCGATGAAGGAGGTGATGGACCGGATCGGCGCCGAGCGCGGCTGGCCGCCGCACACGCGCGCGCAGTACGACGCCGCGCTCCATCTGCGCGGCCATCTCTTCGTCGGCAGCCCGCAGCAGATCGTCGACAAGATCCTGTTCCAGCACGAAATATTCGGTCACGACCGATTCCTGCTGCAGAGCACCGGCGTGATCCCGCACGCACAGATGATGCGTTCGATCGAGCTGTTCGGGACGCAGGTCGCACCGCAGGTGCGCGCGCACGCGCTGGCGCGAAGTCGCTGACCCGCACCGCGCCCTTCGACTCGCTCCGCTCGCTCAGGGCAGGCACCCCGGACTCCGGACCCCGGACCCCGGACCCCGGACCCCGGACTCCGGATCCCGGACCCCGGACCCCGGACCCCGGACCCCGGACAGCTCGTGGTCGGTGGTATCATGTGGGTGGCTTTGAGGTATCATTTGATCCTGGCGGGAGGTGTAGATGGAGATCGTCGAACGCGTTGCCCGGGTGCTTGGCGGGCGTGCCGTGTTGCGGCGCACCGTTCGAACCTGGCTCGATCTCGACCAGCTGGTTCGCGAGGGCCTGCCCAAGGCGTCGCTGCAGGTCGTCGCGCGTCGTGTTGTCGCTGACGGTACGTCCGCCAGCGACTTCGTCTACAGCGTCGTCCCTTCGGCCACCTTCAAACGCCGCGACCGCCTTTCGGTGGAAGAGAGCGAGCGAACCGAGCGTCTGGCGCGGGTGATCGCCCTCGCGGAAACCGTCTGGGGCGACGAGGAGCAAGCGCGGGCATTTCTCAACCGGCCGCATCCGCTGCTCGACGATGAGACACCGCTGAGCGTGGCGCGCACCGAAATCGGCGCCCGTCGCGTCGAGCAGCTGCTCTCCGACGTCGAGCAGGGCCTGCCACTCTGATCGTTCCGTGGACGGATATCGCATCGGCTCCGGCCGCTTTCCCCTGTTCGACGGTGCCGGTGCGGCAGCTTCTGATACGGCACGATGGAACAGCCGCGGTCGCCGCATCATCTACGCTGCCGAGCACTATGCAACCGCACTCCTCGAAACGGCTGCCCAGCTGAACAGCATCAGGCTGCCGAAGGGGCTTGTCTACATCCAGATCACGATTCCGAGCGGCATCACGATCGAAGAAGTTGAGGAGCGCGACCTTCCCGGCTGGGACGCGGACGATCGACGCGTGAGCCAGCGCTTCGGCGATGCCTGGTACGACGAGCGCCGCTCGCTGATTCTCATCGTGCCGTCCCTGGCGGCTCCGGGCCTCGAACGCAACATCCTCATCAATCAGCGTCACCCCCAATTCAAGCGCCTCAAACCGACCAGGCCTCAACCGATCTCCTGCCACCCGAAGCTGCTCGTCTAGCGTCCCCCGCCCTTCGCCTCGCTCCGCTCGCTCAGGGCAGGCACCCCGGACCCCCGACCCCCGACCCCGGACCCCCGACCCGGACCCCCGACCCCGGACCCCGGACCCCGGATCCCGGACCCCGGACATGTCACAATCCGCTCTGGAGGATGTCATGACCAGCTCTATCCGCCGAATCGCGCTTGGGTGCGCGGTCGCTCTGTCCCTCTCGCTCCTCGCCTCTCCGCTCACCGCCCAGCGCGGCGGCGGCCTGACACAGGAACAACGCGAGCAGCGCCTCCAGCTCGAGCGCGAACTGCACGAGATCGCCATCGTCGAGCGCAAGGTGATGATGCCGATGCGCGACGGCGTCA
>DASWVN010000024.1:0-25656 GCA_036401215.1 Vicinamibacterales bacterium | reverse complement strand
GTGGGGCCCCACGCGCATTGAAAGAAGAAGACAAGCAGATGCAGGTCATGTGCGACAACAAGGAACTGATCCTCGGATACGTCTACGACGAGCTGCCGCCCGGCGAGCGGCAGGCGTTCACCGACCACGTGTCGGGCTGTCCGGAGTGTCAGATGGAGCTGGAGGAGCTTCGGGCGACCCGCATGCACCTGGCGCTCTGGTCACCGCCGGAGCCGGATCTCGGGTTTCGCGTGATCCGCGGAGGTGCGGCCCCTGCGCCGGCCCTGCCGCGGCGAAATCGATTCGTGTCCGCCCTGGGCTACGCGGCCGCGGCGATGATCGTCCTCGCCGCCGCATCGGGGATCGCGAACCTCGAGGTGCGCTACGACGGTGACGGCATGACGGTCAGGACCGGGTGGGCGCGTGCCAGCGGCGCCGCATCACGAGTGGCCGGCACCAGCGCCGCCTCGACGGCACAGCCGGTCAGCGCGTCGCCGTCACAGGCGTTCGCCGAACTGGACGCGCGGCTGCGCCAGCTCGAAGGGGCGATGTCGAGCGGCGGCGCGACGCTCGATGTGCAGAACGCCTCCACATCGAGAATGTCGGACGCCGAACTCATTCGTACCGTCAGGCAGATCGTCCGCGAAGCCGAGGCGCGGCAGGAAACCGCGAACGTGCAGCGGCTTCTGCAGATGGTCAAGGACTGGGACAATCAGCGGCGCGCTGACCTCGCCTGGATCCAGCAGGGGCTCGGTCACTATCAAGGGTTGACGAACGCGGAGATCGCGCAGAACCGCGACATGTTGAACCAGTTCATTCGCGCCGCCGCAACAAGGCAGGAGAAGTGATGCAGGCCACACACGTGTTGTTGATTGCTGGCGTCCTGAGCGCCGGCAACGGGGTGACGCGATGGCAGGATCCCCCGCCACCGCTGCCGCCGGTCCAGAACCCCCTGCCCGTGATGCAGGAGCCGCCGGGCACGCCGCTGCCGCTGCCGACGCAGCCGCCCGTGACGACGCAGCCGCCGGGGCAGACTGCGGAGCCGGCCGCACAGGAGGCCGCGGCCGTCCCCGCGCAGCCCGGTCCCCTGGGGCCGCTCACTCCAGAGCAGGTGCGCGAGCGCCGCAAGGCGATCATGGTGTTCGAAGGCGTCCTGATGCAGGCCGTGAAGGTCGCGGCCCAGGACACCGTCAGCGAGATCCGCAAGGTCGAGCCCGGCATCATGATGTTCAGCTCGGCGCCGGTGAGGACCCACGGGACCTATCTCGAAGGGTACGGCGTGTTCGTGCAGGTCGAGATCCCCAGCGTGATCCCGACCGTCGCCTCGCTCGTCGAGACGCTGAGCCGTGAGCGCATGCGGGCCAGCTCCCCGCAGCCGCATCCGACGGCGATCTCGGGCGGAACGGCGGCCGCCGGGACGGCCATCGAACCGTTGATGGATCCCGACGCGTACTACGTGCAGTCGGTCAAAGACCAGCTGGTCAACGCGATGATCCGCTACAGCAACTCGATGGACCTCCGGCCCGACGAGTGGCTCACGGTCGAGGCCCGGGGCGGCGCGGAAACCCCGAACCAGATCACGCAGCCGAGCACGATGAACCTGCGGATCAGCGGGTCGGACCTCGCCGACTTCTTCGCCGGCCGGATCACGATCATGGAGGCCCGCAAGCGGGTCCGGGTGCGCGGATTCTGAAGGTGGTGGGCTACAATCGCGGGCGATGCTGCTGAACGTCAGGCCGGCCCTGACCGGCCTTCTTCGCAACGCGCTGTGCGTGATCGTGGTCTCCGTGCTCGTCGCCTCGTGCGGCGGCAGTGTCGACATCAAGGAGTCGGTGCAGGTCACCGACGTCTCCACCGGCTGGTTCGACGCCGGCGTCGTCGACGGCAAGAACAAGCTGGTCCCGAGCGTGACGTTCCGGTTGCGCAACACGTCGAACCAGGATCTCTCCGCGGTCTCCATCAACGTCGCCTTCAAGTTCATCGACAACGGCGACGATCTCGAGGAGATCTTCAAGCAGCGCGTCCCTTTCGAGAACAAGCAGACCGAGCTGCTCACCGTCAGGGCGCAGACCGGCTTCACCGGCGAACCGCCGCAGTCGCGCGCCGACATGCTGCGGAACAGCCACTTCCGTGACGTCGAGGCCATCATTTTCGTGAGGCAGGCGTCTGCTCAGTGGGTCGAGCTGCACCGCGTTCAGGTGGAGCGCCAGCTTCTCACGAATTAGCCGGCTGTTTTGTCACGACCTCATTCGCCGGCACCCGCCACGTCCGAGCCTCCCGCGCTCGAACGGCGCCTCGGCCCCCTGGACGCGGCCGCGATCATCGTGTCGAACGTCATCGGCGGCGGGATCCTCTTCACGCCGCCGCTCGTGGCTGCCGCGGTCCCGCATCCCTGGCTCTTTCTGAGCGTGTGGGTGGCGGGCGGCGTCCTGGCATTCGCGGGCGCCATGGCGTACGCCGAACTGGCGGCGCTGCGTCCCCGGGCGGGTGGCGAGTACGTCTACCTGCGCGCGGCCTATGGCCGGCTCATGGCGTTTCTGACCGGCTGGACCTCGTTCGTGGCCGGCTTCTCGGGAGCAATTGCGGCCAGCGCGGTCGTGCTCGCGTTCTACGTGGGCCGGTTCGTGCCGGCCGCGGCCGACACGACGCCGCTCTTCACTGTCCCGTTGCCGTACGTGCCGCTGGTCTTCTCGCGGCAGGCGCTGGTCGCTCTTGCGGCCATCGCGCTGATGTCGTGGATCCACCTTCGTGGCGTCGGTCCCGGACGGCTGGTCGGCAACATCCTCGCCGCCCTCAAGGTTTCGGCGCTGCTCATCTTCATTGCGCTCGGTCTGTCGGTGGGCGAGGGATCCGCGGCGAACCTGCAGCAGAGCGTCGACGGGGTCCCGCCCGCGTCGTGGCTGCTGGCGCTGATCCCGGTCATGTTCACCTACTCGGGATGGAACGCCGCCGCGTACGTCGCCGAGGAAATCCGCAATCCCGGCCGCAACGTCCCGCTGGCGCTGGGGCTCGGCACGATCGCGGTGATCGCGATCTACGTGCTGCTGAACCTGGTGTATCTGTTCGTGCTCCCGGTCGGCGAACTGGCGAAGGTCCAGGGCAGCGTGCTCGATGTGATCGCCGACCGGCTGCTCGGCACGCGCGCCGGCGACATCATGGGGATCGTCTCGATCATCAGCATCGCCGCGAGCATCTCGGCGATGACCTTTGCCGGCCCGCGCGTGTATTACGCGATGGCGCGCGACGGCCTCTTCGTGGAGCCCGCGGCGCACGTCCACAAGCGCTATCGCACGCCGGCCGTCGCGATCGTGGCGCAGGCGGTCTGGAGCGGACTGCTCGTCCTCTCCGGCAGCGCCGAGACACTGACCACGTACACCGGGTTCGCCGTGGTGCTCTTCGCGGGGGTCGCGGTCTCGACGCTGTTCGTGCTCAGGAAGCGTGAGCCCGATGCGCCGCGGCCGTTCAAGGCGTGGGGATATCCTCTCGCGCCGGCCGTCTTCGCGATCGCGAGCGCGTTGATCGTGGCCAACGCGCTGTGGACCGACCTGCTGCGCCCGATGGTCACCGGCACCGACTGGGGGCCTGCCGCCGCCGGCATCGTGGTGATCGCGCTCGGCCTGCCGGTGTACTTCCTGCTGCGTGCGCGCCGCGCGTAGCCACAGAAGAAACACAGAAGAAACACGGACGAAGGCAGCTGCGTCCCGCCTCCGTGGCCGCGCCTCAGGCGCGGCTCGATGGCCGCCACTTGCAGGCGCGCGACGCACAGGGGGGCGCAAGACGTATCGTTATTGGCCGTACTAGCGCTGCCGGGTCAGCGCGTACAACGTGAGCACCGCGAGCGTCCCGTCGCTTGCCGCAAACAGCAGGAACGACGCGGGTGATCCTCTGAGCAGGTAATCCAGCACGAACAGTGTCGCGCCGGCCCCCTTCAGCAGCGGACCCATCACCCACATGTAGCCGCGATAGCGTTCGGGCTCGCGCCAGGGCAGGTAATAGCCGATGCCGATGGAGATCAGGAAGAGCGCGTTGAGGTCGGAGAAGATCCGCGGGTTGGCGGGAGGGACGCCGAATGCGGAGGCGAGCGCGCCGGACGCGAAAAGTAAAAGGGCCCCTACGATGAAATCGTAGAGGCCCGAGATCGCCGCGACCGTCGAAACCGTCACGTCAATTCTGGCGTTTCAGGTCGCCCTTGTATGTGATCGTCTCGCCCGGGATCACCATCACCTCGAACTGCTCGGAGACGAAGCCCTCGGCGCGGATCTCGATCCGGTGCGCGCCGGCCTCGAGATTCAGCTTCTGGAAGATTCCGTCGAAGCTGTCGACCTCGCCCACGTAGTAGCCGTCGACGTACACCTGCGCGTGCTTCGGGTCGACCTTCAGCCGGATGCCGCCGACCTCGCGATAGTCACTGCGCCCGTAGGTCGAGCCGTAGTAGCCGCCGTAGGAACTCGGGCCGTAGTACCCCCACATCCACGGATCGTAGAAGTAGCCCACGCCGAAGCCGTAGCCCGGCCAGTAGTACCCGTACGGATAGCGGTTGTAGTAGTAGCTGTAGCGATAGTACGGATCGTAGTAGTACCACGAGCCGCCGCTGCCGGGAACGGGCGGCCGCCCCGTGCGCAGAACCGCGGAACCGGTCACTGGACGCCCATCACGCGGACGGCTGTATGCCGGCACCGCTCGACGACGCTCGCCGCTGTCGCCGGGAGCTGCCGCGGCGCCACCCGGCGTGACGCGCCGCGTGTCGTTGCCGGACGTCACTCCGCGGGGCACGGCGGAACCGGTGCGACGCTCCGGGGCCGACGGCGCGCGGAAGTCTCCGCGGGGCCGCGCACCCGCCGGGCTCGGGCGCGACATCGAACCGCCGCCCGACGGGGTCGACATCGAGCCGCCGCCGCTCGAACTTCCGCCGCCTCCGCCGCCCGACGGGCGGGAGACCGCGGAACCCGTGCTGCTGCCAGTCGGATTCGGCCGCGCGCCGGACTGACCCTGATCCTGGGCAAAAGCCGGCACGGCCAGCGCCAGTGCGGCTGCGGTGAAAACCGACGTGATTGCTCGGCGTCTCATAACGGCTCCTATCGTGACCTAAACCTGCAATGAGGTCAAAAGCAACGGGCCTGCCAGCCGTAGAGCTGGGAAACCCTAAGGAATATCGATAGTTCCGGCTGGGACGTGTCCTGTGATGGGGGCACACCGTCACGAGGTTCGGACAGTCCGTGCCGGGCGGAAAACACGGAAGTAGGACGGGCCCCTACCCTGATAGACTCGCAAGATGGCCCTCGGGGTCCCACTTTCACCCATGATCCACGCCACGACAGTCCTTGCGGTCAGGCACGGCGACAAGGCCGTGATGGCCAGCGATGGCCAGGTCACCTTCGGAAATACGGTCGTGAAGCACGCGGCCCGCAAGATTCGCCGGCTCTACAACGACCGGGTGCTGGCGGGTTTTGCCGGCTCGGCGGCCGATTCGTTCGCGCTGTTCTCGCGGTTCGAATCGAAGCTCGAGCAGTATCGCGGCAATCTCGAACGCTCGGCGGTCGAGCTCGCGAAAGACTGGCGGACCGACCGCGTGCTCCGGCGGCTCGAAGCGATGCTGGTGGTGATGGATCTCAAGGCCACGTACCTGCTCTCCGGTAATGGCGATCTGATCGAGCCCGACGACGGGATCATTGCGATCGGATCCGGGGGACCGTTTGCGATGGCGGCGGCCAAGGCGCTCGCACAGCACACGGATCTCGACGCCCGCACGATCGCCGAACAGGCGATGCGCATTGCCGGCGACATCTGCATCTACACCAACGAGAACATCACGATCGAAGCGCTGTAATCCGGAATGGCCATTCCTCTTCCCGCAAGTACATCGAGCACCCTGGAGGCGCTCACTCCCCGGCAGATCGTCGCCGAACTCGACAAACACGTCGTCGGGCAGGCGCAGGCGAAGCGTGCGGTCGCCATCGCGCTCCGCAACCGCTCGCGGCGGCAGAAGCTTCCGCCTGAACTCGCCGAGGAGATCGCGCCGAAGAACATCCTGATGATCGGACCGACGGGCGTCGGCAAGACCGAAATCGCCCGCCGCCTGGCCAAACTCGCACAATCCCCGTTCATCAAGGTCGAGGCCTCGAAGTTCACCGAGGTCGGCTACGTCGGGCGCGACGTCGAATCGATGGTCCGCGACCTCGTGGAGCTGGCCGTCGACATGGTCCGCGACGAGCGCCGCGCCGAGGTGCACGAGAAAGCCCGCCAGGCGGCCGAGGAGCGCCTTCTCGATCTGCTGCTGCCGCCGCTGCCGGCGCCGCCGGCCGGCTACGACGAAAACGCCGATGCCACGTCCATCCGCGAGCAGGGACAGCGGACGCGCGAGAAGCTGCGCGAGCAGCTCCGCGAGGGGCGGCTCGATCACAAGCACGTCGAGATCGACGTGCGCGAGAAGACGTTTCCGTCCTTCGAGATCATCGCCGGCTCGAACATCGAAGAGGTCGACATCAACGTCAAGGACATGCTGCCGGGGCTCTTCGGCGGCCGCACGAAGAAGCGGCGCCTGCGGATCCCGGAGGCGCTCGACGCGCTCGCGCAGGAAGAAGAGCAGAAGCTGATCGACATGGAGACGGTGGCCCGCGCCGCGGTGGAGCGCGTGCAGGAAGCCGGCATCATCTTCGTCGACGAGATCGACAAGGTCGCGGGCCGCGAGGGCGGGCAGGGGCCGGACGTGAGCCGCGAAGGCGTCCAGCGCGACATCCTGCCGATCGTCGAGGGGACGACCGTCAACACCAAGTACGGGATGGTGAAGACCGACCACATCCTGTTCATTGCGGCCGGCGCGTTCCACGTCGCGAAGCCATCGGACCTGATCCCCGAGCTGCAGGGACGGTTTCCGATCCGCGTGGAGCTGGAAGCGCTCGGACGCGAGGATTTCGTCCGGATCCTCACCGAACCGAAGAGCGCGCTGATCAAGCAGTACGAAGCGCTGCTGTCGACCGAAGGGGTCACGCTCCGGTTCAGCGACAACGCCATCGGCCGGATCGCGGATTTCGCGATGCTGGTGAACGAGCGCACCGAAAACATCGGCGCGCGCCGGCTCCACACGGTGATGGAGAAGCTGCTCGACGAGATCTCGTTCGAAGCGCCGGACCTCGAAGTCAAGGAGGTCACGATCGACGAGGCGTATGTCGACCGCGCGTTGTCGGAGATCGCGAAGAACGAGGATCTCTCCCGGTACATTCTGTGAGCGTGCGGGCGCTCGCGCTGGTGCTGGCGGTGTGCGCCATCGGGGCGTGCGGCAAGAAAGGACCGCCGCTGCCGCCGCTTCGCTACATTCCGGCTGCGCCGACGGAACTCCAGGCGCGCCGGACGGGGGACGACGTGCGCCTGCAGTTCAGGCTCCCGACCGCGAACGTGCAGGGGCAGGGACAGATCGCGCTGGACCGGCTCGAAGTCTTCGCCGTCACGGTCGCCGCCGAGTCGAACGACCCTCCGAATCGCGAACTGCTCGACGCGAAATATCGAGTCGCCACCATCCCGGTGAAGCCGCCCGCACAGGAGGGCGATCTCGAGCCGTCGCCCGATGCGCCGCCCGACACGCGTCCGGCCCCGGGAGACATCGCGACCTTCGTCGAGGAACTGAACGCCGCGACGCTGACGCCGCAGATCACGACGCCGGCGGCGCCGGTGGTGATGCCGACGGAGCCGTCCGCGGCGGCTGCTGCCGCGGCCGCGGTCGCAGCGGCGCAGAAGATCGTGCCGGTGACGCGGCGCATCTATGTCGTCCGCGGGCTCACGCGCGGCGGACGCGCGGGCCAGCCGTCCACGCGGATCGTGCTCCCGCTCGTCGACCTGCCGCTGCCGCCGGCGGGCGTCGACGTCGCCTACGATGAGAAAGCGATCACCGTGTCGTGGATCGCGCCCGTCCCGCCGCTCGATCAAGTCGCGCCAACCTTCAACGTCTATCGGGAAGGGACGCCGGCGCCGCTGAACCCGGCGCCGCTGTCGACCACGACGTTCGTGCGCGAAGGGGTGACGTTCGGGACGGAAGAGTGCTTTACCGTGCGGACCGCCGTGGCCGCCGCCAACGTGACGCTGGAGAGTGTTCCGACGGCTCCGGCGTGCGTGACGCCGGTCGATACCTTCCCGCCCGCGGCGCCGACGGGTCTGTCGGCGGTCGGCACCGAGGGCGCGATCAATCTGATCTGGGAACGGAACACCGACGCGGACCTTGCCGGCTATCTCGTCTTGCGCGGCGAAGCGCCGGGTGACACACTTCAGGCGATCACGGCCAGTCCGATTCAGGAGACCACGTATCGGGACACGACGGTGACGCCCGGTGTCCGCTACGTGTACGCCATCGTGGCGGTCGATCGTGCGACGCCGCCGAACACGAGCGCGCAATCGAATCGCGTGGAGGAATCGGCCCGTTAACGTAGGGCACCCCTTTCAGGGGTGCCGAGATGTAGGGCGCCCCTTTCAGGGGCGCCGGACGCCATGACAGCGATGCAACGAATCTTCAGAATCGAATACAACAACGAACCGCGGTATGCAGCCGAGCAGGCCGGCGAGTGGCGCCTGGTCGCAGGGGACATCTTCGGAGAGCACTCGCTCGGCGAGAACATCCCGCCCGACGGGCATCGGCTGCTGGCGCCGGTGATGCCGTCGAAGATCGTGTGCGTCGGCCTCAACTACAAGGACCACGCGGCCGAAGTGAAGAAGCCGCTGCCGCCGGAACCGCTGCTGTTCATCAAGCCGTCCACCTGCGTCATCGGCCCCGGCGATGCGATCGTGCTGCCCGACGGAGTCGGGCGCGTCGACCACGAGGCGGAGGTCGCGATCGTGATCGGACGCCGGGCCTCGCGGGTGCGTGCCGACGAGGCGCACGAGTACATCTTCGGCGTCACCTGTGTGAACGACGTCACCGCGCGCGACCTCCAGAACAAAGGCGCGGGCTACACGCGCGCCAAGGGGTTCGACACCTTCGCTCCCGTGGGGCCGTGCATCGCGCGCGGCGTCGACTACTCGCGGCCGGAAGGCCTTGCCGTCGAGGGCTGGGTCAACGGGCAGAAACGCCAGTCGTCGTCGACTCAGCAGCTGATCTTCACGATCCCGCACCTCGTCGAGTACATCTCGACGAACATGACCCTGCTCCCCGGAGACATCATTTCCACCGGCACCCCATCGGGCATCGGACCGCTCGAGGCCGGAGACAGCGTCACAATAAATGTGGAGGGTGTCGGCGAACTGACGAATTCAGTAAGGAAGCTCGACTCATAGGCCGGGCGGAACTGGGGAACACCATGAAGCTATTCATCGACAGCGGCAATCTGAAAGAAATCGAAAATCTCGTCCCGCTCGGGATCATCGACGGGATCACCACGAACCCGTCGCTGCTCGCCAAGGAGCCCGGCGATTACAGGGAGAACCTCAAGCGGATCTGCCAGATCGTGAAGGGTCCGACGAGCGCCGAGGTGGTCGCCACCGATGCGGAGGGGATGATCCGCGAAGGGCGTGACCTCGCCGCGATCGACGAGCACATCGTCGTCAAGGTCCCGTTCACGCGGGAGGGTGTGAAGGCGTGCAAGGCGCTCTCGAGCGAAGGCACGCGGGTCAACGTGACGCTGGTCTTTTCGCCCGCGCAGGCGCTGCTCGCCGCGAAGGTGGGCGCGACCTACGTGAGCCCATTCGTCGGCCGGCTCGACGATATTTCGAGCGCCGGCATGGAACTGGTCTCGCAGATCGTGGAGATCTACCAGAACTACGAGTTCACGACCGAGGTCCTCGTGGCCTCGACCCGCAGCCCGATGCACATCGTCGAGGCGGCGCGCCTCGGCGCCGACATCTGCACCTGTCCGGCCAAGGTGATCGACGCGCTGTTCAACCATCCGCTCACCGACATCGGGCTCGCGAACTTCCTGAAGGACTGGGAAAAGAGCCAGGGGGTGCGCGCGTGAACGCGCTGACGTCAATGCCGAATGCTAATGACGAATGATGAACCCGACTCAGCATTCAGCATTCGCCATTCAGCATTGATATGGATACTCTCAAATATCTCGAGGACCTGGAGCGCCTCGCCGAACTGGGCGGCGGTGAGGCGCGGCTCGAGAGGCAGCACCAGGCCGGCAAACTGACCGCGCGTGAGCGGATCGACCTCCTCTTCGATCCGGGCACGTTTCAGGAAGTCGACAAACTCGTCACGCACCGCTGCCGCGACTTCGGGATGGAGAAGCACGTCATCCCGGGCGACGGCGTGGTGGCGGGGCAGGGACGCGTGGACGGCCGGCCGGTCTACGCCTTCGCGCAGGACTTCACGGTGTTCGGCGGATCGCTCTCCGAGACCAACGCCGCGAAGATCGTGAAAATCATGGACCTGGCGCTGAAGATGGGCGCGCCGGTCGTGGGGCTGAACGACTCCGGCGGCGCGAGGATCCAGGAGGGCGTGCTCTCGCTCGGCGGCTACGCCGACATCTTTCTGCGCAATACGCTCGCATCGGGCGTGATCCCGCAGATCTCCGCGATCATGGGGCCGTGCGCCGGGGGCGCGGTCTACTCGCCGGCGATCACCGATTTCAACATCATGGTCGAGAACACGAGCTACATGTTCGTGACCGGCCCCGACGTGATCAAGACGGTGACGCACGAGGAGGTCACGAAAGAAGAACTCGGCGGCGCGAAGACGCACAACGAGATCAGCGGCGTCGCGCACTTCTCGACGCCCGACGATCGCGAGTGCCTGCGGACCATCCGCGAGCTTCTCGGGTATCTTCCCGGTAACAACATGGACGATCCGCCGCGGCGCGAGACGTCGGATCCGGTGGACCGCGAGGACGAGACCCTCGAGCGGCTCGTGCCGGAGTCGCCGAACCAGCCGTACGACATGCTCGACCTCGTCCATGCGATTGCCGACGACGGCGGGTTTCTCGAGGTGCATCGCCATTTCGCGCGCAACCTCATCGTCGGCTTCGCCCGGCTCGGCGGACGCAGCGTCGGCATCGTCGCGAACCAGCCGGCGCACCTCGCCGGCACGCTCGACATCGACGCGTCGGTGAAGGGGGCGCGGTTCGTCCGCTTCTGCGATGCGTTCAACATCCCGCTCGTGACGTTCGAAGACGTCCCCGGTTTTCTCCCCGGCACGCGCCAGGAGTACGGCGGGATCATCCGCCATGGCGCGAAGCTGCTCTTCGCCTTCGCGGAAGCGACGGTCCCGAAGCTCACCGTGATCACGCGCAAGGCGTACGGCGGCGCGTATTGCGTCATGTCGAGCAAGCACATTCGCACCGACGTCAACTTCGCGTGGCCCACGGCCGAGATCGCGGTGATGGGGCCTGAGGGTGCGGTGAACATCCTCTACAAGCGCGAGATCGATGCGGCGGAGGACAAGGATGCCGCGCGCGCGAAGCGTGTGGCGGAGTTCAAGGAGAAGTTCGCGAATCCCTACGTGGCGGCGGCCCGCGGCTTCATCGACGAAGTGATCCGTCCGCGGCAGACGCGCCGCAAGCTGATCGCCGCGCTCGCGACGCTGGACACCAAGCGCGACAAGAACCCGCCGAAAAAGCACGGCAATATACCGCTGTAGCGCGCGGTGCTGGTGCTGGGTGCTGGGTGCTGGTGCCCGGAGTGCTGGGTGCTGAGTGCTGGTGCTGGTGCCTGGGGTGCAGGGTGCTGGGTGCTGGTGCTGGTGCTGGTGCTGGGTGCAGGGTGCGACGTGCAGGGTGCGACGTGCGGGGCCTGTCCGCCGTAGCACGAAGTGCGAAGGCGGATGCGGGTCCGCGGTGCGGGGTGCCCGGTGCGGCACTCGCAGGGCGAGCCTTCACGCCGCGCCGGAACGCGTGGGGCCTGCACTCGTAGGGCGGGGCTTTATGCCCCGCCAGGATGTCCGTCGAGGCTGTGCGCGTCTTAGCGCCCCCGCGGAAACGCGTGCACGTGTGCCGGGCGGTTCTGAGCGGCGTCGACTGGCCGCAGGAGCGACGGCGACACGCGCCAGTGACCCGCGTCGTCACAGCAGACGCTGGCGGTTTTTCGATTCAGCCTCGTGATCTCTCCCTGGAGCACACGCCCGTCGTCTGCCGTGAACTCGACGCGCATGCCGACGGAGAAGTGCGCGAGCTGCCCCAGCTGCCGCGCCGAGCGCATCAGCCGCAGGCGCTCGACGATGCGACGGTTGAGAGCGACGAGTTCGTCTTCGGTGAGCGTGGTGAGATCGATGTCCACGAGCGGATGGTAGCACTCATGGCGTCTGTTTCCGAGCGCGCCTGTTGCGAATTGCGTCTCGACGACGAGAGAATGCGGGCGCCATGAACCGGTCACGAGGAAACACCTGGTGGTATGATCACACCACTACCATGGCGCGACAGAAGGTCACGTTGACATTGGATTCGGCGGCGGTCGCCGAATTGCGACGGCGGGTGGGCGCACGAAGTCTCTCGGCCGCTGTCGACCAGGCTGTCGCTGCTCACCTCGACCACCTCCGTCACCTCTCCGCCATCGACCGATGGCTGGCCGACATGGAGCGTGAGCACGGCCCAGTTCCACGGGAGACGCTGGACTGGGCGGACGCGCAGGTCGACGCGTGGGAGGGCGATCGCCGGAAGGCGGGACGCGCTCGACGAGCGGGCTGATGCTCCTGCTCGATTCTGAAGCCCTGTCGGCGATCGCGCACGGGCCGGCCGCCAGGCGCGACCGTGTCCGCGCGCTGGTCACGTCTATGCGTGCCAGGCAGCTCCCGGTCGCCGCCATCGCCAGCGTGTTGGCGGAAGTGGTCCGTGGGCGGCCCGCCGATGCGGGGGTCTTCGCGGCTCTGACGAGGGAGCGTGTGCAGGTTCGTGCGGTCGACGCCCGTACCGGGATCCGCGCCGGTCAACTGCTTGGTCGTGCACGAGCGGGGTCCGACATGGCCGTCGATGCGTTCACCGTGGCGGCCGCGGATCTGGCCGACGGCGCGGTGATCGTGACCACGGATGTGGATGATCTCGCGCGGCTCGCCGCCCGTGCGGCATCGTCAGTCCGGATCGTCGACATCACCTGAGCGGCTCGACGGATCTCGAGCCGACCGCATCTGTCCTTTCACACCCTGGCTCACCGGCACAATCCGGGACAGCTGTTGACCCGTTCGCGCACGTGCGACCCAGCCTCGCGCGGGCGTGCCGGCGTACCTCGTCGCCCGCCAGTCGCCGGCTGTGGTGCTCTTACGGTCCGTTCGGCCGGCCACCCGTATGGGGACAACCCTCATTTCTCTCGTCAACTATCGGAAGACGTTCGGCGAGGATCGGGACCCACACGTTTTGAAGCGCACGGCACGTCCGCGACCCGAGCCCGGCTGTTGATCGCCGTTGTCAGCACGGCTCGGTGACAATCACAGCAAATTCGTAGTGCGTCACGCCACCCCTTCCGAGTAACGGCGCTGACGACTTCCCGCCGGAAACGTGACCACACCTGTCCATCGCGGCCCTGATACTGAAGCCTGTGACCAGATGGCTTGCATTACGGCTGAGCTTCGGTTACGTTCGGGGCCTGCCGGTCAATACTGAAATGTGTCGCTCGTCACGCGACGGATGGCCCGCCTGGCTGGTTGTCGGCGGTCATGTCCAAAGGATGCTGGAGACCAGCAAGGGCGTGTGGCCCTCAAATGCCGCTGTTGACGAGGCGGTCTACGGGAATACACAACAAGGGGCCTGCTGGTGACTATGGAGATTCTAAGCGGTGCTCAGAGCTTACCGTTCGACGAGTTCGACCGGGTCTACTGTGCGCTCACCAGTCACGAGGCCGCCTGCCGCTGGCAGTACCGCCTCTTTACGGACCTTGAAGCAGGACGCTTCCCGACCGACATAGAGCTCGCCACCGGACTCGGGAAGACCTCGATTATTGCACTGTGGGTTTTGGCGCTGGGCCGCGCGCTCGCGCGCGAGTCGCATATGGTTCCACGTCGCCTGGCGTACGTCGTCGATCGGCGCGTGGTCGTCGACCAAGCCTCCGAGTTCGCCGAGCAAATTTGTGAACGTCTCGAGCGGGCAGCTTTGGACGAGAAGCACGCGCTCTACGCGATCGCGACGACGCTGAAGAACGCCGGCTGCACCTCCTCGATCGTCGAGGTGTCGACGTTGCGTGGCCAGCGCACTCTGGACACGCGCTGGCGAGACGATCCTACGCGTCCTGCGATCATCGTGGGCACGGTCGACATGATCGGCTCGCGCCTGCTGTTCAGCGCGTATGGCCGCGTGGGGCCTTGGGGCCGCGCGCTGGAGGCAGGGCTCATCGGACAAGACTGCCTGTTGGTCCTCGACGAGGCCCACCTCTGTTCACCATTCGCCACAACGCTTTCAGGGATTGAGCGACGCGTCGGTACGCTCGCGCCTTTCGCCGTCGTGCGGATGGGCGCAACGATGGAGCCGGTCCGAGACCTGCTTCGGCGAACCCCGGGTCTCCCGGAGGTCTCGACCTGCCGCCGTGTCTTCCAGCTCCTCGACGCTGACACCACCATCGACGGACATTCTTGGCCAAAGGAGACCGACGAGAAGAAGGTTAACGACCGGCTCACCGCGAGGAAGCGGATCGAGGTCGCGGCGCTTGATGCGGAGCGCGGAGCTGGCGCTCAACTCGCCGCGTGGGCCGTCGAGAAGTCAAAGGTCGACAAGTCCGCCGTCATCGGCATCGTATTGAACACTGTCGCGGAGGTTCGATACTGTGCCGTCGCGCTCCGTGAGAGCGGCGTTGCGGATGAGCAAGTCGTGACGCTCACTGGCAGCATGCGAGGTTGGGATCGGGATAGCCTCGTGGAGTCGCCGAAGTACGCTCGCCTCAAGAGTCAACGAGATCGATCGGCGTTGTGGGACTCGTCAATCTTCCTCGTCGCGACCTCGTGCGTCGAGGTCGGCGCGGACATCGACTGCGACCACCTCGGCGTCGAGGCGTGCTCGGCTGACAGCCTCGTCCAGAGGCTCGGGCGCGTGAACCGGCTCGGCGTGAGCACGCGGGATGTGACGGTGAAGCTGGTGGGCGATGCGACAGCCACTGACCCTGCCGGCCAAGTGTTCCAACGTGTCCAGGCGCTCGTAGCCGGTGGAAAAGAATTGCACGGTTCGCCCTCGACCTTTCCCAAGCGTCTTCGCGGTGAGGCGGAGCGGGTCGAGGCAGCTAACAAACTCGCAGAGTCCCAAGAGGGAGGGCAACGGAAGGACGCCGAGACCACACTGAACAGCCTTGACGAGTTGGCGCGTGCGCTCTTCGACGTGCGCGTTCCTTCTCCAGCGCTGACCAGCGCAGTGCTCGATGATCTAGCGATGACCTCGAAGCACCCGAGCGCAGGAGCGAGGCCCGACGTGGGCCGGTGGCTGCATGGGAGCGTCGAGGACTCCGCGCTGTACGTAGAGTTTGCATGGCGTGCCGAGCTTGATTGGGCGACCGAGGCTGAGGACGCCGAACGGCTAGTGGCAGCGTTCCCGATCGGTCCGCGCGAGACGGCGCGGTGCTCGCTGTACGAGGCCGTCGACCTTCTCAAAATTATTCGTGGACGAGCCGTCGAGGACCATGCTCTCGGCACGCGCGTTCTGCTCATCACGCGCTACGACAACACCCACTGCGCGCGCCTTCGTGATGTTCCCACCGATGACGATGGCGAACTTCGTGCCCTGCTCCACAACGCAACCGTGGTGCTGCCGACGAGCGCCGGTGGCTACGACGGCCAGTTCGTGAATCCGGCGTCGAAGCAGTCGGTGAACGACGTCGCGGAGCAGGCACAGCCGTCGAGCCGCGCCCAGCGGCGTCGCCTTTGGATCGACTCTGGCCGGGTCACGGTCACGTCGGCAGCGAGTAATCAAGCGCAGCACATTAGGTCGGATACGGATCCCGAGGAGCTCCTAAGTGAGGTCGAGTACGTCGCAGACGAACTGCTCGGCGTTGGCTGGCGACTCGTCGAAACTGCGGGGACCGGCGCGCGCGGTGTCGTCATCGCTCGCGAAGATCGCCGCGCGCTCGAGGAGGCTGAAGACGACGACGCCTCTCTTGGCTTCCAGCAGGACGTGCTTCTCACCAGGCACCTTGGCGATGCATGCACCAAGGCCTCGGATCTCTGCAAGCGTCTGGCGCTACAGGACCGCCTTCGTGACACCGTGATCGAGGCTGCTGCCCAGCACGACCTTGGCAAGGATCGGCCCTGGTGGCAGCGCGCCGTCGGCCGCATCGAGCAACCTACGGTCGCCAAGTCGGGTCGCTCTCGGTTCGATCACAACATCAACCGTGGCTATCGCCACGAGCTTGGCTCGGTCGCAGATCTCCTCGACGGCAAGGTGATCCTGCCGGACACGGTCGACCGAGAGCTGTGCCTTCACCTCGTGGCTGCTCACCACGGCCACGCTCGTCCGGGCTTTCGCGTCGAAGCGGGAGGGCTGATCCTGACCACCGCCGTGAAGCAGGCCCTTGCCGAGACGCCCATGCGCTTCGCGAAGCTGCAGACGAAATACGGCTGGTGGGGACTCGCGTGGCTTGAGGCGCTAGTGAAGGCCGCCGACGTGCTCGCGTCCCGGCACGAGGAGGGCTCACTGTGACGACGATCCAGCTCGCTATTGATGCCCGCAACCCCGGTGAGTACCTTGCCGTTTGCGGTCTGTTCGAGGTAATTGGTCGCTACGACGAGCACGCGACAGCAGCGTGGCATCGGGTCGCCGGCGTTCTTCCAGAGTTGCCCTCTGCGGCGGCCGATGTGTGCGAGATCACTGCGACCACTGAAGAGTCTACCGTCGCCGCGGAACTCGCAAAGCAGCTCGGCACGAGGGACACGTGGAAGGCCATCACCGGGATCGGCCGCGTGCCGCTGGCCGATTCGATCGGTAGCTGGTGCGGTGGGATCGAGTTCGCGTTGGCAAACAAGCCCTCCCTGGTGATCGATCATTGGTACGAATGGGCGCACGCATCCCAAGGACGCATTGTCCAACGCCTTGAGAAGCGCGACGGCAAGAGCCGCTGGAAGTTCTGGGCCGGCAAGCAAGACGAAGCCAGCATCAAGAAGGCCGCCTACTCGGCCAGCTTGCGTGGAATTGCCGGACTCAGCTTGGATCTCGTTGATGCGACGGCCTTGATGCCTTCAGCCGAGAAGTTTCAAGACCTACTCTCGTTTACGTCGTTAGGCAGCAGCCGACTCAACATCGACGCGGTGGCGACTCGTTCGTCGATCGATCGCGGCATCAGTGCGAATGACGCGGCCAGGAGCGGCGAAGGCTCACGAGGGCGACCTGCGCTGGAGTTACTCGCGGCGATTGGCCTGTCGACATTCTTCCCTCCGCGTCGGAAGGGCGATGCCGCACCAGACGGCGTGGTCAACGTGCGGAAGCGGACCTTCACCTACTACACATGGAGCCCGAATGCGCCTCTGACGCTCGCGCGTATGGCCGCGCGGGGCGTTGAAGTCATGCCCTTCGAGTTGGTGAAGCGAGAGGCGACCATCGGCATGATGGGACAGTACGGATACTTGAAGCTTGCTCGTCCGACCGGGATCACCGAGTGGGGGGGCTCGGGCATCGAGGGCGAGAGTGATGAGGAGGAAAGCAATGAGTGACGATAAGAACCTGACGCAGTACGACGACCTCCTCAACGACGAGGCCGAGGTCGCCGCCATCGTGATCCGCGAGCGACTTCGACCAGTGCAGGGATCGCGAGGCGTGTTCTTCCCGCCGACCTTCGCGGCCATCGGTCAGGGCAAGAAGAGCGACTACCACATCGATCGATTCGGCCCGCGTGCCGACGATCCCGAAGGGGCGCAGAAAGACGGCCTCATCGCAAGTCGCTGCACGGTCGACTCTGTGCCCTCGCAGGCGAACCGACTTGAGGCAAGACTTCTCCAGTACTCGGGCACGTCGATCCCGAAGGTCACCATCACGGGCAGTCGCGTCGGACAGGGTGCCATCGACCTCCTCCAGGTCGGGCACCGCGTTGGTGATGCGGTCGTGCGCTACAGCAAGAACGGAGACAAGGACGGCTTCGAGCCGTTCGAATCGGCGTTGCAGGCGTACGTGAAGGGCGATGCTGCTCCGCTCGCGCGCCTGGCTCCCACCTCGCTCGTGTTCGGGCACTGGGACAGCCGCGATTCGGCGACGAAGAAGTCGACCAAGTCGAAGGCGCGACGCCTTATCCGAAGCGAGATCGTCGCCTACAACGTGCAGCGGATCACCAGACGTAGCCAGTACTGGTCGAGCATCGATCCTGAGGTGAGCCAAGAGCTGGAGCAGGTCCTCAAGGAGGCGAAGGAGGCGGCGCAAGACGACCCGAACACCAAGAACCCCGCGTCGCAGCTCGGCATGACCGACGTGCCCGCGCCCGAATCGCCGGGCGGCGTGGTCGCCTTTGGCCCCATCGAGCGCACCGCGATCATCGCGCTCTCGGGCGTGCGCGCGCTCGCGGCGTTCAAGGCGGATCAGCCGGGCGTGACCGCGATCGATCCCGACAAGACGCTGGCGTTGCGTCGGTACTTGTTCGCGCTGGCGCTAGCGTCGGCAGCGGACCCAGGCGTGTGGGATCTTCGCGAGGGCTGCATCCTCGTGCGCGAGAGCAAGAAGGGCGAGGACGGGAAGGTCGTCGTCGATCCTTCGGCCTTCACCGCCGTGAAGGTGAAGCACTCCGGCGAGGAGGAGTCATTCCCAGTGCCCACGAAGACCGAGCCGTCGGAGTTCCTCGCCAAGGCCGCAGCGGCGTTCTTCGGCGAGAAGGAGGTCGACGGCAAGAAGGAGTCAGCGCTCCCGGCCGCGCTCACGTTGGCGTTCTATCCTGGTGGTGCGCGCGCTGCGGTCAGCACGAAGAGCGGCAATTACAGCAGCGCTGAACCAAAGACAAAGGACGACCTCATCAGGGCACTCGTCGCGATGCCCGAGTTCGCTGGGAAAGAGGCCGAGTTCAAGAAGACTGGCAAGAACGGCTATACCAAGGACAAGCTCTTGGAATTGTGGCGGTCGAAGCAGGCGTCAAGCCCCGAAGAATCGCCCACGAGCGAGGGAAGCGCGCCTGAAGATTCCGGCACCGCGGAGTCCTGATGCCTCTCGCGATCCGCGTTCAGTTTCTCGCTGGGTACTCCGGACGTGAGTGGCCGCCAAGCCCGGCGCGCCTCTTCAAGGCGCTCGTGGCCTCCGCACGTGCTGGCTGGGCGCAGAGCAACCGCAAGGCGATCGACGACTCGTTGCGCGCGCTCGAGCAGCAAGGCTGGATCGACGGCACGAAGCTCCCCGAGATCGTGGCACCTCGCGCAGCACTGCGAGCACTACGACAGCGTCGATTCGTGCCGAACAACTCGAAGAACTGGCCAACCGAGCGCAGGCTCAACCCCGAGAAGGGCATCGATCTTGAGCCCGAACTGATGGTCGGCTGGGACATCGAGGCGCCGCACACCGTCTGGTACTGGTGGCCCAACGTCGAAGCGTCCCACATGCCCGTGCTGCGCGATGTGTCCCGTCGGGTCTTCAGCGTCGGGAAGGGCGAGGATCTCGCCGTGCTCGACGCTACCGACGCGAAGCCAACTGCGAGTGCCGTACGCTGGCAGCCTGCGCCGAGCGGCGCGTCGCTGGAGGTGCCCGAGGTGGGCTGTGTGGATGTCTGTGACGCCGTTTTCGCGCGAGACCGCAGCGACCTTCCGCTGCCCGCAGCGGGCGTGAGAGCCGTCACGTACGCATCGGATGTAGCTCCTCCTGCGCAGCCGGTTCCAACGTTCGTGCTCGGACTCTGGCGGAACGGCAGGCGCTGCTCCTGGGACGCGCGCCTACTGCGTCAGGTCGTCGGCTCGATCCGACATCTCCTCAATGAGATGCGAAACGAGGTCGTGGACTTGATTGTGAGGAGCCCGAGCGAGCGACCAATGATCGAAGCACTCGTGCGCCGGTTGCTGGTCGGGCACGACGAGAGCGACAAACCGATCCGCGAGCCGCACCTCGCCATCTTTCCGCTACCGAGCGTACTCGGACCGTATCCCGACGGCCGCGTTCGCCGCGTCGCGCTCGCTGACTTCGGAGGCGGCGTCGATGCGAACCGTCGTGCGATCGTCGACGTCGCTCAGGTGCTCCTCCAGGGTCGCGAGCTGCAGGAGAACGGGCGAGGCACCGGCGTTGTTCTCGACACGGAGCCCGATGGCCAGTGGCTGCGGAGCATCACACGGCGCTCCCGAATCTGGGCCACGGTGACCCCGCTGGTGCAGGTGGCGAAGGAACTGACCGGCGTGGAGTGGAAGCGCCTCGTCGAGGCCAGACGCAACGCCGAACAAGATCCCGTCACGGTTGCCCGACTCGAAGCGCGGTTACGCGCGCGGCGCCTCGAGCTGATCGAGCGCAGCGTACAGCAGGCCATCGCGGGCCAAAGCGCGCGGATCGAGTCCATCGAGTTCGCCTCTGGAGGCTCCATCGCTGGTGTTCACGTCGCGACCCAGTACCGAGCCAACGGCTATCTCGGTGAGACGCCCAAGCTGCACGTACGGGTGACCTTCGACCGGATGGTCGCAGGCCCACTTGCTATCGGCCGCGGTCGTCACGTCGGTTTCGGAGTGCTCTGGCCCGTGCAGGAGCGCGAGTGAAGTGAAGCCGCCCTTTTCAGTCAACGGGTCATCCAACGGCATGTACCGTACGCGAACGGGATCTCGTCGCTCCGCTGCTGCAATGCCTTGACACGCGGCGCCCTGATGCGCGGACCCCATTGAAGCCCCTGGTGCATCATCGGCTGACGCCCCGCTGTCCCCACCGAAGCACACGACGGCCAGCCGACAAGAATCCCGCGCCAGGAGTCCTTCTCTCGCGCGGTCCCGCTGGGCACCGCACGCCTCCACCCCGCCACCGTGAGCTAGAATGTGCGTCAGGTTGAACGATGCTGCGCGAAGATGCAGCTGAAGGCACGACATATGGCCGAAGACCTCATCGTCGCCAGTTCGCAGATTCTCGACGGCAAGCCGTGCGTGCGCGGCACTCGCCTCAGCGTCGAGTTCCTGCTGGAGCTTGCCGCAGGCGGCGCGACCCAGGAGCAGATTCTCGCGCAATATCCTCAGCTCACACCTGAAGGTTTGGCAGCGGCATTTCAGTACGACGCCGATGCCCTGAACGGAGAACACACCCGGGAGTCGAGACTCACGGCGTGACGCCGTTCGACTTTCCGCTCCTGCGTGATCTCGACCCGCGCGCTGCCGCCTGCGCACTGATCCGCCATCGAGAAGGACTCGTGGAGGTTGGTTAGACCCGTCCGGTAACTGCTGACAGACACGATCGCCGGATCGATCGCATCGAGACCTTCGTCGTCAGCCTCGACCTCGACCTGGCGATCGTCGCAGACGACCTGGAGCGGCTGCTTCCCGCGCTTCAGGAAACGTTCAAAGTGGAGCGTTTCGAGCACAGCATCAACGTGTCGGGTCCGGACAGCGACCTGCGGATTCAGTTCCAAAGGGACCCGCGCTACGAAGACTTCATCGAACATGCCCGCGTCCTGTCAGGCTTGGGAATAGACCTGCCGGCCGCACGAATCGAGGACGTGCTGCAGGGAAGGTCTGGCCGCGCTCGACGAGCACCGCAGTCCGAGCAAGCGGCAGAAGGATCTCGCCGACATCGGTCGCGTCCTCGAGACCTTCCCGGGTCTCGGACACATCGTCCCCGAGCAGATCCGGAAGCACCTCCTGTAGATCGCCCGTGCGAGACGAGCGTGGGCTCCCGTGAGCCTGATGAGCCGGTCGTCCCCTGCGAGACTGGCCAGAATTCACTGGCAGTCCCGTACAATGCCCGAATGAAAGACCGGATCGCTCCGCTGCTCGACGAAGCCGGCCGCGAACGCACCCGGCAGTGGCTGGAGAACTGGGCCCGTGTCGGGCCGCTCCTGGATGAAGAACGCTGGACCAGAGTCGCTGCCCTCACAGACCAGGACGCCTGGAACGAAGCACAGGATCTCCTGGCGACGTGCGCCCATCCTGACTTCACCGGCGATGCCGGGGAAGGTCTCCAGTTGCAGCAGGCAGTGCTGGCGCGATGGCGAAAGACCGGTCGCTGAACCTGTCGCGTCAGTTCCGAGCCGCCCTCGACGCTCTTGCGGCCATCGCCACACTTGGCAGGCCAGCGTGCGTGATCGGCGGGCTGGCCGTCCAGCGATGGGGTGAGCCACGGTTCACGCAGGATGCGGACCTGACGGTCTTCACGCCGTTCGGCGGCGAAACGGATGTCATCGATCCGCTGCTGGCGCGCTTCGAGAAGCGCCGCCCGGACGCTCGCCAGCACGCACTCACCTACCGGGTGCTGCTGCTGCGGGCGGCCAACGGCATATCGCTCGACATCTCTCTCGCCGGGACGCCCTTTGAGGAAGATGTCCTGGCACGGGCAACGACCTGGCGGACAATCGAGGGGACCGATCTGATCACGTGCTCGGCCGAGGATCTGATCCTCTATAAGCTGGTGGCCGGTCGGCCGGGTGATATCCAGGACGTCATCGGCGTCGTGCGCAGACAGCACGCCCGGCTCGACGTCGGCAGGGTCCGGGAGTTCGGCGCCCTGTTCGCCGAACTCAAGGAGGATCCCAGCCTGCTGCAGCCGTTCGAAGACGCGCTCCGCCGCGCCTCCGGCTCTCGCCCAACCTGACCGGCAGGCTACTTCCGGCGCAAGGTCCTCCCGATACCACACACGATGCGACGCACGTACATCGTCGCCTATGACATCTGCGACGACCGCCGCCTCCACAAGGTCCACAAGACCCTGCGGGGATTCGGCGACCGGCTGCAATACTCGGTCTTCGAGTGCCAGCTCACTGCCGCCGACCTGTCCATCTGTCGAGGGCGTCTGGGCGACATCATCGACCATACGGTCGATCAGGTCCTCTTCATCGATCTCGGACCGTCGGAGGGCAGAGGCGATCGGGTCATCACCGCACTCGGCAAGCCCTATTCCCCCTTCGACAGCCCCTGCATCGTCGTCGATGGCCTGAAGGAGACCTGAGGGGTGAAGCCCGGCTGTATCCGGGCCGATAGGTCGATCAAATCACGCAGATCGAGGCTTCATGATCGAACCCGCTCCGGCATCTTCGGTGTCCAGGGTCCGCCTTCGCATGGCCCGCGCCAATCTCGCCCGTCCGACCCGTCTGCCCGACTATCTGCCGGCGCGGATGCTCAACGAGTTCGTCTACTGTCCCCGCCTGTTCTTCTACGAGTGGGTCGACGGACTCTTCGCCCACAACGCCGACACGCTCGAGGGCAGCCACCGGCACGGACGCCATGACGCGAAAGAGGACGAACTGCTGCCGCCCGAGGAGGCCGAGCGGATCCACGCCCGGTCGGTCACGCTGGCGAGCGATACCCTCGGCCTGATCGCAAAACTTGATCTGATCGAAGGCGAAGGCACCGTGGCGACCCCGGTGGACTACAAGAAGGGCGCGCCGCGCGACACCGACGACGGTCCCGAGGCGTGGCCCGCCGACCGCGTGCAGTTGTGCGCGCAGGCCCTGGTGCTCCGCGAACACGGCTTCACCGTCCGGACGGCGATAGCCTATTACTACGAGACGAAGCAGCGCGTCCGCATTCCCATCGACGACGAGATCGTTGCGGAGACCACCGCTGCGCTCGACCGCGCGCGAGGTATCGCCGCATCGGGACGGATCCCGCCGCCGCTGGTCGACAGCCCGAAGTGTCCACGCTGCTCGCTCGTCGCCATCTGCCTGCCGGACGAGACGCGGCGGGCGATGGGGATCGAGACGTTCCCCCTGGAATCGCAGCCGTCCCTGTTCGCGACCGAGGCCGAATCCGCCGGCGATCGTCCGCTGGATCATCCGGACGCGGAGATCCGCCGCCTGGTTCCGGCGCGTGACGACCAGCGTCCGCTGTATCTCACCGGCTTCGGGCTCACCGTCGGCAAGTCCGACGATGTGCTGCAGGTGCGCGAGAAGAAGCAGTTGATCCAGGAGGTCCGGATCCACGACATCTCGCAGGTCAACCTGTTCGGTGCCGTCACCGTGACGGGCCCGGCGCTCCAGGCGCTCTGCTGGGCCGAACGTCCCGTCGCGCATTTCACGGCGGGCGGATGGTTCGCCGGGATGACGACCGGGATGGGGCTCAAGAACGTCTTCCTGCGCATCGAGCAGGTGCGCAAGGCCGACGATCCGGAGTTCGCGCTTGGATTCGCCCGGGAGATCGTCGCGACGAAGATCCGCAACCAGCGGACGCTGCTCCAGCGCAATCACGTCGAGCCGTCACGGCTTGTGCTCGGCCGGCTGAAGGGGCTCGCCGAGGACGTGCAGCGCGTGACCAGCCTGGAATCCCTCCTCGGCGTCGAAGGGACGGCGGCGCGGCTCTACTTCGAGCAGTTCGCCGGGATGCTGAAGCTCGAGGAAGGGGAGGAACTGCCGCCGTTCCACTTCGCGCATCGCAACCGGCGGCCGCCGCGCGATCCGGTGAACGCGATGCTGTCGTTTGCGTATGCGCTCCTGACCAAGGACCTGACGATCGTCTGCCACACCGTGGGCTTCGATCCGTTCGTCGGCTTCTATCATCAGCCGCGGTTCGGCCGTCCGGCGCTGGCGCTCGACCTGATGGAGGGCTTCCGTCCGCTCATCGCGGAATCGGCAGTGCTGTCGGCGATCAACACGCGGATGGTGACGCCGAAGGATTTCGCGCAGGCCGGCCGGGCGGTCTCGCTCACGGCGTCGGGCCGGAAGGGATTGCTGCGCGCCTACGAGCAGCGGATGGACACCCTCGTGACGCACCCGGTGTTCGGCTATCGTATGAGCTACCGCCGCGTGCTGGAGGTCCAGGCGCGGCTGCTGGCGCGGGCGGTCACGGGTGAGATCCGGGTGTATCCGGGGTTCGAGACGCGATGAGCGTTTGCGAGCGGTCCGGTGGCGTCGTCGTCCCGGACACCGCTCGATTCGCGAAAACTGGTGCAGAATCGACAGGATACGGGTGGAGTTGGAGCGGGGGAGCGGCGCAGACGTCGGCGTCGCGAGGCGGTGCTCGCGAACGTTGACGCAGGTCATTGATAACTGGATACTTACGAGCGGTGCCGTTCTCCCGCGTGATCAACGCGGGCCCCATTGAAGCATGAGCGCATCCACAGGATCCGCCGGGTCAGGTTCGCGTTCTCCCGCGTGATCAACGCGGGCCCCATTGAAGCCAGTAGCGAGAGGATGAGCGCCCGAACGCTCACCCCGTTCTCCCGCGTGATCAACGCGGGCCCCATTGAAGCTGGTTGCCGCCGACGTCGGTCGAGACGCCGATCGGGGTTCTCCCGCGTGATCAACGCGGGCCCCATTGAAGCGACACTTACAAGTGTCGCGGTCCTTGGTGTTGGTGCGGTTCTCCCGCGTGATCAACGCGGGCCCCATTGAAGCACGCACAGAGAACGTGGACATCGGCGAACCGACCGAGAGTTCTCCCGCGTGATCAACGCGGGCCCCATTGAAGCACAATACCCAACCGCGCGTCTGACAATCACCGGCGAGTTCTCCCGCGTGATCAACGCGGGCCCCATTGAAGCCCCCGCCCGCCTGTCGCACAAGTCGCAGACGCCTCCGGTTCTCCCGCGTGATCAACGCGGGCCCCATTGAAGCTAGGGGACAGCGGGAGACGCCCGAGCGGGAGCTGAGGTTCTCCCGCGTGATCAACGCGGGCCCCATTGAAGCATCGCGACGTCGTCTCCGCGCTTGTGCAGCACGCCGACGAGTTCTCCCGCGTGATCAACGCGGGCCCCATTGAAGCTCCCCACAGGCGACGATCCCGAG
>DASWVN010000023.1:0-16756 GCA_036401215.1 Vicinamibacterales bacterium | reverse complement strand
CGGACCGCGCACCGCGCACCGCCGGACCGCGCACCGCGCACCGCGGACCGCGGACCGCGCACTAGCGCAGCGCCCGGGCAGCCTCGCGCGCGTAGTAGGTGATGATGATGTCGGCGCCGGCGCGGCGGATCGCCGTCAGCGTCTCCATCATCGCCCTCGGCTCATCGATCCAGCCGTTCCTGGCCGCAGCCTTCAGCATCGCGTATTCACCGCTGACGTGATACGCCGCCACCGGAACGCCGAACTCCGACTTCACGCGCGAGATCACATCCAGGTAGGTGAGGGCGGGCTTCACCATGACGATGTCCGCCCCCTCGTCGATGTCGAGTTCGACCTCGCGCAGCGCCTCCAGTACGTTCGATGGATCCATCTGGTGCGAGCGCCGGTCGCCGAAGGCGGGAGTCGAATCGGCCGCTTCGCGAAACGGACCGTAGAACGCGGACGAGTACTTCGCGGCGTACGACATGATCGCGATGTCGGCGAATCCGCTTTGGTCGAGCACCTCGCGGATCCGGCCCACGCGCCCGTCCATCATGTCGGACGGCGCGACGATATCGGCGCCGGCCGCGGCGTGGGAGAGCGCGACCCGTGCCAGCTGTTCGACCGTCGGATCGTTGAGAATCTGCTCGCCGTCCAGCAGACCGCAGTGTCCGTGTGACGTGTATTCGCAGAGGCAGACGTCCGTCACGACCAGCAGTTCCGGGACTTCCGCCTTCAGCGCGCGCACCGCGCTCTGGACCGGTCCCTCGGGATCGTAGGCGGCCTCGCCGTTGTCGTCCTTCTCTTCGGGCAGCCCGAACAGCAGCACGCCAGGCACCCCGTCGTCGCAGGCGCCGCGTGCTTCCTTGACGATCTCGTCCACCGAGAGCTGGAACACACCCGGCATCGAGCTGACCTCCTGCCGCTGTGATTCGCCTGTGCGGACGAACAGCGGGTAGAGGAACATGTCAGCCGCGAGTCGCGTTTCGCGGACGAGCGCGCGCATCGCCGCCGTCCGCCGCAGCCGCCGCGGACGATAGGTGAGTTCGAGTGGGGGAGCCTGCCTAGGAGACATCGGATGTCCGCCCGACCTGAAGGTCGGGACTGCGTTGCGGGTTGTTGCGGAAGTGCTCGACGAGCGCGTCCACGAGATCCGGGACGGTATACCGCTCCGGCTGCACGGTCGTCGCAATACCCAACTGCTGCGCGGCTTCGGCGGTCACCGGACCGATCGACGCGACCACCGTGCCGCCGAGCAGATCTGCCGCCTGATCCTGCCCGTGGATGCGCGCGAAGTTGCGGACAGTCGAAGCGCTCGTGAACGTCACGGCATCGATCTGGCCGTCGAGGAGCATCCGGTAGATGTCCTTGCCGTCGGATCGCTCTCCCTGCGCCAGCGTCGTGTGGTACGCGATGACGTCGGTGACCTCCGCGCCGGCTTCGCGGAGCCCGTCGAGCAGGACGTCGCGGCCGATGTCGGCGCGCGGAAGCAGAACTCGCTTCCCTCGCAATGAACCAGTCGCGCGTAGAGCCTCGAGCAGCGCCTCGGCACGATACTCGTCGGGCATCAGGTCCGCGCGGACGCCGTAACGAAGCAGGCACGACGCGGTCGAGGGGCCGACCGCGCAGATCTTCACTCCCTTGAGTTCGCGGACGTCTGTCGAGGCGGTCAGCCGAGACATGAAGCTCTCCACCGCGTTGGCGCTCGTGAAGATGATCCAGTCGAACGAGGAGGCGTTCTTCACGGCCTCGTCGAGCGGCCCGGGATCCTCGGGCGGTGCGATGTGGATGGTAGGTGCCGCGATCGCGTCGGCTCCACGCTCTTCGAGCATGGCGATCAGTTCGCCGGCCTGCTCACGAGAGCGCGTGACGACGATCCTCTTGCCGAACAGCGGACGGTCGTCGAACCAGCGAAGGTGTTCGCGAAGCGCCGCGACGCGACCGATCACGAACAGGGCCGGGGCGTCGGCGCGTGCCGAGGACGCGATCGTCGCGAGCGTCCCGGTGACCGTGTGCTGTGCCGGCGTCGTGGCGTCGTACACGAGCGCCGCGGGTTCATCCTCCGGCCGGCCGTGCGCGACGAGCGCCTTCGCGATCGCGCCGATCTGCCGTGCGCCCGCGTAAGAGAGGATCGTGCCGCCGAGACTGGCGAGACCACTCCAGTTGACCTGCGGCGCTTCGTCCGACTCGTCTTCGTGTCCGCGGACGAACGCGACAACGTCGTCGGCTTCTGGATACGTGATCGGGATCCCGGCGTACGCCGCACCCCCGATGGCGGCCGGCACACCCGGCACGACTTCGAACGGCACACCCTGTTCGCGCAGGAGCAGCGCTTCCTTGCCGCCGCTGTCGAACACGAACGGGTCACCCCACTTCAACCGGACGACCGATTTCCCCTCGCGGACTTTCTCGGCGAGCAGGATGCTGATCGCCTCCTGGTCGAGCGGGCGGGGAGCGGCCGGCCCGACGTCGATCGTCTCCGCATCGGCGCGCGCCGAGCGGAGCAGTCCGGGCGAGACCTGGCGGTCGTAGACGACGACGTCAGCGCTGCTGAGGATCCGTTGACCCCGGACGCTGATCAGCAGGGGATCTCCAGGGCCGGCGCCGACGATGTAAACGCAGCGTCTGTTCATGCTCTCAACAGTTCGCGGGCGCCGCGTGACGCGAGATCTCGCGCCAGCCGCGTGCCGGCGTCAACAGGATCCCCGGTCGTCCCCTGGGTCTGCGCGTCGATGACGTCCCGGCCATCGGCCGACGCCACGACGGCACGGATGGAGAGGACGTCCCCCTGCAATTCGGCAAACGCGCCAAGGGGGAGCTGGCACCCGCCGCCAAGTTCGGCGACGACCGCCTGCTCCGCCGAGAGTACCGCGTGCGAAGGGCCGTGGTCGATCCCCCTCAGGATCTCGATGATTCGCTCATCGTCTCGCCGGGTCTCGACCGCGACGATCCCCTGGCCGGGCGCGGGCAGGCACGCCGTGACGTCGAGCGGCGTCGAGATCCTGTCGGCAAACCCGAGGCGCCGGAGTCCCGCGCAGGCGAGCACCAGGGCGTCGACCTCGCCTGCGTCCAGCTTTCGCAGTCGAGTGTCAACGTTACCGCGGATCGGCTCGAATGTCGCCTGAGGAAAGAGTCGACGGAGCTGCGCGATCCGCCTGGGGCTGCCGGTGCCGATCCGCGCGTTCTGAGATATCTGGCCCGGCATAAAGCCGGGCCCTACGTACATCTGGCCCGGCATAAAGCCGGGCCCTACGTACCCGGGTGTTTCGTAGGGTGCCCCTTTATGGGGCGCCATCGGAAACACCAGCGCGTCACGCGGATCCTCGCGCTTCAGGGTCGCCGCGATCGTCAGACCTTCGGGCGAGACCGCCGGCATATCCTTCGCGCTGTGGACGGCGAGATCGATCGTGCCGCTCATGAGCGCTTCGTGGATCTCCTTCACGAACACGCCTTTGCCGCCGATCGTGGTCAGCGGGACGTCCTGCCGCCTGTCGCCGTGGGTGGTGATGATGACGAGTTCGGCGCAGGCGCCCATGCTCTCGAGCGCGGTCGCGACGGTGCGGGCCTGCCACAAGGCCAGCTGACTGCCACGCGTGCCGATCCTGAGGGTCTTCAAGGCACGTTCCGTTTGCCGTCCGGCTTGCGCGTGTCGTCGTGTTCGCCGGGGGACGGCAGACTGAAGAGGCGATTCAGCGCGTCCGAATACGTCGCGGCCAGCGACCTGTCACCCAGCGATTTCAGTTGCTCGGTGGGCGACAGCAGGAGCTTCTCGACGATGAGTCTCGTGACGTGATCCACCTGGGCTTGCGCGTCAGGGGACAGACCGTTCAACTTCGGCCAGAGCCGCTGCAGTTCCGCCTGGCGAATCGACTCGAAACGCTCGCGCAGGGCGACGACCGTCGGGATGATCTCCCGGGACTGGAGCCAGGCGGCGAACTTCGCCGTCTCGGCGGCAATGATGGCATCGGCGCGTTCCAGCTCACTGGCGCGCCGCGCGAGGTTGTCCTTCACGATCCCCTGCAGATCGTCGATGTTGTAAAGGAAGACCTGGTCGACGGCGCCGGCGTCGGGCTCGACGTCGCGGGGGACGGCAATGTCGATCACGAAGAGCGCACGCTGACGGCGTGTCTTCATCACCCGGGCGAGGTCGTCACGCGTGATGATCGCCTGCGGCGCTCCGGTCGCGGTGACGATGATGTCGGCCCGTTCGATGGCCCCGCCGATCTCGCTCCAGTCGACGACATCGGCGGAGATCTGCGTGGCGAGACGCGCGGCGGCCGCACGCGTCCGGCTCGCGATCGTGATGCCTGCCACCTTCTGTGCCTGGAGATGGATGGCGGTGAGCTTGGCCATCTCTCCCGCACCAAGAATGGCGACCTGGAGCCCGCCGAGATCCCCAAAGATCTTTTTCGCGAGCGCGATCGCGGCGTAACTGACCGAGACGGCGCCTTCGCCGAGGCCGGTCTCGGAGCGCACGCGCTTTCCGGCCGAGAACGCCACGTGGAACAGCCGGTTCAGCACCGTGCCGGTGAAATGCGCTTCGCTGGCGACCGCATAGGCCGCTTTCACCTGGCCGAGGATCTGTGGTTCCCCGACGACCAGCGAGTCGAGGCCGGCCGCCACCCGCAGGAGGTGTCGCGCCGCATCGGCGCCGTGATGGACGTAGAGGTGAGGGGTGACGTCGGCCGGCGGAACGTCGTGATACGCGGCGAAGAACTCGAACAGCGCCTCGACCGTCCCCTCCGCATCGCCCGCGACATAGACCTCGGACCGGTTGCAGGTCGACAGGACGGCCATCTCGCGGACGATGTTCCGCCGCGCGAGCGCCTCGAGCGCATCGGCCAGGCCCAGCCGGGAGAAATCGACCCGCTCGCGCAACTCGATGGGCGCCGTCCGATGGCTCAGGCCGACCGCGAAAAGCCTCTGGTTCAAAAGTTGTGGCTCCTCGTGAAGAAGTAGCCGACCGGAACGAAATTCAGGAGCACGACGACGAATCCGACCGTGGACAGCCACGCGGCGCGGCGGCCGCTCCAGCCGATGGCCCGCCGTGCGTACACCGCGAACGTGTACAACACCCAGCAGACGACGGCGACGAGGATCTTGGGATCCCAGAATGACATGGCCTGGACGCGCGGGTCCGGCGAGTGCTGGACCTGCGTGGCCCAGAACGCCCCGACCACGACCCCGATCGTCAGGAACACCCATCCGACCACCACGGCGCGACCGTTCATGACATCGAGCGCCCGGAGCGCGGGCAGACGCGCGTAGAAGAATCCGAGGTGTTTGGCCTTGATCTCCTTGAACATCAGCACGTACGTGAGTCCGAGGATGCCGGCCAGCGCGAAGCTCGCGTAGGCGAAGAGCATGGCCATCACGTGGATCGTGAAGAGCGGGCTCTGGAGCACCGGCGGACGCTCGCTCAGCTGATTGTCGAGAGCCGGGATGACGTCGAGCACGACGAGCAGGATCGCCACGAACACCCCGAACGATCGTTCGTCCGAGGTCAGCTCGATGTAGAGATAGGCCAGCCCCAGAAGCCAGACGAAGGCCGAGATGGCCGCCGTCGTGCCGACGAGCGGCGCGTGACCCATCTGCACCGTCTGCATGCCGATCAGGAACGTGTGGGCGAGGAGACCGCTGCCCAGGAGCGCGGTGGCGAACCGGCCGGTGCGGTCGTCGCGCCAGGCGAAGTGTGCGGCGTATGCGGCTGCGGCGGCCGCATAGAACAGCAGCGGGACCAGACGCATCGCTAGGGAGTCGAGGGCCCGTAGTAGCCCTGGCGCGTGCGGGCGATCATGCCGGGTTTCGCGACCCGGACCACGATCCGCCGCCAGGCGCCGTTGCGCAGCGGGTTCTTCGAAGAGTACGCAAGCGAGTACAAGGTCGAGAGCTCCTGCGAGATCTGGTCGTAGATCTTCGGCAGCTCGTGGACGGTGCTCGGAAAGAACGAACGCCCACCGGTTTCCTGCGCCAGTTGCCGCAGGACGTATTCGGCTTCCCGGAATGCGGGCCGGCTGCCGTCGCGCTGTTCCCGGAGGCCGATCGTGTAGATGACGGTTTCCGACCGCTTGGCCAGGTCGAGCACCTCTTCGTAGGGGAGCAGGCTCGACGTATCGTCGCCATCGGAGAGCACCACGATGGCCTGCCGGCGGATCTCATCCTCGGTCCGCGGCTTGATCTTCTGGAGCGTCTTCAGCGAGATGTAGATGGCGTTGTACAACGCCGTGGATCCGTCGGCGGTCGTGCTGCGAATCGCACGCTCGAGCGCCTCGGCATCGTTGGTGAACTCCTGGAGGATCTGCACCTGGCTGCTGAACTCGATGACTTCGGCCACGTCGTCGGGCTGGAGCCGCCTGGCGAAGCCGACGGCCGCCTCCTGCGCGGTCGTCATCTTGTCTTCCATGCTGTTGCTCGTGTCGAGCAGCACGGCGAGCGCGATCGGCTGCTGCTTGCGCGAGTAGAAGCTGATCGTCTGCTTGACGCCGTCCTCGAAGACTTCGAAGTCTTCGTGCTCGAGCGAGGTGACGTACTTGCCGTTTCCGTCGGTGACCGAGACGCTCAGGGAGACCAGTTCCACGCCGGACCGCAGCTTGGGTTGCTGTTGCTGCTGCGGCGGCTGCTGCGCGGCGAGAACCACACCGATGCACGTCGCGAGCGCGGTGGCAGGGATCACGCGCATGGCTATCTGGTGCCGTCCGGCAGGCGCGTCCGAGCGCGGGCGGTCAGCCCGGGCTTGTCCACGGTGACCTCGACCTTTTCGGGCGGAATCAGCTTGTCGGGGCGTCCGTAGGTCACGACGTATTGATGGAGCAGTTCGTCGGCGACCTTGCCGAGCGCGTCCGGGATCGCCAGTTCCGACAGGAGCTGATCGCGACGGCCGCCGGTTTCCCTCGTCCCCCGATCCATGACGATGTTCTTGTTGCGGATCTCGTCGCTCAGCGAGCCCGACGGCGTGCCGACCGCGAGCACGTGCAGCGTCGCGCCGCTTGCGTGCAGCGCATCGAGCACCTGCTCGTACTGGAGATTGCTGAACTCGACGCCTTCGACCGCGATCGCGACGATGTGGGGGCGCGTCGTCTCGCGCTTCTGGAAGCCCTGGCTGACCTCGCGGACGGCTTCGAGGAAGTACGCACCCGAGCCCGGACGCGCGAAGATCCGGTTCACTGCCTTCTTCAGCGCGGCGGTGTCGGTCGTCCGCTCCGCGATCGACGTCGGGCGTTCACCGAACGTGACGATGCCGATCGTCCCCTTGCCCTGCATCTTGTCGATGAACCGGGGCAGGGCATCCCGGAGGTACGGGATCGCTCGCGTCGCCGCCTGGCTGTCATCGACGAGCAGCACGATGTCGAGCGGTTCCGTGGCTTGGGTCGCGCGAAGGACCTCGCGCGACTGGCCGTCTTCGCGGACCGTGAAATCGGCGGCCGTGAGCCCCGTCGCCGGTGCCCCCGTCGCGTCCACCACGCTGACGTAGATGTCGCGGGATCGTGCGTCGCTGGCCTGTGGCGGCTGCTGTGCCCTGGCCGTCATCACCGCTGCGGAGAACACGCTAAGCGCAAGCAAAAGCAGGGAGTTCTTCATCTGGGACGCCTCACCTGCGAGTATACTCCCACGGTGGGTGACAAGCCGTCGAAGCCGTCCGGGCTGCCGGAGACGGTGCGCACCATCGGCGCACTGAGCACGGTGGGGCTGTCGTTCGTTCTTGCCATCGTGATCGGTGTCGGCGTGGGCTACCTCTTGATGACCCGGTTCGGGCTCGGCCGCTGGGTCTTCTTCCTGTTCTTCATCTTCGGCGTCGTCGCGGGGATCCTCAACGTTTACCGCACGGCCGCACGCATCCTGAAATAGTGCAGGCCGATCCACTGGTCGCGCGCATCGGGCGCATTTCGGTGGTGATCTGCGCCATCGCCACGGCCGCCGCGTGGGCGCTGGCCGGGCCCAGGATGGCGGCCGGCGTGCTCGGGGGCGGCCTGCTGATCGGCATCAGCTTCTACACGCTTAGAGGCGGCGTGGCGGCCCCGGTGACAGCGGCATCGGGCGGCCAGGCGCCACGGAGCGCCGTGGGCCGCAGCCTCGTCAAACTGGTGCTTCGCTACGCTTTACTCGGTTTTCTCGCGTACGTTATGATTGCGCGTTTGCGCCTGCACCCCATCGGGCTACTGGTGGGTGTAACGTCGGTCGCCGCGGCCGCCTTCGTCGAAGCGGTCCGCATTCTCGCGAAGAACAGGTAAGGAACATGTCGGACGGGGTGCCCGCCCGGACGGCGAGAGTCTGAATGGCTGCAGAAGGTTCACCACTCCATCACTCGTTCTGGATCGTCGACGCCGCCAACGCGGCGCTGGGTCCGGTCGTTCTGGCCGGCGGCAGGGCCGTGGGCTACGAATTCGAGGATCCCGGGAAGCCCATTCCGGACTACATGGTGATGACCGGCCTGATCACGCTCGTGATCACGGCCCTGGGGCTGTTCGTTCGATCGCGTCTGAGCGTCGAGAACCCGGGAAAGTTCCAGATCCTGCTCGAAGATGGCGTGCGCGCCGTGCGCGGAATGCTCGAGCAATGGATCGGGCCCAAGGGGCCGCGCTACACGCCGCTCGTCACCACGCTCGGGTTGTTCATCATCATGGGCAACTACATGGGGCTGGTCCCGGGGCTCATGGCGCCGACGAGCAGCATCAACGTCACGCTCGGGTGCGCGCTCACCATCTGGGTGTACTACCACTACCAGGGGATCAAGGTGCAGGGGATCGGTCCGTATCTCGCGCACTTCGCTGCCCCGCCGGGCGCGCCGCTCGCGCTCGCGCCGATCATGCTGCCGATCGAGTTGATCAGTCACCTCTCGCGCGTGATGTCGTTGTCGCTGCGGTTGTTCGGCAACGTCTTCGGCGAAGAGCTGGTCATCGCGATTCTCTTCAGCATCATCCCGTTCCTGGTGCCGCTGCCGATGATGTTGCTCGGCCTGGTGACCGGGGGCCTGCAGGCATTCATCTTCATGCTGCTGTCGATCATCTACCTGCAGGGTGCCGTTGCGGTGGAGCACCACCAAGACGAGCACGGACACGACGCGCCGCACGGGCACGAAGCCCCGGCAGCAGCATAGGGACTGGATTGGTTCGTTCTTTTCAGGAGGCTGGGATCGTGAGTAAACGTTCTGTTCTGACAACCGCTCTCGTGCTCGTCGCGGGCGCGTTCTTCGCACCGGTGTACGCGCAGGAGACGGCTGCCGCCGCCGGTTCTGGCGAGATCGCCAAGTGGTCGATCATCACCGCCGGGTTCGCCCTGGCGTTCGCCGCCGGGCTTGCCGCGCTGGCGCAGGGGCGTGCGGTGGCGTCCGCAGCCGAGGCGATTGCCCGGAACCCCGGCGCGGCCGGTGACATCCGCGGTTCGCTGCTCCTCGGTCTCGTGCTGATCGAGTCGCTCGCGATCTACGTGCTGCTGATCTCGCTCATCCTGTTCTTCCTCTACCCGTTCGGCAACGCCTAGTCCGCTGCCGGACGCAGCCGTCAGTTGAAGCCGGGAGGCCCTTCCGCCTCCCGGCTTCTCGCCGTGACGTCACGCCGTTTTTCCACAATCGACGTCCTTCTGCTCCTGATGACCCTCATCTGGGGCACCAACTTCTCCATCGTCAAGAGCGCCTTCGCCGTGATGGATGCGCAGGCGTTCAACGCCCTGCGCATGGTCATCGCCTCGGCGGTGTTCGTTGCGATCATCGTCTTCGTCCGCCGGCGGCCGCACGCGGTGCGCGGCTCGATGGCGAGCATCTTCTTCACGCCGGAGCCGATCACGCGGCGCGACTGGATCATGCTCGTGGTGCTCGGGATCGTCGGGCACACGGCGTATCAATACTTCTTCATCGGAGGGCTGGCCCGGACCAGTGTGGCCAACAGTTCCCTGATGCTGGCGGCGACGCCGGTCGTGATCGCCCTGATCAGCGCGGTACTCGGTCACGAGCGGATCAGCCGGTTGCACTGGCTCGGCGCGGCCCTGTCGATCGCAGGGATCTATCTGGTGGTTGCGGAGGCGCCGGCCGGTGGAGGATCGAGTCTCACGGGTGACCTGATGATGCTCGCGGCGGTCTGTTGCTGGGCGGTCTACACACTGGGCACGCGGCAACTGATGCTTCGGCACTCGCCGGTCGGCGTCACGGGATTCTCGATTGCCATTGGAACGCTGCTCTACGTTCCGCTGACGATTCCGCACCTGCTGGCGACCGACTGGGCGGCGGTCACGCCAGGGGCCTGGGCCTCGTTGTTGTATTCGGCACTCTTTGCGCTGTGCGTGGCGTACACGATCTGGTACATGGCCGTACGGGAGATCGGCAGCGCACGGACGTCGGTCTACTCGAACGTGGTGCCGATCGTCGCGATGGTGACCGCCGTGGTGTTTCTCGGCGAGCGGATGACGCCGTGGCGGCTCGCCGGCGCGGCGGCGGTGCTGATCGGCGTGGCGCTCACGCGCGTGGGGAAGGCCGCGCCGCTGGTGCCGCCGCAGGATTAGGCGTGAGACTCGTCAATGACGAATGACGAATGACGAATGGCGGATTCAGGTTTGTTCCGTCTTTTGGGCTGAGGCGTCCGTTTTGTCACGGCGTTGCGCGGCCTCGCGTCCGGCACGCCAGAACATCCAGACGGCCCCACCGCCGAGCGCCCCCAGCAGCCACGGCCACCTGGGTGCGCGTTCCCCCTTGAGCACGCGTTCCATGTGCCGGCGCGTGCTGTCCGTTTCCGGATCGCCTTCGAAGTAAACGCTGTCGCTCACGGCTCCATTGTCGCAAACTCCCGCCCGCCTTCGCGCTTCGCGCTACGGCGCGGCAAGCCCCGGGATCGCGCTTCGCGCTATGGCGCGGCAAGCCCCCGGACCCGCCTTCGCGCTTCGCGCTACGGCGCGGCAAGCCCCGACTCCGGACCCCGGACCCCGGACCCCCGACCCCGGACCGCGCTCCGCACGATACAATCGATCCGACCGTGAAAGACCATCACTACTCGCGTCACGCGGTTGTGCTCAGGGCCGAGCTTGGCGCGGCGGTTTCGCGCGAGCAGATGCGCGAGCTGCACAGGAAGGCGGCGTGGCGCCACCTGATCGTGGCGGCCCGTCAGTTCGCGATTCTCGCGCTGACGACGTGGGCCCTGATCAAATTCGAGAACCCGCTCATCTGGATCCCGCTCGCGATCGTGCAGGGATTCACGATCTTTAACTTCACGGTCCTGCTGCACGAGGTCGTGCACCACACGATCTTCGAGAAGCGCCATCCCGTCGCTGAGCGGATCCTCGGCCTGCTCTACGCGATCCCCAGCGGGATCTCCGCCAGCCAGTTCACCCGGTGGCACCTCGATCATCACGCGGAACTCGGGTCGGACACCGACGATCCGAAGCGCGCGCACCTGTCGCCGAAGCGGAACGCGCGCTGGTACAAGCTGCTCTACTGCACGCCGGCGCTGTTCCCGATCTACTTCCGCGCCGCGCGGATCGAATCGGCGACGTACCCGGCGGACCTGCAGCAGCGGATCGCCTTCGAGCGGCGGATCTCGATCCTGTTCCACCTGTCGGCGCTCGCCGCGATCTGGTATGTCTTCGGCTTCTACGCCGCGCTGCGGACGAGCATCATCCCGGTGTTCTTCGTGTTCCCGGTGGCGTTCACGCTGAACCGCCTCGGGCAGCACTACGACATCGATCCCACCGATCCGGCCAAGTGGGGCACGCTCATGCGGGGCAACTGGTTCTGGGACTTCGTGTTCCTGAACTCGAACTACCATCTCGAGCACCACTACTTCCCGGGCGTGCCGTTCTATCGCCTGCCACAGCTTCAGAAGGCGCTGCTCCCGTTCTACGAGAAGAAGCAGATGCGGTGGCGCACCTACGGCGAGCTGGTCTACGGCTGGATCGTGGAGAATCAGCAGCCGCACACCGACTGGGCGGCAACAAAGGCGTCGCGAGACGCCGGAGTCGCACCGCACATCTCGTTCCACTGAAGCAGGGGACAGGGATCAGGGAACAGGGATCAGGGATTAGGGAAACTTAGAACTACGAACTGCGAACTATGAACTAGAGTTCTGAGTTCGGAGTTCATCGTTCGCAGTTTCAGTATGCTTTCCCCATGCTGACGAAGATCCTCGATCCGGACCAGGATGAGCTGCTCAAGGAGGAACGGCGCGTCCTGTCCCGGCTCCAGGTCGCCATGGTCAAGTTCGACGCCGCCCCGGAACACCAGGCGGCGCTCGACCGGTCCATCCAGCAGCTGGACGAACTCTTCCTGCTCGTCATCGTCGGGGAATTCAACGCCGGGAAGAGCGCCTTCATCAACGCGCTGATCGGCACCCCGGTGGCACTGGAGGGAGTGACGCCGACGACCGCCCAGATCAACATCCTGCAGTACGGGGAGACGCTGGAGCGCACCGTCCGGGAGAAGTCGCTCCACGTGATCAAGGCGCCGGCGCCCATCCTCCGCGACATCCACATCGTCGATACGCCCGGCACCAACGCCATCATCCGGGAGCACGAGACCATCACGTCGGAGTTCGTGCCGCGTTCGGACCTGGTGCTCTTCGTGACGTCAGCCGACCGTCCGTTCACCGAGACCGAGCGCGCCTTTCTGGAGCAGATCCGCGGGTGGGGGAAGAAGGTCGTCCTCGTCATCAACAAGATCGACATTCTCGGCGGGCCGGGCGAGATCGAAGAGGTGAAGCGGTTCGTCGCCGACAGTGCGAAGGCGTTGCTCGGCTTCAGCCCGGAAGTGTTTCCCGTCAGCGCGCGCCTGGCGCTGAAGGCGAAGCAGGGAGAGCCCTCGCTGTGGGCGGCAAGCGGATTCGAAGCGCTCGAGTCGTTCATCACCTCCACGCTCGACGCGCCGGGCCGCGTGCACCTGAAGCTGCTGAACCCGCTCGGCGTCGGCGCCGCGATCGCGGAGCGTCACGGCGCGATCGTCCGCGACCGGCTGGACCTGCTGAAGGATGACTTCTCGACGATCGAGGAAGTCGAGCGGCAGCTGAACGTCTATCAGCAGGACCTGATGCGCGACTTCGAGTTCCGCATGGCCGATATCGACCGGATCCTGCTGGAGATGGAGAAGCGCGGCCAGGACTACTTCGACGAAACGATCCGGATCGGCCGCGTCATGGACCTGCTCAACCGCGCCCGAATCCAGCAGGGATTCGAACAGCAGGTCGTCGCCGACGCTCCGCAGCAGATCGAGCGCAAGGTCGCGGAGCTGGTGGACTGGCTCGTCTCCGCTGACCTGCGCCAATGGCAATCCGTGACGCAGCATCTCGCCGAGCGCCGTCGCCAGTATCAGAACCGGATCGTGGGCGACGACTCGGGGCAGTTCCACTACGACCGCACGCGGATGATCGACGCGGTCACGCGCGAGGCGCAACGGGTCGTGGATTCCTATGACCAGAAGCGGGAAGCTCAGGAGATTGCAGACAACGCGCGAAACGCGGTGGCAGCGGCGGCCGCGGCCGGAGCAACGGCGCTCGGCCTGGGCACGCTCGTCACGGTCGCCGCATCCACGGTAGCGGCGGACGTGACCGGGATCATCCTCGCCTCGGTCGTCGCGGCCATCGGATTCTTCATCCTTCCGGCCAAGCGCAAGAAGGCGAAGGAGGAGATGCGTCAGAAGATCGCCGCGGTCCGCGCGCGATTATCGGAGGCGCTGAAGACCCAGTTCTCCACGGAGATCAGAAGGAGCGGCGACCGGATCCGCGAGAGCATCGCTCCCTACAGCCGCTTCATCCGCGCCGAAGGGGACAAGCTGAAGGAAGTGGATCAGGAGCTGACGGCGATCAGTGCCGAGATCGCGGCGCTGCGGGCGCGGATCGAGCGGAGGGCGGCGTAGAAACGTGCGACGTGCGACGTGCGACGTGCTGGTGCTGGTGCTGGTGCAAGGTGCTTAGTGCTACGTGCTGAAGTGCTATGTGCTGAGGTGCTGTCGGCGCCTGAGACACCAGCGCACGCACCTGGCACGTCGCACCTGGCACCAGCACGCGGCACGTCGCACGTCGCACGTCGCACGTCGCACGCCGCACGTCGCACGTTCTCAGTCGACCTTCTTCTTGGGACTGACAACAGCACTCGACACCACCGGCGGCGTGGCGGGCGCGACCGCTGACGCGACTGCGGCCGGATTCACTCCGAGCTGCTCGAGGACCGTCGGCAGATTGAGCCCCAGCGCTTCGAGCTGCTGCAGTAGATTGAACACGACCGCCGGGCTCGTCTGCGCGAAGCGATTCAGGCCGGTCGCGCCGTTCTCCTTGCCGTTGCCGCTTCCCTGATCCAGCACGACCAGCTTGTCGATGTTGCCGAGCGGCGCGGCGACGGCGGCGAAGACGCCGGTCGACGACTCGATGATCGCCGGCAGCTTCTCGAGGATCGTCTGCAGCCGCGCGGCGTCGTTGAATTCCTTCCACGCCTCGGCCTTGCGCAGGATCGCGGCGGCTTCGGCAACGCCCTGCGCCTCGATCGCTTTCGCCTGCGCGAGGCCGATCGCTTCGATCTTCGCCGCTTCGGCCTTGCCTTCTGCTTCCACGGCGGCCGCCCGGCCGACGCCTTCCTGGCGCAGCTTCTCCTGTTCGGCTTCCGCGAGCGCGATGAGCGCCGACCGGCGGCCTTCGGCTTCGAGGATCGCCGCCTGCTTCGCCGCCTCGGCGCGGACGACGGCGGCCTGGCGATCCGCTTCCGCCGGCTTGATGACCGTCGCTTCGAGTTCCTTCTGCTTGCGAAGGACCTCCTGCTCCTGCACGGAGATCATCTCCTGCGTCCGCGTCTTCTCGACCTTCACTTCTTCGGCGACGACCGACTGGCGCGCGGTCGCTTCGGAGAGCGGTCCGGCCTGTTCGGCGCGCGCCTTCTGCGTCTCGATTTCCGCCTGGTACTGCGCCTGGCGAATGGCGAAGTCCCGCTGCGCCTGCGCGATGTCGGCTTCGGCCTGGAACTTGGCCTTTTCGCCCTGCTGCATCGCCTCCGACGACTTGATCTTGGCGTCGCGGGTCGCTTCCGCCTCGCCGATCGCCGCGTCGCGCTTGACTTCGGCGGTCCGCCGCTTGCCGAGCGCGTCGAGGTAGCCTTCCTCGTCGCTGATCTCCTGGATCGTCAGCACGTCGACGCCGATGCCCATCTTTTCGAGATCCACCGCGGCTTCGCTCGTCAGCTTCTGCGCGAAGCTCTGGCGATCGCTGTTGACTTCTTCGACCGTCAACGTGCCGAGGATCGAGCGCAGGTGTCCTTCCAGGGTCTGGAAGATCACCTTCTGTACTTCCACCGGGGTCATGCCGAGGAAGCGCTCGGCTGCCGCCTGCAGCGAGGTCTCGTCGCCTCGGATCTTCACGTTCGCGACCGCCTTCACCGATACCGGAACACCCTTCAGCGTGTACGCCCGCCGGATCTCGAGCGGGATCGTCATCACGTTGAGATGCAGGTACTCGACCTTCTCGAGCAGCGGGAAGCGCAGCGCCGCGCCGCCGCGGACCATGCGGTAACCGACGGTGCGTCCGTCCTGCAGCTTGCGCTTGCGTCCGCTCAGGACGGCGACGGTGTTCGGCGAGACCTTGATGTAGTTCCGGCTGAGAACGATCATCGCGGCCACGGCCGCGACGATGCCCACGAGTACGAGGATCGGCGTCCAGATATCCCAGTTGATGTCGATCATGGTGAGCCCCAGAAGGCGCCCCGGCGTGAGGCGCCCGATCCTACAGTTTCTTGACGACGACGGTTTCGCCGAGCACGGTTTCGACCTGGACGGCGCTGTTCTCGGGGATCGCGACGCCGTCACGCGCCTGGGCGATCTTGTCCACGAGTTCCTCGCCGATGCGGAGCCGGATCTGTCCTACGCCATTGGCGGGGATGCTGACGACGACGCGAGCGTTCTGCCCGACCAGATCGGTGGTGAGCACCTCGGTCGAAGACTGCTGGTTGTACAGGAAGCGCCCGAGCATGGCGATGGCGCCGCCGAGCACGGCGCCGCTGATGGCGCCGAACACCGAGGCCATCCCGGTCGAGTAGCCGTTCTGCACGGCGAGTGCGCCGGTGGTCCCGAATCCGGTGATGAAGACCGCGATGACGCGGCTGCTCAACACGCCGGGGCCGCCCGTGTCGATATCGCCGTGATCGAAGAAATCGAAGATCTCTCCGAAGATCAGCGCCAGCATCAGGAACAGGAAACCGACGGCAGCAATCGCCAGGAACACCGAGAACGCCGAGAGCGCGAGGATGTCCATAGCCCTTTGAAAGGTTGCGCGGTGAGCCAATTCTGGGGGGCGGAAGGGGCAAAGTCAAACCCGCCTTCGCCCGCTCCGCGGCTTCGGCGAGGCAGGCTGTGCCGCCGCTTCGCGGCTACGGCGAGGCAGGCTGCCGTGAGGCGGGCTTCGTGGGCAGACACCTGCGATCTGCCGGTGGCGGATGGTTACGCGAAGCGGGCCAGCGAACGCTCCCTGGCTTTCCGCGCTTCTTCTTCGCGGTTGCGTGGCGGCGCCGTCGTCTTCAGCGACCTGATCAGGCGTGTCGCCGCCTCGGTGACGTCCTCGACGGCGCGATCGAACACCTCTTCGTTCGCCTTGGAGGGCTTGCTCGTGCCGCTCAGTTTTCGCACGAACTGGATCGCCGAGGCACGGATCTCATCGTCGGTTGCCGGCGGTGCGAAGTTGGCCAGGGTCTTGATGTTTCGGCACATGGCCCCATTCTATCGACCGCCCGGTCCCCGTCCCTGATCAGCCAGCCATCCGAAAGATGACGGCCAGGGCGAAACCCAGGGGTCAGACCTTGAATTTTGAATTTCGTGATTTCTCGTGCCAAC
>DASWVN010000022.1:0-3504 GCA_036401215.1 Vicinamibacterales bacterium | reverse complement strand
TGCCCTGGCGGCAACTCGCACAGCATCGAGTCGCCCCAGAGCAGTTCTCCCATCCGCTGGCCGTCGAGTGAGACGACGAGCTGCCGGGACTTGAAGTCGTCTTCGGATGTCCGGGTGATCGTGATCGACGTGGGAAACAGGCGATCGAGCGAGAGCTCGGCATCACCTTCGACCAGGCGTTCGAACGTCGCAACCGGCATCGGCCTTAGCCTAACCGGTGGCGACGGTCGAGCCAAGCCCGACCATCCGAACGGCGATCGGCGAACGGCCTCACTGCCCTGCTGTCGTCGTCACGGCGGCGGCCGCGGGACGCAGGACGAGGTTCTCGATGAAGAACTCCATCATCCGCTGCTGATTCACGCCAGTGTGCCCGAGGTCGGGGCCGACCTGCACCTCGAAGCTCTTGCCCGCCTGCTGCAGGGCTCGAATCAACTGCATCGAATTCGACGGGTGCACGTTGTTGTCCGCGGTTCCGTAGTAGATCAGGAGCCTGCCCTTCAGATTCTTCGCGTAGGTCATCGCCGACCCCGCTGCATAGCCCGTCGTGTTCTCCTGCGGGATCCACATGTAGCGTTCGGTGTAGATCGTGTCGTAGTGCTCCCACGCGGTGACCGGCGACGAGGCGGACGCGGCGGCGAAGACGTCGGGATACCGCAGGAGCAGCATGGCCGACGAATACCCGCCGTACGACGTGCCATACACGCCGACGCGGTCCTTGTCGAAGTACGGACGCGACCACAGCGCCTTGACGCCCAGGGCCATGTCGTCCATCTCGGTCTGGCCCAGCTTCATGTAGACGGCGTCGAGCGTCCGCTTCCCCATCCCCGGCGCCGCTCGCGAGTCGAGGTTCAGCACGAGGAACCCGTATTCCGTGAGCGAGCTGGGGGTGACGAACGTCTCGCGGGCCGTGCTGCCGCCCGACGCCGGTCCGCCGTAGACGCTCAGGAGCGCCGGGTACTTCTTCGTCGGATCGAAATTCGACGGGAAGTGAATCAGGCCGCGCAGCGTCGTCTTGCCGTCGGCCGCGAGATACGTGAACATCTCGACCTTCTTCAGGCCGATCTGGTTGAACTTCGTCAGGTCGCTCTGCGCCAGCTCGGCGACCACATTGCCGCTGCCCGCATCGATGAGACGCGTGGCGGGCGGCGTGTCATGCGTCTGGTAGACGTCGACGACGTGCTTGTTGTCAGGGGAGATACCGCAGGCGGATCCTCCCTGCGCGGCGGGGCCGGCCCCGCCGGGTCCTCCCATGCAGCTCCCGATCTGATGATGGAACTTCGGATCGGTGAGACGAACGTCCCCCTTGCCGTCGAACCCGACGCGGTGCAGCTGGGTCTTCAGGTAGTTGTCGCCGTCCCTCGCCATGTAGAAGATGACGCCCGCGTCCTCGTCGACCTTCACCAGGCTGGCTGCCTCGAAAGCCGAATGCGACGTGATCGGGTTTATCAGCTTCCCGCTGATGTCGTACAGGTAGAAGTTGTTCCAGCCGTTGCGCTCCGACTCCCAGATGAAGCGCTTCTTGTCCTTCAGCCAGGTGATCCCCGGGCTGTTCGCGACCCAGCCGGTCGGCCATTCTTCGCGGATGATCACACGCGTCGCGCCGGTCTCCGGGTTCGCGGCGGTGAACTCGAGGATGTTCTGGCGGCGGTTGGTGCGGTTGAAGAGCAGCTCGCTGCCGTCGGGTGACCAGGACACGCGATACACGTAGTGGCCAACCACGGCGTTCTCGAACGGCTGGCCGTTCCGCACGTCGATCTTCGTCGTCTTCTTCGTCGCCACGTCGTAGACGAAGAGTTCCACGATCGGGTTGTCGACGCCCGCCTTGGGATACGCCTCGACGTCGATGGTGCTCTGAAGCTTCGTCTGATCGAGCTGGAGGTAGTAGTCGGGCACCTTGCTTTCGTCGAAGCGGTAATAGGCCAGCTTCCGGCTGTCGGGCGACCACCACATGGCGGTGCGCTGTGCCAGCTCTTCGCCGTACACCCAGCTCGCCGTGCCGTTCTTGGTGCGGTCCTTCTCGTTACCGTCGGTCGTCACCGCGATCTCGGCGCCGGTGGCGACGTCCACGATGTACACGTTCCGGTCGCGATAGACCGCGTTGAACTTCTTGTCCGGCGACTCGGCCGACTCGAACTGACGCCCGCGGGCCGGGCCGCCTCCACCGCCGCGTCCGCGTCCCCCGCGCCCCGGTGCGGCCGGCGCCGCGCCGATCTCGGTCGCGCGCTTCGTCGCAACTTCGTATCGATAGCGCTTGCCGTCGCGCGTGTACTCGAACGCGCCCGCGTCCGTCCACGAGACGCTGAGCGCGCCCGACCGGACGGCGTCACGGCTCTCGGCGCTGACCTTCTGGAACTGCTGGTAGCCCGGCATGGTCTGCAGGCGGTCCTGAGCGGACGGCGCGATCTGCAGCAGGCCGACGGCGATGGCGACAGTGATCGATCCGCGTACGACGAGGTGCGGCGTGCGAGTGTGCAATGGAAACTCCTTGAAAGGGCATTCTATCGCGGACCCGGAGCCTGGGTTACCATTTGCCATCCACCATTTCGCTGAGGAGACCGGATGAAACGTTCAATCATGGTGTGGGTTGCTGCGTTCGCGCTGCTTGCGGGAGGATTCGGATGTTCGGGAGGCGCGGAACCGCCGGCCGGCGCGCAGCCACCAGAGAGCGAAGACGCCCTGGTCGCACGCGCACGGCAGATCCACGAGCGCGTGATCACGCTCGATACCCACGCCGACATCAACGCCAACAACTTCACGACAGAGCGGAACTACACGCAGGACCTCGGCAACCAGGTGAACCTGCCGAAGATGGTCGAGGGAGGCCTCGACGCCGCCTTTTTCATCGTCTACGTCGGCCAGAACCGCGGTGAGAACGCCTTCACCAAGGAGGGCTACGACAACGCCTACCGGCAGGCGATCGAGAAGTTCGACGCGATCCATCGGCTGACGGAGGAGATCGCGCCGGACCAGATCGAACTGGCGCTGACCCCCGCGGACGTCCGCCGGATCGCCGGCGCGGGCAAGAAGGTCGCGCTGATCGGGGTCGAGAACGGGTATCCGCTCGGTGACGAGTCGACGGCCATCGAACGCGTACGGGAGTTCCACAAGCGAGGCGGGCGGTACCTTTCGCTCGCCCACAACGGGCACAGCCAGCTTGCCGACTCGAACACCGGCGAGGCCGATGGCGTCTGGCTGCACAACGGCCTGAGCCCGCTCGGCAAACAGGTGATCGCCGAACTGAACCGCGTCGGGATCATGGTCGATATCTCGCATCCGTCCAAGGAAGCCAACCTGCAGGCGATGGCGCTCTCGAAGGCGCCGGTCATCGCCTCGCATTCCGCGGCGCGAGCCATGCACGACCACTCCCGGAACCTCGACGACGAGCAGCTCGAAGCGCTCAAGAAGAACGGCGGCGTCGTGCAGACCGTTGCCTTCGCGAGCTACGTCAAGACCAATCCGCCATCGGCCGAGCGGTCGGCGGCGCTCGAGAAGCTCGCGGCCGAC
>DASWVN010000021.1:0-45881 GCA_036401215.1 Vicinamibacterales bacterium | reverse complement strand
ATCGTCAGAGCGGAAGAATCCGGATTCGTGCCGCTTGGCGTCGATGAGCGCGTAGACGCGATTCGGGTTCCGCGGATCCACCGCGAGACCGGCGCGGCCCATGTCATCGGTGGGCAGCCCCCTGGTCAGCTTCGTCCAGGTCTTGCCGCCGTTGGTCGTCTTGTAGATGCCCCCCTCGGGACCGCCGCCAATCATCTGGCCGACGGCGCGGCGGCGCTGATACGCGGAGGCGTAGAGCACGTCCGGCTTCCCCGGCTGGAACGCGATCTCGCTGATCCCCGTGTCTTCGCTGACGTGCAGCACGCGCGTCCAGGTGGCGCCGCCGTCGGTCGTCTTGTAGAGACCGCGGTCGCCGCCGGCGGACCAGAGCGGGCCCTGCGCGGACACGTAGACGACGTTCGAGTTGCGCGGATCGACCAGGATTTCGCCAATGTGCTCGGAGTTCTTCAACCCCATGTGCTTCCAGGTCTTGCCCGCGTCGGTGGACTTGTAGACGCCGTCACCGAAGTGCGCGCTGCGCTGGCTGGTGTTCTCGCCGGTACCGAGCCACAGCACGTTCGAATCTTTCGGATCGATCGTCAGGCAGCACAGCGTGAAGGACCCGCCGTCGTCGAAGATCGGCGTGAAGCTGATGCCCCTGTTCTCGGTTTTCCACAGGCCGCCGAAGGCGGAAACCACGTACCAGACGTTGGGATTCTTCGGATCGATCTCGACGTCCTGGATCCGCCCGCTCGTGAAGCCGGGCCCGATACTCCGGAATTCGATGCCCTTCAGGGTCTGTTCGTTCAGGCGGTCCTGCCCCTGCGCGAACGGAAGCGCCGCAGCCGCCAAAGCAAAGGCGGCCATCAATAACGTCGTCTGTCTTTTCATGTAAGGGAAATCTCCGCTGCGGATTATACCGATCGCAGCGCTCGCGCGTTTACTTCGCTCGCGCGTGTCCGGCTTTCGGCTTTTGGCTTTCGGCTTTCGGCCCGTTGGGGGTATCTGCAGTTCCGGGCATCGTCGAAACGACGGGTGATTCGAAGGTGTGTACACTGCGCGATGAACCCTTCGGCTGCCCAATGCCCGATCGCCCGAACAACCCGCAAGAGGCCAAAAGCCAGGAGCCGGAAGCCGGAAGCCGGACACGCGCGATCGTCCGCGCGCCATCTCCGGCACTCGCCAGGTGCGCGCTGACGTTTCTCGAGCGGACGCCGATCGACTTCGAGCTGGCCGTCCGGCAGCATGGGGAGTATGTGCGGGCGCTGGTGGAGGCGGGCCTCGCGGTGCAGATACTCCCCCCGGAAGACGAACTGCCTGACGCGGTGTTCGTCGAGGATACGGCGGTGGTCGTCGAGGAATGCGCCGTGCTCACGCGTCCGGGCATCGACAGCCGGCGTCCCGAGGTGGACGCGATCGCGCCGGCGCTGGAGGCCGTTCGCCCTACATTTCGCATCGAGGCGCCGGGAACGCTCGAAGGCGGGGACGTCCTTCGTGTCGGACGCACGTTTTTCGTCGGGCAGACGCCGCGGACGAACGCCGAAGGGACGCGCCAGCTCGCTGCCGTCCTGGAGCCGCACGGATACGAGGTGGTCCCGGCCACGCCGCGCGGCTGCCTGCACTTGAAGTCGGCCGTCACCTGCATCGGCGACGGATCGGTGCTCGTGAATCCCGAGTGGATCGACGTGGATCTCTTCAGCCGCTGGCAATGCGTCCCGGTCCCGCCCGAGGAACCATTCGGCGCCAACGCGCTGCTCGCCGGCGGGATCGTCCACGTCAGCGCGTCCGCGCCGCTCACGCGCCGCAAGCTCGATGCGCTGGGGTTCGCGACCCGGAGTCTCGACACGAGCGAATTCGAGAAGGCCGAAGCCGCGCTCACCTGCCTGAGCTTGATCTTCAGCTGACGCTCACAACTCCCAACTCCCAACTTCCAACGCCCAACTTCCAATTTGGGAGTTGGAAGTTGGACCTTGGAAATTGGTCCTTGGAAGTTGGTCCTTGGAAGTTGGTCCTTGGAAGTTGGCCCTTTGGGCCTTGGGAGTTGTGAGCGTCTGCGCGAAGCGTGATAAAGTTTTTTCGCAGTGCCATGACGCGTCGCCGCCTCGCGTTGTCGGGAGTGATCGTCGCGGTAGTGTCCGCGTGGTACCTCTCTGTTCAGCCGTCGGCCGGCGCAGGCTCGGCCGCGCTGCCCCAGCAACTCGGGAACAAGGAGTTCTGGGCGCTCTCCTCCTCCTTGTCGGAACCGAACGGGTACTTCCGCTCCGACAATCTCGTCTCGAATGAGATCTGGATGCAGCACGTCATCCCCGATCTCGTGAAATCGACGACGCCCGGGCGGGTCTATCTCGGCGTGGGTCCGGAACAGAACTTCACCTACATCTCCGCGATGAAGCCGGCCATGGCGTTCATCGTCGACGTCCGGCGCGGCAACCTGCAGCTCCACCTGATGTACAAGGCGCTGTTCGAGCTGTCGTCGGATCGCGCCGATTTCGTCAGCCGGCTGTTCGCGAAGAAGCGGCCGGAGGGGCTCGGGCCGAAGTCGACGGCGCTGGAGATCTTCAACGCCTACTCCGAGGTCCCGACCAGCGAGGCGCTTTACAAGCAGAACCTGAAAGCCATCACCGATCATCTCCTCGAGACCCGCGGCATCCCGCTCGACGATGACGATGTGAAGGGGATCGAGTACGTCGCCTACTCGTTCTACTGGTTCGGGCCCGGCATCCACTACAGCTCGTCCGGCGGACGCGGCGGCCGCTCGATGCCCACCTACTTCGACATGATGGTGACCGACGACGGCGCGGGGCGGCAGCGGTCGTATCTCGCCTCGGAGGACAACTTCCAGGTCCTCAAGACGCTGCACTCGAAGAACCTGCTGATCCCCGTCGTGGGCAACTTCGGCGGCCCGAAAGCGCTGCGCGCCGTCGGCAAGTACCTCAAGGAGCACGGCGGCACGGTCGGCGCCTACTACCTCTCCAACGTCGAGCAGTATCTGGACCAGCAGGGGCTGTGGCCGGCGTTCTGTTCGAACGTGGCGTCCCTGCCGCTCGACGACCAGAGCACGTTCATCCGCTCGGTCCGCGGCCGTCCCTCCAATGGAAGCTTCGGCTTCGGCTTCGGCGGCCTGGTCAATCAGCTGGGCAGCATGAAGGCCGAGACGAAGTCCTGTCCCGAAGTGCGGTGATCCGCGGTGCGCGGTCCGCGGTCCGCGGTGCGCGGGCTTTTGGCTTTCGGGCTCCGGCTATTGGCTTGCGGGGGGCTGTTCGCGGAACTGGCCTTCAGCGGCGCAACGGACGATTCGAGGTCATGTGCTGCGCGGGATGAACCCATGGGCAGCGCCTCATTCCCGATCGCCAGAACAACCCCCAACAGGCCAAAAGCCAAGAGCCGGAAGCCGGAAGCCGGACGACGCGCCCGCTCAGCGCAAGGAGTTCGACAAACCCAGCGAACGCGGCCATCGTCAGGCGATCGTCCACCTTCGCTCGCGAGCGACTTGTTCACGCGAGCTACGGTGGACCCGCCGTAGCCTTGGCGGAGGCGGGGGTGCCGAGGTCCTGATATGACTCCGCCCGAGCGTCAGAGCAGTCCGGCGAGTGTGCCGGACCGAGATGCAGCCGCCTGAGAGCCGTAGATGGGCGCTCAGAAGATCGTCGAGATGGACGCCATCGCGAGGTCGAGCACCCGGGTCGGGAGCACGCCGAGGTAGAGGACGGCGATCGTCGCGATGGCGAGGCCGGCGACGGCGGTCGCGGGGAGGTGCGGACGGACGATCTCGGCGCCTTCCGTCATGTACATCATCACGACGATGCGCAGGTAGAAGAACACCGACACCACGCTCGTGAGGACACCGATGATCGCCAGCGTGTAGTAGCCCTCCTGCACGGCCGCCGCGAAGATGTACCACTTGCCGATGAAGCCGGCGAGCGGCGGGAAGCCGCCGAGCGACAGCAGGAAGATGGCCATCAGCGCCGCCATGCCGGGGCGCGTCTTGTACAGACCGGCGAAGTCGCGCAGCTGATCGTGCTGGTTCTGCGCGGTGCCGAGGAGCGCGACGATGCCGAGCGCGCCGAGGTTGGCGACCGCGTAGGTGAGCAGGTAGAACAGGACCGCCGCCTTGCCGGTGCTGTTGGCGGCGATGATCCCGAGCAGGATGTAGCCGGCGTGCGCGATGCTCGAGTACGCGAGCATGCGCTTGATGTTCGTCTGCACGACGCCCACGACCGTGCCGAGGACCATCGTGACGACCGCGATCGCCGACAGGACGGGGATCCACTGCGCCTGGAGCGGCTCGAGCGTCGACAGGAACACGCGGACGAACGCGGCGAACGCGGCCGCCTTCACCCCCGTCGACATGAACGCCGTGACCATCGTCGGCGCTCCCTCGTAGGCGTCCGGCGTCCACATGTGGAACGGCACCGCGGAGACCTTGAAGCAGAAGCCGATGGCGAGCAGGCCGATCGCCAGCAGCGCCAGCGTCTGCGGCGCGCCGGCCGCCTGCGACGACAGCGCCACGCTGATGTCGTCGAGCCGGGTCGAACCGGCGATCACGAAGGCGAACGCGATCCCGTAGAGGAAGAACGCGCTCGAGAAGGCCCCGAGCAGGAAGTACTTGAAGCCCCCCTCGGCGCCCATCGCGCTCGTCCGCCGGATCGCGGTCAGCACGTAGACCGACAGCGACAGGATCTCGAGCGCCACGAAAATCACCAGGAGATCGGTGGCGGCCGCCATCATCATCATCCCGCAGAGCCCGAACAGCGTCAGCGCGTAGTACTCGCCAGCCGGGACGTCGTCGCGCTCCACGGTCTCGTGCGACAGCAGCATCGTCAGCACGCCGACGGTGCAGAGCACGAGGTTGATGAAGAGGGCGAAGTTGTCGGAGCGGATGACGCCGAAGCTCTGGGCGTCGCTGTCCCAGAGGAAGATCGAGGCCAGCCCCGCGCCGACCGAACCGATCAGGCCGAAGCCGAAGATCGGCATGCGCTCGCCCGGACGGCGGATCGCCTCGGCGACCATGGCGGCGATCGCCGAGAGCGCCATGATGGTGATGGGGATGATTGCTGCGTAATCAGTCATTGTCTGAACTCTGTCCGAGTCCGCGGTCCGCGGTGCGCGGTGCGCTGTCCGGGGTGCTGGGTGCTCGGTCCGCGGTGCGCGGGGCGCGGTCCGCGGTGCGGGGTGCGCGGTCCGCGGTGTGCGGTGCGCCGTCCGGGGTGCTGGGTGCGTCCGCGGTCAGCTGCGCGGCAGGCTCGGGGTCGACGACCATCGCCTGCTGGCTGTGCACGCGGTCGAGCACCTTGGCGACCGACGCCTCCATCGGGCGGAGGAACACGTCCGGGAACACACCCATGAACACGCACATCGCCACGGTGGGCACCATCAGCACCCACTCCCTCGTGGTGAGGTCCGGGAGCCGGCTGTTCTTCTCGTTGGTGACCGGCCCGTAGTTCACGCGCTGGAACATCCACAGCATGTACACCGCCGAGAGGATCACGCCGATGGCGGCAAACGCGGCCAGGGTGTTGTTCCACTTCCAGGCGCCGAGCAGGATCAGGAACTCGCCGATGAAGCCGTTGGTGAGCGGCAGCGCGATCGAGGCCAGCGTGATCACGAGGAACGCGGCCACGAAGCGCGGCATCACCGCCTTCAGGCCGCCGAACTCCGCGATCAGGCGGGTGTGACGACGGTCGGAGAGCATGCCGACGATCATGAAGAGCCCGCCGGTGCTGACGCCGTGGTTCAGCATCTGGATCACGGATCCCTGGACCCCCTGGATGTTCATCGCCGCGAGACCGAGCACGACGAAGCCGAGGTGGCTCACCGACGAGTACGCCACCAGCTTCTTCAAGTCGGGCTGCACCATCGCGACGAGCGCGCCGTAGATGATGCCGATCACCGCGAGCAACCCGAGCCAGGGCGCGAAGAAGAGCGCCGCTTCCGGGAACAGCGGGAAGGCGAACCGCAGCAGCCCGTAGGTGCCCATCTTCAGCAGCACGCCGGCGAGGATGATCGATCCTGCCGTCGGCGCCTCGACGTGGGCGTCGGGCAGCCAGGTGTGGAACGGGAAGAGCGGGACCTTGATCGCGAACGCCACCGCGAACGCGAGGAACATCCACCTCGCGGTCTGCTGTCCCAGCTGGACGTTGTAGAGGTCGATGAGGCTGAAGCTCGGCTCACCCGCGACCGCGGCGTACGACCAGGCGAGGCCGATGATCGCGATCAGCATCAGCACGCTGCCGGCCATCGTGTAGAGGATGAACTTGACAGCGGCGTAGATCCGGCGGTCGTAGCCCCAGATCCCGATGAGGAAGTACATCGGGATGAGCATCGCGTCCCAGAACACGTAGAAGAGGAACAGGTCGATCGAGACGAAGACGCCGAGCATGGCGGTCTCGAGCGCGAGCACCATGAACGAGAAGTGCTTGACGCTCTTGTGCACCGAGTCCCACGACGAGAGCAGCGCCAGCGGCGTCAGGAATCCCGTGAGGACGATCAGGAACAGGCTGATCCCGTCGACGCCGACGAAGTACTGGATGCCGAACGCCGGGATCCAGGCGTACTGCTCGATGAACTGGTAGTCGGCGCTCGACGGATCGAACCGGAACCAGAGCCACAGCGTCGCGGCAAACGTCGCCAGCGAGAACAGCAGGGCGATGTTGCGGATCAGCGGTTCGCGTTCGGGACGCTCGCCCCGACCACCCGCCAGAAGCACGACCAGCGCGCCAACGAGAGGCAAGAAGACGATAGTTGACAGCATCATCGATACAGATAGAAGCCCAGAATCAGGACGGCGCCCAGGAACAACGACGCGGCATAGGCGCGGATCGAGCCGTTCTGCAGAAGCTTCAGCACGTTGCTCCCGCCGCGGATGGCGAACCCGACACCGTTGACCATCCCGTCGATCAGGCCCACATCGGCCCCCTTCCACAGCGCCCCGGTGGAGATGGCCTTGATCGGCTGCACGATCGCCGCATCGTAGATCTCGTCGACGTAGTACTTGTTCAGCAGCAGCTTGTGAATGCCGCTGAACCGCTGCGACCACGCGGTTGCCGCGGCCGGGTTACGCAGCCAGAAATACGCCGCGATCCCGATCCCCGCCACGGCGAGTCCGACCGAGAGCCCCATGAGCAGCAGCGCGGTCGACGCCTCGCCATGCGGCGCGGCCGCCTCGTGCGGGGCGCCTGGCGGCAGGAACGACGGATGGAGGAAGCTCTCGATCCAGTTGCTGCCGCCGAGCGCCTGCGGGATGCCGACCCAGCCGGCAACGACGGATCCGATCGCGAGCACGATCAGCGCGAACGCCATCGAGGGCGGGGCGTCGTGGACATGCCCGTGCTGGGTGCTGGGTGCACTGTGGCGCGGTTGGCCGTGAAAGGCCATGAACACCAGGCGGAACATATACGTCGCGGTGAGTAACGCCGTGATCGCGGCGATCACGTAGAGCAGCAGGTGGAACGGCGGCCAGTGCGCCGAGAACGTCAGCCAGAGGATCTCGTCCTTGCTGAAGAACCCGGCGAGCGGCGGGACGCCGGCGATCGCGACGGCGCCGATCAGGAACGTCCAGTAGGTGATCGGCAGGTGCTTCTTCAGGCCGCCCATGTTGCGCAGGTCCTGCTCGCCGTGCAGCGCGTGGATCACCGCGCCCGACCCGAGGAAGAGCAGCGCCTTGAAGAACGCGTGCGTGTAGAGATGGAAGATGCCGGCCGCGTACGCGCCGACGCCCATGCCGAGGAACATGTAGCCGAGCTGCGACACGGTCGAGTACGCCAGCACGCGCTTGATGTCGTTCTGGACCAGGCCGATGGTCCCCGCCATCAGCGCCGTCGCCGTGCCGATCGCCGCCACCACCGCCAGCGTCGTCGGGGCCAGCGAGAACAGGACGGCGCAGCGGCCGATCATGTAGACGCCCGCGGTGACCATCGTCGCGGCGTGGATGAGGGCCGACACCGGCGTCGGGCCTTCCATCGCGTCCGGCAGCCAGACGTAGAGCGGGATCTGCGCGGACTTGCCGGTCGCGCCGAGGAACAGCAGCATCGTGGCGGCCGTGATCACGCCGAGGCTGGCGGTCTCTACCGTGAAGCTGCTGGCGGCCGCGGCCATCACCGGCTGAAAGTCGAGCGTGCCGAACGTCGCGAAGATGATCAGCATCCCGAGGATGAAGCCGAAATCGCCGATGCGATTGACGACGAACGCCTTCTTGCCGGCGTCAGACGCGGAGTGCTTCTTGAACCAGAAGCCGATCAGCAGGTAGGAGCAGAGCCCCACCCCTTCCCAGCCGACGAACATCACCGGGAAGCTCGCGCCGAGCACGAGCACCAGCATGAAGGCCGCAAACAGGTTCAGATACGAGAAGTACCGCGCGTACTCGCTGTCGGACTCCTCGTGCATGTAGCCGGTCGAGTAGATGTGGATGAGCGACCCGATCCCGGTGATCACCAGGATCATCAGCGACGAAAGGTTGTCCAGGTAGAAGGCGAAGCGGATCGAGAGGTCCCCCGACGAGATCCACTGGAACGCCGTCTGCTCGAGCGGCTGGTGGCTCGTGTAGACACCCCACACCGCCGCCAGGGAGATCCCGAACGACGCGATGATGGACGCGCAGGCCACGCCGCCCGAGATCGACTTGGGCAGCCGCCTGCCGACGAACGCGTTGATGACGAAGCCGATGAACGGCAGGAGCGGAATCAGTAGGAGCATGATCAGAACGTCACCATTTCAACGCAGTGAACGCGTCCGGGCTGAGCGTCTCGCGGTGGCGGAAGAGCGCGATCACCAGCGCGAGGCCCACCGCCGCTTCGGCCGCCGCGACCGCCATGACGAAGAACGTGATGATCTGCCCGTCGACGGTCCCCAGATAGCGCCCGACCGCCACGAACGTGAGGTTCACGGCGTTGAGCATGATCTCGATCGAGAGCAGCATCGTGATCAGGTTGCGGCGCAGGAACACGCCGGCGGTCCCGATCGCGAAGAGAATGCCGGAGAGGATCAGGTAATAGTTCAACGGGATCATGATCAGCGAGCCTTCCGCGCGATGATGACCGCACCGACCATCGCGACCAGAATCAGGATCGACGTGGCTTCGAAGGCGAACGCGTGCCGCGTGAACAGCACCCGTCCGATTTCGGCCACGGAACTCACATTCAGCGCCGCCTCGTCCTGCGGAAAAAACCCGAGCGGCAGCCGCGACAGCGCCCACACCACCTCGAGGCCGAGCAGCACCGAAAGGACCACCGCGATCTTCATCCCGTGCGGGCCCATCGTGGCGAGCAGCCCCGGCGCCGGGTCTTCGCGCGGCACGTTCAGCAGCATGACGACGAAGAGGAACAGGACCAGGATGGCGCCGGCGTAGATGATGATCTGCGTGACCGCCGTGAACGGCGCGTCGAGCAGCACGTACAGCCCGGCGAGCGCGCCGAACGACGTGATCAGCAGCATCACGCTGTACATCGGGTTCCGCTGGCCGACCACCCCGATCGAGGCGACCACCGTGACGATGGCAAAGATGTAAAAAGCTATGGCTTCCATGTGCTCACCCGATCCACAGGACCAGCGCCGCCGTCGCCAGCAGATTGAGGACGCCGACCGGCAGCAGGAACTTCCAGCCGAACTCCATCAACTGGTCGTATCGATAGCGCGGGAGCGTCCAGCGCATCCAGACGTAGAAGAAGAGGATCAGGAATACCTTGACCAGGAACCACACCCACGCCAGCCAGTCGGGCAGGAACGGTCCGAGCCATCCACCGAGATAGAGGCTGGTCGCCACCGCCGCGACCGTGACCATGTTCACGTATTCGGCGAGGAAGAACAGCGCGAAGCTCATGGAGCTGTACTCGGTGTGGTACCCCGCCACCAGTTCCTGCTCCGCCTCGGGGAAGTCGAAGGGCGCACGGTTCGTTTCCGCGACGCCGGCGACCATGTAGACGAAGAAGCCGATCGGCTGCAGGAAGATGTACCACTTCGGGATGAAGCCCCACCACGCGCCCGACTGGTTCAGCACGATCTCCCGCAGCGAGAGCGAACCGGCCAGCATGATGACCGCCGCCAGCGCCAGGCCGTACGACAGCTCGTAGCTGATCATCTGAGCCGCCGACCGCAGCGCCCCGAGCAGCGAGTACTTGCTGTTGGAACTCCAGCCCGCGAGCACGATGCCGTAGACGCCCATCGAGGCGATCGCGAAGATCACCAGGACGGCCACGTTGACGTCGGTCACCTGCAGGGCGATCGGCTCATCGAGCAGGCCGAACAGCGTCGTCTCGTTGCCGAACGGCACCACAGAGAAGGCCGCAAACGCCGCGCAGGCCGAGATGATCGGAGCGATGCCGAACAGGAGCGCGTCGGCGGCCTTCGGCCGCAGATTCTCCTTGAACATCAGCTTGATGACGTCGGCAAACGGCTGCAGCGCCCCTTCGAACCCGACCCGGTTCGGCCCGAGCCGGTCCTGGATGTAGGCGCACACCTTGCGCTCCATCCACACCATGAAGGCTGCCGACAGCACGAGCATGTTGAAGATGACGAATATCAGCCCGAGCTGGGCCACGATCTGCGGATCAACACTCATAGCTGGATCTGTTCAATTTCCAAGCGCCAGGACCCAACGGCCAAGGCCCAAACGCCAACGGCCAAGGCCCAAATTCCAACGTCCAAAGATCAAGTTCCCAAAGTCCAACGGCCAAGGCCCAAACTCCAAACTCCCAAAACCTCTCAGGCCTCCCCTCAGCCCCTTGGGGCTTTGACCATTGGCGATTGGCCTTTTGGCCTTTGGCCCTTGGGAATTGGAATTTGGAAGTTGGGGCGTCAGTGCGCGTGTGCCATCGGCATCTGCGCCGCGCGCCAGCTGGCCGGCACCGTGCAGCGCCCTTCGCGCACGTGCGCTTCGAACTCTTCCCGGAAGTTCTTCACGGTCGTGAGCGCCGGCGTCGCCGCCGCATCACCGAACGCGCACAGCGTCTTGCCCATGATGTTGTTGCCGACGCTGACGAGCAGATCGATGTCGCGCATCGTGCCCTGGCCGGCCTCGATCCTGGTCAGGATCTTCCACAGCCAGTCTCCCCCTTCACGGCAGGGGGTGCACTTGCCGCACGACTCGTGCTTGTAGAAATACAGAAGGTTTCGCGCCACCCAGACCATGCAGGTCGTCTCGTCCATGACGATGATGCCGGCCGATCCCAGCATCGACCCGGCCTTCTGCACGTCGTCGAACGACGCCGGCGTATCGAGCTGGTGCTCGAGCAGGATCGGCACCGACGACCCGCCGGGGATCACGGCCTTCAGCTTGCGGTCGTCGCGGATGCCGCCCGCGCGCCCGTAAATCAGCTCGCGGAGCGTCGTGTGCATCGAGGCTTCGTAGACGCCCGGGCGCTTGACGTGGCCGCTGATGCAGAACAGCTTCGGCCCGCCGTTCTTCTCGGGCCCGAGGCTCGTGAACCACTCCGCGCCGTTCAGCACGATCGGCGGCAGGTTGCACAGCGTCTCGACGTTGTTGACGGCGGTCGGACAGTTGTAGAGACCCGACACCGCCGGGAACGGCGGCTTGATGCGCGGCTGCGCGCGCTTGCCCTCGAGCGACTCGATGAGCGCGGTCTCTTCACCCGCTTCGTACGCGCCGGCGCCGCGATGGATCACGATGTCGCAGTCGAACCCCGTGCCCATGATGTTCTTGCCGACGTATCCGGCGGCATAGGCCTTCTGCAGCTCGGCCTCCATCACCTTCTGCACGTGGTAGAACTCGCCGCGGATGTAGATGTAGGCGACCTTCGCGCCGATCGCGTGGCAGCCGATGAGGCAGCCTTCGAAGAGCGAGTGCGGGTTCCGCTCCATCAGCACGTGATCCTTGAACGTGCCGGGCTCGCTTTCGTCGGCGTTGCAGCAGATGTACTTCGGCAGCGGCGTGTCCTTGAGCACGAACTGCCACTTGAGACCGGTCGGGAACCCGGCGCCGCCGCGCCCGCGAAGCCCCGACGCCTTCACCAGCTCGATGACGTCGCTGGGCGCCATCGCCAGGGCCTTGCGCAGCCCTTCGTACGCCCCGTGCTTCACCGAGAAGTCGAGCGTATGGCAGTTGGGTTCGTTGATGTATTTCGTAAGAACTTGTTCCATCGCGTCAGAACACTCCAAACTCCAAATTCCAAACTCCAAACCGCATCCAGGGCTCACCCGCCTTTGGAGTTTGGAGTTTGAGGTTTGAAGTTGTCACCATCACTTCTCGGTGCGCAGATGACAGCCGGTCAACACCTCGACGCCACGCGCCTTGATGTCATCCACCAGCTTCGAACAACTCTCGGGGGTCGCCTGCTCGTGCCAGTGCTCGTTGTTGACCATCACGATCGGCGCGCGGTCGCAGGCGCCGAGGCACTCGAACTCGAGCAGCGTGAACATCCCGGATGCGTCGGTTTCGCCGACGCGGATCCCGAGCTTCTCCGAGAGCGCTTCGGTCACCCGTTCGGCGCCGTTGAGCGCGCATGACAGCGTCCGGCACACCTGGAGCACGTACTTGCCGACCGGCTCCCGGAAGAACATCGAGTAGTAGGTCGCGACGTCCTCGACTTCCGCCGGCGTCAGGTCGAGCAGCGGCGCGATGTGCTTCATCGCGTTGCCCGTCAGGTAGCCCTGCTGCTCCTGCACGAGGAACAGCGCGAACAGCACCGCGGACCGCTTCCGGTCGGGCGGATACCTGGACAGGTTCTCGTCGAGCTGCGCGCGACGCTCCGGTGTCAGCTCGAACGGCGGTCCATCGTCGACCGTCTCGCGCTGCGACTTCTGGAACTCGTCCGGGTCGTACACCATCAACGGGTGAAAACTCATCGATCCACGTCTCCCATGACAACGTCGGTGGAGCCGATGACGGCAATGACGTCCGCGATCATGCCGCCGACGATCATGGCCGGCACCGCCTGGCAGGCGTAGAACGACGGCGCCCGCAGCTTGATCCGGTACGGGCGGTTGGTGCCGTCCGACACGATGCTGAATCCGTGCTCGCCCCGCGCCCCTTCCACCGGCACGTACGCTTCGCCCGCCGGCACGGTGAACCCCTGCGAGTAGATCAGGAAGTGCTGGATCAGCCCTTCCATCTCGGTGTAGACCTTGTCCTTCGGCGGGGGAACGATCCGGTAGTCCTGAACGTCGAAGATCCCGCGCGGCGTGATCCGCTTGATCGCCTGACGGCAGATCTTGACGCTCTGGTACATCTCTTCGATGCGGATCATGTAGCGGTCGTACACGTCGCCGTTGGTGAGCACCGGCACGTCGAAGTCGTAGGTCTCGTATCCCGAGTAGGGAAACGCCCTGCGGACGTCGTAGTTGACGCCCACCGCGCGGGCGAGCGGCCCCACCAGCCCGAAGCTGATGGTGTCTTCCTGCGTGAGGACGCCGACCCCCTTCGTCCGCTTCAGCCAGATCTGGTTCTTGGTCAGCAGCCCGGTGTATTCCTCGAGCTTCTCGGGGAAGCGGTCGAGGAAGGCGTTCACGGCGTCGTGGAAGCCGGCCGGAAGGTCCTCGCGCAGGCCGCCGATGCGGATGTAGCTCGGGAACATCCGGAAGCCGGCGAGCATCTCGTTGATGTTGAGCAGCAGCTCCCGCTCGCGGAAGCAGTACATCATCACCGACACGGCGCCGATCTCGAGCGCGTGGGTCCCGAGCCAGACGAGGTGGCTGGCGATCCGCTGCAGCTCCGCGATCAGCACGCGGATGTCCTTCACGCGGTCGGGCATCTTCTCTTCAATACCGAGGAGCCGCTCGGCCGCGAGCGCGAAGGCAAAGCTGTTCGACTGCGCGCCGAGGTAATCCATGCGCTCGACGAGCGGGATCACCTGCTGCCACTTCTTCTGCTCGGCCAGTTTTTCGATCCCCGTGTGGAGATACCCGATGGTCGCGTCGGCGTTGACGACGGTCTCGCCGGACAACTCGAGGATCAGGCGGAGGACGCCGTGCGTGCTGGGGTGCTGCGGCCCCATGTTCACGGTCATCGTTTCGCTTCGGAGCTCGGTGCTAGTCATCGCGTAAAACTCAGAACTTCATGAACCGGGGGACTTCGTCCCCCGGACCCCCTTACACGCGCTCTCGCGAGCCGCTTCGCCGGCTCGCTCCGTTCGCGTGGCTCGCTCGCCACGCTCGCTCGCTGGTGATCGAGCCGTTCTCAGAACTCCCGGACTCGGAACTCCGTCGGAGTTCGTCGTTCGGCGTTTTACCCTTCCTCTTCCACCAGTTCGCAGATCGCGTGGATCAGCGTCGTGTGCACTTCCTGCACTCTCGCGGTCGAATCCGCCGCGACGTTCACGTGCACGTCGGCGACCCGTCCCGCCGCGCCGCCGTCCCGTCCGGTGAGCGCGATCGTGCTCAACCCTCTCGTCCGTGCCGCCTCGAGCGCCAGCACGACGCTCGGCGAACTGCCGCTCGTCGAAATCCCCATCGCGACGTCGCCGGGCCGGCCGAGCGCCTCGATCTGCCGGACGAACGCGCGGTCGAAGCTGTAGTCGTTGGCGATCGACGTCAAGATGCTCGCGTCGGTCGTCAGCGCAATCGCCGCCAGCGCGCCCCGCTCCCGCTGGAACCGGTTCACCAGTTCGGCCGCCATGTGCTGGGCGTCGGCCGCGCTCCCTCCGTTGCCGAAGATGAGCAGCTTGCCGCCCTGCTCGTGCGCCGCGCGGATGAGGCGCGCGGCCTCGACCGCGGGCGCCAGGCTCGCCTGCGCCACCCGCTGGTGCACCGCGATCGTCGCTTCGAAGATCGCGCGCACCCGGCTTTCCGCGTCGGTGCCCATCAGCGGCCAGACGTCGTCGGCTCGCTCACAGCTTCGAGCGGTCGCGAGACTCCTGGATGTTCGCGACGAACTGTTCTTCCGATACCTGCAGCGGTTCGTACGTCTTCACCGGCTGCTTGATCTGCACGGGATAATCCTTGCGCATCGGATGCCCCTCCCAGTCCTCGGGCATCAGGAGCCGCCGCAGGTCCGGGTGCCCTTCCACGCGAATGCCATACATGTCCCAGAGTTCGCGTTCGGCCCAGGCGGCCATCTTCCACATGTCGCCGATCGTCGGCACGGACGGGTCCTCGCCGGGCACGCGCACCTTCACGCGCAGCCGCTTCGGCGTGCTCCCGTAGCCGCTGGTCCCGAGACTCGCGAGCAGGTAGACCACCTCGTAGCGCGGCTCGCGCGGGTAGTAGTCCATGCCGACGATGTCGCTGAGGAACCCGAAGCCGAGTTCCGGCGTATCACGCAGCAGGCGCAGCGTGCCGGTCAGCGCCTCGCGCTCGACATAAATCGTGGGCATGCCATCGGCCGCCGCAACGGGCTCGAACGAACCGGGTGGCAGATGTTGTTGAAGGAGTTCTGTCATTTTCTTATTGCAGGCGCTCTGAACCGTGTCAACTTCAAACTACAAACTCCAAACTGCCAACGTTCAAAGGTTTTGGAGTTGGGAGTTTGAAAGTTTGGAATTGTCATGCAGACAACTTCGCCTGATCGATCTTGCGCTGCAGCTGGATGATCCCGTAGATCAGCGACTCCGGCCGCGGCGGGCAGCCGGGGACGAAGACGTCCACCGGAACCACCTGGTCCACGCCCTGCACGATCGCGTAGTTGTCGAACACGCCCCCGACCGACGCGCAGGCCCCCATCGAGATGACGTACTTCGGCTCCGGCATCTGGTCGTAGATGCGGCGAAGCACCGGCGCCATCTTGCGCGACAGGCGGCCCGCGACGATCATCAGGTCCGACTGGCGCGGCGATCCGCGGAACACCTCGGCGCCGAACCGGGCGATGTCGTACCGGCCCGCGCTCATCGCCATCATCTCGATCGCGCAGCACGCCAGCCCGAACGTCACCGGCCAGATGGACGACCGGCGCGCCCAGTTCACCATCTTCTCCACGCTCGTCGTCAGGACGGGAATTTCTATATCAGCCATGTCGAATCACTAATCCCTGATCTGATCCCAGTGCCTAATCCCTGAACCCTGATCCCTGATCCCTGTTCCCGCGCGCCTATGCGCGTTCGTGGCCCCAGTCGAGAACGCCCTTCCGCCACACGTAGACGTACCCGCCCACGAGCAGGAGGACGAAGACCACGATCTGGATCAGCCCGACCCAGCCGAGGTCGTGCAGCGCCATCGCGAACGGATAGAGGAAGGCCACCTCGATGTCGAACAGCAGGAAGATCATCGCCACCAGATAGAACTTGACCGGGTGACGCTCCCGCGCGTCACCGACCGGCGGCATTCCGCATTCATAGGGAGCCAGCTTCTCCGGCGTGGGCTTCTTCGGCCCCACGAGATGAGAGAGGATGATGTTGAAGGCCCCGAAACCCGCGCCGAGGCCGATCATGATCAGAATGGGAATCCAGTCGTGCATGCCGTTACTTTGGCGCCCGCTTGTGAAACATTTCTCTTGAAGAGCGCAAAAAAATGCGCGTCTGGCTGATGCCCGTGACGCGTGACGGATGGCAGGTCCCACCACGACCATCCGATCCATCGAATCGTATCACGTCGACGGACTCTTCCATACCCCGTGCGCCGCGGGCCGGGTCGCTACAATGGATCACGTGCCGCGCCTAGCCTGGTTCACCCCCCTGCCCCCCGCCCGAACCGGGGTGGCCACGTGCAGCGCCGACCTCGTCGCCGCGCTTCGCGCCGACCACGAGATCGACCTCTTCGTCGACAAATCCCAGGGACCAATTTCCAATAACCAGGAACCAACCTCCAAATCCTCACTGGAGGTTGGGAATTGGAACTTGGGCGTTGGGAATTGGAACTTGGGCGTTGGGAATTGGACCGTGGGCGATGGCGCCTTCTCGGCTCACGACTTTCTGTGGCGGCACCGGCTCCGCCCGTACGATCTGACCGTCTATCAGCTCGGGAACTCGTCGTGGCACGACTTCCTGTGGCCCTATCTGTTCCGCTTTCCCGGCCTGGCCGTCCTGCACGATGCGCACCTGCACCACGCGCGCGCCGCGGCGCTGCTTCGGGAACAGCGTGCGGACGACTATCGGCGGGAGTTCATGGCGGCGCACCCGGAGGTCTCGAGGGACCTGGCCGAACTGGCGATCGCGGGGTTCGCCACGCACCTCTATTACGCCTGGCCGCTCGTCCGCCTCGTCGTCGAGGCCTCGCGGCTCACCGCCGTCCACACGCCGCTGGTGGCCGAATCCCTGCGCGAACAGTCGCCGCATGCGGCAATCGACGTGATCCGTCTCGGTCATGGACGGCGGCTCACCGAAGCGGACGCGGGGCGTGCGTCGGCGCGGGTGCGCCAGCGCCATGAGATCCCGGCCGGTGCAGTCGTGTTCGGCGTGTTCGGCGGCCTCACCCCGGAGAAGCGGGTCCCGCAGGTACTGGAGGCGTTTGCCGCCATACGGCGTCACCACCCTGATGTTCGCCTGCTGCTGGCTGGCGCGCCGGCCTGGCATTACGACGTCGCCGCCGACATCGCGCGCCTCGGCCTCGACGCGCACACCATCGTCACCGGTTATGTCGACGATGATGAGATGTTCGATGAGTATGTGGCGGCGTGTGACGTCGCCATCACTCTGCGTTGGCCGACGGCGCGGGAAGTCTCGGGTCCATGGCTGCGCGCGCTCGCGGCCGGCCGTCCGACGATCACGACCGACCTCGCGCACATGGCTCACGTCCCGGCGCTCGACCCGCGCACGTGGCAGCCGCATCAGAAAACGGGAGGGCTCGCTTTCTCCGTTGCGATCGACATCCTCGACGAGGACCACTCGCTGCGGCTCGCGATGCGGCGGCTGGCCGGCGACGCCGGGCTGCGCGACACGCTCGGACGGGCGGCGGCGTCATACTGGGAGATGCACCATTCGCCCGGGCGAATGGTCGAGGATTACCGGCGCCTGATCGCGCGGGCGATCGAACGTCCGGCTCCCTCGCCCGAGCTTCCCGCTCACCTGCGCGCGGACGGCACCGCGCGCCTCGCGGCGCTGCTCGAACCGTTCGGATTGCCGGCAGACGTCTGGAGTAGAATTTGACGATTCGGCTCAACGGCGAACCGTACGAAATCGCCGGTCCCATGTCCATCACCGCGCTGCTCGCCTCGCTCGGCATCGATCCCCGGCGCGTCGCCGTCGAACACAACCTCGTCGTCGTCAAGCGCGCCGCCTACGATTCCATCGTGGTCAACGAAGGCGACGAGGTCGAGATCGTCAACTTCGTCGGAGGAGGCGGCGAGTTCTCGAATGGTGAGTTGTGAACAGTTCCCAACTCCGAATTCCTCCCCGGTCACGTTATGCACTCTGATCCACTCGTCATCGCAAATCGAACCTTCAACTCGCGCCTCATCGTCGGCACCGGGAAGTACCCGTCGCACACCGTCATGGCCGACGCGCATCGCGCGTCCGGCACCGGGATGGTGACGGTGGCGGTGCGGCGCGTCAATCTCACCGACAAGAGCAAGGAATCGCTCATCGACTACATCGACCAGTCGAAGATCTTCATCCTGCCGAACACCGCCGGGTGCTACACGGCGGATGACGCGATCCGCACCGCACGGCTGGGCCGCGAAGTGGGGCTGTCGAACTGGGTGAAGCTCGAGGTGATCGGCGACGAGAAGACGCTCTTCCCCGACAACGTCGCGCTGCTCGAAGCGACGCGCGTCCTCGTCAAGGAGGGCTTCGTCGTCCTTCCCTACACGAACGACGATCCGATCATCTGCCGCAAGCTGGAGGACGCGGGCGCGGCGGCGGTGATGCCGCTCGGCGCGCCGATCGGGTCCGGCCTCGGGATCCAGAACGCGAACAACATCCGGCTCATCAAGGCCCAGTCGCGTGTCCCGGTCATCGTCGATGCCGGCGTCGGCACGGCGTCGGACGCGACGATCGCGATGGAGCTTGGCGTCGACGGCGTGCTGATGAACACGGCGATCGCGCTCGCCGAGGACCCCGTGGCCATGGCGACGGCCATGAAGCTCGCGGTCGAAAGCGGCCGCCTCGCGTATCGTGCCGGACGGATCCCGCGCCGCGAGTTCGCCTCTCCCAGCAGCCCGACGCAGGGATTGATCGGATCGGCGGCCGGCACGGGCGCGCCGCGGCCATAATGTCCGAATCGCTGGAAGCCCGCCTGCGGCGGCTCGAACAGGAGCGTGACGAGGCGGACCGCCGCTATAACGAAGCGCTCACCGACCTGGATCGCGCGGTGCCGCGGCTCGGCGGGATCGCCGACCCGGAACCGGCGATCGACGAGCACCAGCTCGCCACGCTGAACGAAGCGTGGAACATCCTTCCGGCGCCGCCGGCCGGCTCCGGCCTGAAGGGGAAGCTCGCCGCTTTCGTGTGGCGAACGGTCGCGCCGTATCTGCAGCGCCAGCTCACGTTCAACTCCGTCCTCGTCGACCACATCAACCGGACGACCGACGCGCAGCGGCGGTCGCACCAGCGCGCCGTCGAGCACGCGGCGGCGCTGCGCGCGCAGCTCGACGCGCTCACCGCCTTTCATGCGCGGTTCATGGTCTACCTGCAGCAGATCACCGCCTACGTCGACACGAAGGACCGGCAGATGGGCGGCGGCGCGCTCGTGCTCAATGCGGCGCTGAGCGATGTGGCCGAAGGGCAGGCGAAGTACCGCGAGTCGTTCGCGGCCCGTGAGGCGCGAATGAACGCGGCTCTCGCCGGGCAGGACGAGTTACGGGCGATGCTCGGCGTAGCGCAGCAGGCGATCGCGTCATTGAAGCGTCACATGGAGTCCGCGTTGCGCGGTCCACAGTCCGCGGTCCGCGGTGCGGAGCCGGCGGCGCTCGCGCCTTCCCTCGACGCATACAAGTACGTGGGTTTCGAGGACCAGTTCCGCGGTTCTCAGGACGTGATCCGCGCACGGCAGGAGTCCTATCTGCCCTTCTTCGAGGCTGGCCGGCAGGATGGGCTCGTCACCGGCGACGTGCTCGACGTCGGCTGCGGACGCGGCGAGTTCATCGACCTGCTGAACACGCGCGGGATCCCGGCACGTGGCATCGATCTCAACAGCGAGATGGTGGCGGTCTGCCGGGCGCGGGGCCTGAACGTTACCGAAGCGGATGCGGTTGGGTATCTCGAGGCGCAGGCGGACGCGTCATTCGGCGGGATCTTCGCCGCCCAGGTCGTCGAACACCTCGAGCCGGCGTATCTGCTGCGCTTCCTCGACCTGGCGTTCATGAAGCTGCAGCCCGGCGGCACGCTCGTGCTCGAAACGCTCAATCCCGCGTGCTGGACGGCGTTCTTCGAGAGCTACATCCGCGACATCACGCATCGCTGGCCGCTGCATCCCGACACGTTGAAGTACCTGGTCATGGCCAGCGGATTCACGAAGGTGTCGGTCGAGTTCCGCTCGCCGGTGCCGGAGCACGAACGCCTGCAGCCGATCGCTTCCGGTGACGCGGAGCTGGTGGAGACGTTCAACGAGAACGTCCGCAAGCTGAACGCGCGCATGTTCACGCACATGGACTACGCGGTGGTGGCCGTCAAAGCCTGATCGATCATTGACGCCGCTCTCGATCGCACGCCGGATCCTCTGGAGCGCCGCCGCGGCGCTGTTCGGCGTCCTGCTGTTCTCGCTGGCCGCGCTCGACCACGTTCCTGCGTTTGTTTCGGCGTTTCTTCTCGCGCTGGCGGCGCTCGCGGCGTGGCGTCCGGCGCCGGGCCTGGCACTCACCATCGTCCTCGTGCCGGTCGCCACCTGGATCGGCCGGACCTGGGATGGTTCGATCGCGTGGCCGGAAGCGGTCGCCGTCGCGTTTCTGCTCGGGTATTCGGTCCGGCAGGCAGGCTGGCGCCACTCAACCAGCGCAGATGCGCTGATCCTCGCGATCAACGTCACCATCGCGATCGTCAGCGCGTCGATCGGCGTCCAGTTCCTGGTGCTGCAGGGCACGATCGGTTCGGACGCTTTCCTCGAACTCGCGCACCAGCTGGCGGCCGGTGGGTATTTCGTGGGCAACAGCGGGCTCGAAGGCCTCGACGCCGCCATGCGGCTCATCGAAGGACTGCTGCTCGCCCACGCCGGCGCCTCGGTCGTACGCAGCGACACCTCGACAGCCACAAGGCTCATCGCGGCCTTCGTGATCGGAGCCGCCGCGGCCGGTGCGCTGAACGTGTGGCGGGTGTGGACCGGTGCATCGCGCCTCGACGCTCCTGTTGCGGCGTTCTTTCAGTACCTGCTGACACTGCGGTACAACGTGCACTACGAGGACGTCAACGCCGCAGGTTCGTACTTCGTCATGGCGTTGCTGCCGGCGCTCGCGTTCATCCGAACCAGGCCGGTATGGCGATGGATCGTGCCCGCGGCATTGATCGTGATCTCGCTCTCGCTGAGCGGATCCCGTGCGGCCCTCCTCGGTGGCGTCCTCGGAGCGGGGATCGTCTGGCTGGTCATTCGCTATCTCCGCCGTGACACCAGCCGATCGCTCACGCCGCGAACGGCCGTACTCGCGGCTGCCGTCATGGCGTTCGTGGGCGTGACGATAGCGTTCGCGTTCGTCCAGCGTGACGTCGTCCCGGCATCCACCGCACTCCAGATCCGCGTGGAGTTCGCGCGCATCAGCGTCGACATGTTGTCGAGTCGACCGCTGTTCGGCGTCGGTATCGGCCAGTTCCCGGACCGCCTCTCCGAGTTCTCGACGCCCGAGTTGGAGGCGCTGTATCCGGTGGAGCGCGAGAACGCGCACAACAACTTCCTTCAGATCCTCGCCGAGCTTGGGATCGCGGGACTGGCGGCGGTTCTCACCGTTCTCGGGATCGGCGCCGTGCGGATGCTCACCCTGCTTCGATCACACAGTACGGGCCTCGTTGAACGGGCGACGTACGCCGGGCTTTTGGCATTCGTCCTGACCTGGTTCTCGGGCCACCCGCTGCTCGTCGACCCTCCGGCCCTGACGTTCTGGGCGATGTTCGGCGTGATCGCAGGCCTCGGCGCTCCCCGCACTACCGTGGTCCCCGGCACGCCTCAACCCGGGAATCCAGTGCGGCGCAACCGGGGACACTGGGCGGCCGCTGCTGCCGTCGTTGCGGTGCTTGCGTCGATTCCACTGCGGGCGCAGCACGAACTCGGAAGTGGCTACTTCGAACATCTCGCCATCGGCGTCTCACCCGATTGGCGTCACGACGACGAGGTGGCGTATCGCGGGGCGGGTCAGAAGTTCGAGTTGTTCCTCCAGACGGGCCGGGTCCTCGACGTGCCGATGCGGGCGACTGTCGGCGACGCCACAGTGCTGCTCGAGATCCGCCTGCACGACCGGCTGATCGATCGGGTCCAGCTCTCGCCGAACGAATGGCGGCGCATCAGGATCGTCCTGCCGGCCTCGGACCGCGCCTTCGAGCGAGTCCAGTTCCACATCGACGCACCTGCCCCGGCCTCGGGAGAGATGGTTCGAGTCGGCAAGGCGGTGGACCTGGGTCCGGCGTTCTGAGGCGGACGAAAGTCTCAGCGGATGTATCCGAGCGACCTGAGCCGCTCGATCTCCGCTGGAGAGAGCGGACCGATGGTCCGAGTCGCGGGCCGCTGACGAAGCCAGGATTGGAAGCCGTCCAGGGCGGGCAGCAGCAACGGGTCCGTCGAAGGCAGCGGAACGATGCGCTCTTCATCGCTCGAGATGTCATACGCGACGGTGCGGCCCTCGAGATCCCGGACGATCTTGTGCGTCTGGTCTCGAACCGCCCATTGCGTGGCTGAACGCCACCGGGGGTGTGCCACGAGCGCCGGCAACGGATCGTGGTGGATCGTTGAAAACGCAAGCCGCTTGACGGGGCGATCGGCTGCGATCGAGCCCATGATCTCCTCGCCCGCTTCGGTCTTCAAACCTGCGACAGCCTGCACCAGAGAGAACAGGTCGTCCTCCTGGAACACGTGTGGATACGTCCGTGGCGCCGGTAGTGTGCCGCGGGCCGGCTTGATGATGAGCGGTACGTTGAGGAGTTCTTCTTCGAGCGTATACGCGTGCCCGATGTTGCCCCGCTCGCCCAGCAGCTGACCATGGTCTGCCCACACGATCACGACCGTGCGATCCCATCGGCCGCTCTGCTTCAGGAATGCGAAGAGTTGCCCCAGGTGTTCGTCGATCGAACGAAGCTCGGCTCTGTAGGCGTTCAGAAGCCGCATCCGTATGTCTGGGGTGATCGGGCGCTGCCGGTAGTCGAGCTCGTGCCAGAGGATCGACGGGATGTCGGCCGTGATACCTGTCAGGCGCTGCACGTCGTCGGACAACTCGAGGTGTTCGTGGGCATCGAACAGGTTGAGGAAAAGGAATTTCGGCGTATTCGGGTCGTCACGGATCCACTCGACCGCCCGCGACGTTGCTTCCCGTGCATTCTCGCGAGCGCCGGACACGACGTACTCATCGAAGCCCTGATGAAGTCCCCAGCGGGGATCGGTATACGGACCGCCCGACACGCCGTACGTGCGATATCCGTTCGCGGCGAAGATTTCGGGGAGCGTGTATTCCTCCGGTTCGACCCGCGAGTCGTAACCCAGAGAGCCGGCCAGAAACTCACCGGTGAACAGCACGGAATGCGAGCCGATCGTCCAGGAACTCGTGGCGATTGCCCGATCGAAGCGGACGGCTTCGCGCGCAAACGTTGCCAGGTTCGGTGTGGTCCAGAGCGAAGGCGCATAAGGCGTGAGTTGGTCGCGCCGAACGGTGTCGAGCGAGATGAGGATCACATCCGGAGCCCGGAGGTCTGTCTTCAGCGGAGTCACGGTCTCTGCCGACCACGCCGTGACCACTTCGGGATCCGACACTACTTCGAAGGTCAGCCTCTGGGTCGCTCCCTGGCTCGCATCCAGATCGAACGTCACGGCAGTCCAGTCCCCGGCGCGCGCGGAAATCTCCAGCACCGACGTCCTCGAGGTGCCTACGCGCACCTCCACCGGCTCACCGAGGGCTCCGACGTGTGCCTCGTATCGCGCTCCCCCCGGCGGAACCGGAACATCCTGTACCCATCGTCTGGAGCCAGCGAAGAGTCGCGCGGGCCGTTCGATCCGGCCGATCCTGACCGTGCCGTAATCTGCGTATTGCGTCCACTCGAACTGTTCGACGGCCTGCTCCACGATCGGATCATCGCTGATCGAAACCATAGGGATCAGCCGCTGAAGGGTTCGGAGCTGCCACCGTTCGTGCGGGAACCAACCCAGGGCCGCCACGAGCCCCGCGATCACCACGAACGTAACGATGAACAGCAGAGAAGACGCCGACAGCTGTCGAGCGGATGGAAGATCAGATGGATTTTGTGAGGGTTGTGTCTGCGTCAATGGTCTCGATGGTCGTCAGCTGGAAAACGGGAATGAATGAGAACGCCCGGCGACATGAGCTTCACGCGACGTCACGTAGCGCCAGAGAAAGAATGCGGCCAGCGGCACCGCGATCGCGGTGAATGTGGCAGCTCCGGCGGTGTGCAGCGCCAGCGCAATCGACGCGACCACGCCAATCAGCGCCAGGATCACGTAGAGCATCGCCACAGGCGAGTGAGACGATCCGGCAATCGTCAGGCGCTGGTACAGGTGCGAACGGTGGGCGCTGAAGATGTCCTCGCGGCGCCGAATGCGCCTGACCAGCGTGAACCCCGTATCGAACAGGAACGGCCAGACGAGCAGTGCCGCCCAGATCATGGAGCCGGGACGGTCTTCGCCGACGGCGAGCGGCATGGCCCCGAACAGGAAGCCGAGGAACGCGCTTCCGGCATCTCCCATGAAGACACGCGCCGGCGCCCAGTTGTAGATCAGGAATCCACCAACGGCCGCGGTCACCAGCAGGCCGATGGCCGCCGCGGGCGGCGAGCCAATGACGAAGCCGAGAACAGCCCATCCCAGGCCGGCCACGATCGCCTGCCCGCCGGCGATGCCGTCTATGCCGTCCATGAAGTTGTAGGCGTTCGTGCAGGCCACGATCCACAACACGGTAACGGCAATTCCGATCCAGGACGGCAGGAGCGACGGCAGAAGCTGCCAGTCCAACACCAGAACGAGCGCGCAGGCGACAGCCGCCTGCACGAGCAGCCTCGCGGTTGCGGAGAGCGACCTCAGATCATCCGCCAGGCCAAGCAGGGCGAGAACCGTCGCCGATCCCACCACGAGCCTGGCTTCATACGTCAGCGCGCCTTGTGTTTCTACGATCACCATGCCGACGAGAAAGGCCGGCACGAAGGCGGCTCCGCCCGTGCGAGGCGTCGCGACGATGTGCGAACTGCGGGCGTTCGGAACGTCGAGAAGACCGCGGCGCCGCGCCCCTGCGGCCAGCAGCGGCGTCAAGCCGGCCGCCACCAGGAACGTGACCACGACTGACAGGATCATTCGCAGGAAGCTGATTATATCGGCGCGATCACGTCATGTCCGATCGCGCCGCGTGCGCATGCGTTCGAGTGTGAGAGCCCAGCCACGATGCAGATCGAAAGCCGGCTTGAAACCAAGCTCCCGCTGGATCCTGGTCGCGTCAACGGCGGTGTCCTCGAGGTACTTGTCGAGCATCCCCGGTATACGCCGGTCGACCAGACCTGCGCCGCCCGCAAACAGCCGCGCGAGTGAGACCGGCAATCGCCACCGGGGCGGCTGGCGATGCAGCGCCCCTGCGATGGCCGCGATGATCTCTCTCAACTCGTGAAGCTGCCCATCCGACACATTGAAGATTTGCCCTGGGGCGCCTTCGTGACTCAGGGCCAGCTCGATCGCCGACGCCAGGTCCTCATCGAACACCATAGTCCGACGGCTGGTGCCCGGACCGATCGGCATGAATCGACGCTTGTCGATCGCGTCGACCAGCGTTCGATAATTCCCCTTGATCCTCGGCCCATACACCGCCGCGGACCGCAGCACGGTACTTAGGGGGGCACCGTCGGCGCAATGCGCCTCCAGGGCGATCTTCTCTGCGGCGAGCTTGGTTTCTCCGTACAACGTGTCGGGCCTTGGCGGCCAGCGTTCATCGACGACATGGCCCGATGTCTTGCCGTACACCGCGATGGTGCTCAACAGCACCACGCGGCTTACGCGTTCGGCCAGCGCCGCCCCGACGACCGCCGCCGTGCCCGCGATGTTGATCCGCTCGTACTCCGCGCGCATGCCCGGAGACGGAGAAACAACGTGCAGCAGTGCCGCCAGGTGCACGATCGCGTGCACGCCCGCCGCCGCCCGGCGGACGGCGGAGAGATCCGCGATATCTCCGGTGAAGGCCTGCACCGGTGCGGTAAAGAGGTTCACCTGCGGGGGACGGCGACTGAGCGTGCGAATGTCGTAGTCGCGGATCAGTCTGTTCACCACCGTCGGCCCGAGCGCGCCGGTCGCGCCGGTCACCAGGCAGATCGGTCGGATCACTGCGGTCCATCCAGGAGCGCGCGGATCAACGCGTCATACTGGCCGCTGACGACGTTCCGCGAATAGTGGGCAGCCACGTGCGCGCGGCCGCGACGGCCCATCTCCTCCCACTCCGCCCGGTCCGAAGCCGCCCGGGCCACCGCGGTTGCCAGGCCGCGCGCGTCACCGGGTGCGATGACGACCCCGCACCGCGCCTCGTTCACGAGCGCGGCGAGGTCGGAGTGCGGATCGGTGATGGCAATCAACGGGCGGGCGCTCGCCATGATGCGGTAGACCTTCGACGGGATCGCATCCGAGCCCGTCGCGGCTGCCTGCGGCACCAGCGAGATGTCGGAGGCGGCGTAGATCTGCGGCATCAGCGCGTTCGGCTGATACGGCATGACGGTCACGTTGCCGAGTGGCAGCGACGCCGCCGAAGCGGTCAACGCCTCGCGCAGGATCCCCTCGCCGATGAGCAGGAACCGGATGTCTCCGTCGGTTGCCGCCAGCAGGCGTGCAGCCTCGATGACGATGTCGAGTCCCTGGGCCGGTCCCATGTTGCCGGCGTACGTGACGGTGAACGTGTGCTGGAGACCGTTCCGCCTCGAGAACTCGTTGTCCCGTGGAACAGGCTCGAGACGCTGCAGGTCGACGAAGTTCGGGATGACCTGGATCTTCGGCGGCGGAACGCCCTTCGCGACGAGTCGATCGCGCATTCTCCCCGCGATCACCGTGATCGCGGCCGCCTGCCGATAGACGAACCGTTCCAGAGCTTCGAGCGCCCGTATGGCGGTCGGATTCTTCAGCGCGCCGAGATTGACGGCGATGTCGGGATAGATCTCCTGGACGTTGTAGACATAGCGGGCACCGCGGACGGCACCGATGATCCAGGCGCTGATGCCAATCGAGAGCGGCGGCGACGGGCTCAGGATCACGTCCGGCCTGGGCACGGTGAAAAGTCCCGCGATGGTACTGACGATGTGAAACCCGACCCAGCCGAGGATCCTCTGGACCACGCTCGGGCTCTTCGCGGGCATCGCGGCGTGGTAAACGGGAATGCCGCGATACTCGCTGCGGCGAAGCAGCCCACCCCAATGCGGACGCATCGGCTGACGCGCTGCGGCTGACGCGTCGGGATTGTAGTGGGGCGTGGTGGTCAGGACCGTGACGGAGTACCCGCGGTCCCGCAGGTCCACCGCGAGGTCCGCCATGATCTCGGCCGTCGAAACGCTGTCAGGTGGGAAGACCAGGCTGAGGATCAGCAGGTTCACCCCGCCGGATGACGTCGGCGTCACCACCGCTCAGTCGCGCAGCCGCTGCCGCCACTCGTCTTCGGCGGCGTCGGCCGGCCTGAACCCGGTCACGATGCGGAGGACGGTTTCCGCCACGAGGGGCATCGTGTACTCAGGAGGTGGCTGCCAACCGGTCCCCTGCTGCGTGACCAGCTGGACGTGCCTGACGATGTCATCGGGATCGGAACCCGAGAGCAGGTTGGATCCGCACTCGATCGTCTCGGGACGTTCGGTGACCTCGCGAATCGTGACGTTGGGCACGCCGAAGATGCAGGCCTCTTCCTGCACCGTGCCGCTGTCCGACAGGATGCAGAAGGCCGACTGCTCCAGGCGGACGAAGTCGAGGAACCCGAGCGGCTCCAGGAACCGGACGCCATCCCGCTGGATATCGACACCAAACTTCTCCACCTTGGCGCGTGTGCGGGGATGGAACGAGCAGATGACCGGATATCCATACTCGCGGTGCAGGCGCGCCAGCGCCTCGACCAGGTCCCGCAGCTTGTCTTCCCGGTCCACGTTCTCGGCGCGGTGCATGGTGACGAGGAAGAACTCGCCCTGCTTGACGCCGAGCGACTCCAGTGCGCCGCTCGCCTCGATCCCTGCCTGGTGGTGCTGGATCACCTGGAAGATTGGATTGCCGATCACGTACACCCGTCGCCCTTCGAACCCTTCCCTGAGCAGGTTTTCCCGGCTGCGGTTCGTGTACGGCATGAGGACGGTGCTGCAGTGATCGATGATCCGCCGGTTGACCTCCTCGGGCACGCGATCGTCGTAGCACCGGTTGCCGGCCTCCATGTGAAAGACGGGGATGCCGAGCCGCCTCGCCACGATCGCGGTGAGGCCGCTGTTCGTATCGCCGAGGATCAGCAGGCGGTCAGGACGATGGCGCAGGATGACGGGCTCGATGCCGGCGAGAATCTGACCGGCCTGCTCGCCGAAACCCGACGCGCGAATGTTCATCCGCACGTCCGGCGCCCGCACCCCCAGCTCGCGGAAGAACAACCCGTCCAGCCGGTCGTCATAGTTCTGGCCGGTGTGGACCAGCGTGTGTTCCGCGTGCTGGTCGAGGAGGGCGATGATCCGGCTCAGGCGGATGATCTCGGGACGGGTCCCGAGGACCGTCATGATCCTCATGCGCGGGCGCTCGCCGTGCGGGACTGGGGGCGCCACTTCGCCAGCTCGGATCGCACCAGATCCAGTTTGAGCAGCATGGCCATCATGCCGTCCACGTCGAGCCGTTCGGTGTTGTGCGAATGGTAGTCCTCTTCGTGTGAGAGCGTCTCCTGCCCTTCGCGGAAGTAGACGTTGTAATTGAGGTCGCGATTGTCGGCCGGGACGCGGAAGTAGCTGCCCATGTCCTGCGCCTTGACGCGCTCTTCGCGCGTGAGCAGGGTTTCGAACAGCTTCTCTCCGTGCCGCGTGCCGATCACGCGAATCGGATTAGGTGCGTCGAACAGCTTCTTGATCGCAAGCGCCAGGGTCTCGATCGTGGCCGCCGGGGCCTTCTGCACGAAGATATCCCCCGGGTTGCCGTTCTGGTACGCGAACAACACCAGGTCCACCGCATCGTCGATCGACATCATGAAGCGGGTCATGTTCGGGTCGGTCACGGTGAGGGGCGCGCCGTCCTTGATCTGCTGGATGAACAGCGGAATGACCGAGCCGCGCGAGGCCATCACGTTGCCGTACCTGGTGCCGCAGAGGATCGTGCCGCCCGGACGCCACAGGCGCGCCTTGGCGACCATGAGCTTTTCCATCATGGCCTTGGACAGCCCCATGGCGTTGATCGGATAGACCGACTTGTCGGTGGAGAGCACGATCGCGCGCTCGACACCGTTGGCCATCGCGGCGTTGAGCACGTTCTCGGCTCCCAGCGCGTTGGTCCGCAGCGCCTCGAGCGGGTAGAACTCGCAGGATGGCACCTGCTTGAGCGCGGCCGCGTGAAACACGTAGTCCACGCCCGGCAGCGCCGCGGCAATGCTGTCGTAGTCGCGCACGTCGCCGATGTAGAACTTCAGCTTCGGGTTGGCGTACTCGAGCCGCATGTCTTCCTGCTTCTTCTCGTCGCGGCTGAAGACGCGGATCTCACCGATGTCGGTGGCGAGGAACCGTCGCAGGACGGCGTTCCCGAACGTGCCGGTCCCGCCGGTGATCAGGAGGGTCTTGTTGTTGAACATCGCGATTCGGCCATCTCTTCGATCATGTGCGGCCACGACGGCGGCACGTAGCCCGTCAGACGTCTGAAGCGTGTCGAGTCGAGGCTGCGGTCGATCCGCACCTCGTCGTCGGGCTCGATTTCGACGTCGGCACCGTAGGCCTGCCGGATGAGCATCAGCAGATCGTACTTGTTGATCGCCTCCGACGACACCTGCCACGTACCGGAGAGCTGCGGGTGCTGCGTCAGCACGCGTCGAACGATCCGCGCCATTTCCGTGGTGGTGAAACCGGAAAAGATCGCGCGGCGGTAGCCTTTTACACGCTTGCCAGTCTGGGAGAGGAACCACTCGAGCAGGCCGCTCCCCGTGCCCAGCTCGTGTCCGATGATCGAACTGCGGATCGTCAGTGCTCCGTCACCGGTCGTTTCGCCAAGGACCTTGCTGCGGCCATAGAGGTCGAGGGCATCGGACGGATCGTCCTCGGTGTACTGGCCTTTCTGTCCGTTGAAGACGCAATCGGTGCTGAAGTGGATCAGACGCGCGCCGGCCGCTCGACAAAGCCGGTGAAGCCGGTGCGGCAGGAGCGAATTGATCGACACGCTCAGGAAGGGATCCTTCGCGGCGGCGAGCTGCTTGATGATCCCGACGCAGTTGATCACCGCGTCGGGACGGACCTTCGCCACCGCCTCGGTCACCGCATCGAAGTTCAGGACGTCCACGCCGCCCAGCGTCCGCTCGGGTTTGAACAGCCTGTACTGCTCGTACGCACGGACCGATCCGCGCAGTGTCGTCCAGGTTTCGAAGTCCCGTTCCAGGTCGGCGACCAGCCGGTGGCCCAGCATGCCGCCACCGCCGAGAATCAAGATGCGCATATCTGTGGCCGAACCTTCAGACTACCATTGAGCGGGCCCATGCCATGTACTCGGGCAGCCCTGCTTCCAGTGTCACGGTCGGCTCGAAACCAAAAGCGGTGCGGGCGGCTGATATGTCAGCCAGGCTGTGTCGCACGTCCCCGGGACGCGGCGGCCCGTGTTGAATCGTGACGTCCGTGCCGGCGGCACGTGCCAGCATCGCGGCGAGCGCGTTGATGGTCACCCGAGTTCCGCTCGCGATGTTGAAGGCACCCGACACGCCGCGGACCATGGCGGCCCGATAGTTCGCCATCGCGACGTCGTGAACGTTGATGAAGTCCCTGGTTTGCTCACCGTCACCATAAATCATCAGCGGCTCGCCGCGAAGGGCGCGGTGGGCAAAGATCGGGATGACGTTACCGTAGGCGTCGTAGCGCTGGTGGACGCCGTAGACATTGAAGTAGCGCAGGCAGACGCACTCCAGCGGATACAGCTTCGCGTAGGCGAGGCACAGCTTCTCAGCTCCGAGCTTGCTTGCGCCGTACGGGGTATCGGGCTCGGCCGGGTGGTCTTCGCGAATGGGCAACGTCTTCAGCTCACCGAAGATGCCAGCGGATGACGAGAAGACGACCTTGCGCACTCCATGGTGCCGTGCTGCCTCCAGTACACGGAGCGTGCCAAGGACGTTGATCTCGGAATCCTGAATGGGGAATTCGATCGAGCGGGTATTGCCAACCGATGCGGCGAGATGGAAGACGACTTCGCATCCGTCGACAACGTCGTCCAGCACGGACCGGTCGCGTACATCTCCCTCCACCAGGTGCGCGGCAGACACGTCCGCCAGGTTCTCGCGATACCCGGACGAACAGTCGTCGAGAACAACGACGTCGTGCCCGCGGTCGAGCAGGAGGCGTACCAGATTCGACCCAATGAATCCTGCCCCGCCAGTCACCAGTGCCTTCATGATCCGGCCTGTCCTGCAGTGTGGTGCCGCGTCTGAGCAAGCAGCATGAATGTGGTGCGCGCGCACGTTCGCCAGTCATAGGCCTTCGCGCGTTCCTGGGCCGCTGTTGCGATTCGCGCCCGCAACTCCGGATTCTGCCAGAGACGTTTCATCGCGCCGGCAATCGATGCGGGGATCTCCGGGTCGCAATACACGCCCGCGTCACCAAGAATGTCCGGCATCGGGGGATGCTGGGATGACACGATGGGGAGTCCGGCCGCCATCGCCTCGAGCAGGCTGTTCGGCAGGTTCTCGCAGGTAGATGCGAAGACGAACGCGTCCGCTCCGTGATAGACCGCCGGCAACTCTTCGTGAGCGACAGGCGGGATGACGTTCACAAACTTTCCCTCCGGGTCGAGACGACGGATGGTATCCTCCAGCCGGTCCTTCACGCGTGGATGGAGCGGACCCACCAGGTCGAGCACCATTGGCGCCCCTTCCTTGCGCAGCATCGCGAGTGCTTCCACAACATTCCACGGATGCTTGTAGCGATAGAAGGCGGACACGTACAGCCATCGAAATGGCCGGTCCGGCGAGTACTCCACCAGCCTGGAGGGTATCGCCCTGAAGAAACGGGAGTCTAGACCATGCGGGATCACCGCCTCGAGTCCGCGCACACGGGTGGTTTCCATGATCCTCCGTCGCGCGTGCTCGGTCAGAAAGATCACGCCGTCGGCCCGCCGGAACGTCAAAGTCTGCACATGTCTGAGGACCTCTAACTTCATCCTCATGCCTGAGAGCCCATAGTGTGCCCGTTCTGCGCTGTCGAACGGCAGCATGTTTCTGAACATCGTGACGAATGGATGGAAGCGGCCCAGGTAAGTACCGCCCGGCACGAACAGGAGGTCCGCCGATTCGCGAGCGAGCGTCGTCAACCGTATCTGCTGCCAGTACGCCCGAGTCCCGGCGCCACCCTGCAGATGCGGATCGCGGCGGCAGTCCAGCCATGGCCGGGCCGGCAAGCAGTCCAACAATGCAGGGGCTCCCCACACGATGACTGTCTCGATGCCCGCCTCCTGCGGTTCCGCTGCCGCCAACAACTGCACCAGATGTGTGACCCCGCCTCCCTGCCGGAGGTTCGATCCATCGATCCCCACGCGCATCAGCCGGCCGCCGGTTTCCGGCCGCGTGCCGTGAGGTGGTCGGCCCTGAATACCTGGAGATCGACGAGGCCGCCCTCGGTGAGCCAGCGCCGTAACGTGCTCAGCGTCTGCGGCTGATCGTATCGTGGCGCAAGCCAATCGAAGGTATCGAGAATGGCCCATTCCCGCAGTTGGAGCGGCGTGAGCGGAAGCTGGCCACGATAGTTGGCGACGGGTACCAGCCGGCGAAGATGTGGCCCGACCACCGGCACCGTCCCGACGACATCACTCACACGTAGAAGCGCCGGTGCGAAACGTCGCACCAGCCGGAAAAGGCGCTCCGAATCCATCCGTGTGGTGATCGGCCGCAGCCACACGCGCGGATGCAGCCAACCTTTCCAGTGTTGCGCGTAGACGTCCACCACCAGCTCTCCGCCAGGCTTCAGCGGGGCCACCAGCGCCTTCACGGCGCGTTCGACGTCCGGGGTGTGCTGGATCACGCCCAGACTGTAGACAAAGTCGAAGGATTCGGGCGCGAATGGGAGCGCATAGATATCCGCTTGCACAACATGAAGGGACGGATGCGGCAGGTTGTTTCGGCATGCCTCCACCGCGTTCGAGTAGTCGATTGCGACCACCGTCGCTCCCGCATTGAGGGCGACCTCGGCGAACCGGCCCGCGCCACATCCAGCATCCAGAACAAGCTTTCCTCTGAGCGCATCGCCCGGCCATCGTGTTTCGCGTGCAAAACGGTCCGCGGAGATCGGCTGACCGGAGTGGCTGTCGAGCTGCGTGCTTCGAAAGTGATTCCACTGAAAGCCGAAATTGTTCGCGTAGTTGTCGGCCGGAACGAACCGGGGGATGCCACGGACGACCGGGAATGTCTTCCCGCATTCTGCACACTCCAGCGTGGAGCGATGGTCCCTGAATACACCCTGGCAGGATGGGCACCGCAGAATCGCCAGCAGCTCGGGTGCGCACGACGCCGATTGCAGCGACGGACGGTCTGCCGCTTCAGGCTGCAACGCGATACTCCCGTCTCCACAACTCGAACATGGTCAACGCAAAAATCCGCCCGGTGTTGTCGAAGCCGCGCCGCTGCGCCTGCAGCAATCGGTCAATCTCGGCGGGGGCGAAAAGCGACGCGGGAGCGTCCTTCAGAATACGCTCGGCCCGCGCTCCCCACTCTCCGGAAAACCATGCCCGCAGCGGCATCGTGAAGCCTTGCTTGCGTCGGGTCGCGAATCCCGCAGGCAGCAATCGTCGGGCGAGCGCCCTGGGCAGCACCTTCAGCTCCCGGTGTGTCACGCGCAACTCGTCCGGGACTTCGCGAAACGCGAACTCCACGATGCGGTGATCGAGCCATGGTGCCCGGACCTCGAGTGCATGGAGCATGCTCGCACGGTCCACCTTCACAAGATACCCATCGACGAGTGTGGTTCTGAAGTCCGCCTCGAGAGCCTGGCGCATCAGGCTTGCGCCGGGCGTGCACTCGCAGACCCGGTACGCTTCTGATTCACACGTTGCGTGACCGTCCGTGACGTCGGGCACGAGTAACCGGCGGCGGCTCGCACGGTCGAAATAGACGTTCACGAGCGCAATGCTCCTGGTGGTGTCACGGCGGAGGCCGATAGCATGATTGCGGCCTCTGGTACCAGGGGGCAGCGCTTCGGCAGCGCGTGCGACTCCCTCTCGCATCCAGCCTGGCGTGAGGCGGCGGATCCGTTCACTCTGCATCAGCCATTGGTAGTGAGGATAACCGCCGAACAACTCATCCCCGCCGTCGCCGCTCAGCGCGACCGTCGCGTGTCGACGGATGAGGGCAGAAATCATCGCTGTGGGTACGAGCGCCGAATCCGCGAGCGGTTCGTCGAACTGGCGTGCCAGGGACGTCAACAAGTCGGTCGGAGCATCTTCAGCCCGCAATTCGACATGGTCCGTACCAAAGTGGTCGGCAAGCGCCCGAGCGAATGGCGCCTCGTCGAACCCACCGTGCCCCGGGAAGGAGACGTTGAAGGTCTTAACAGGACCGCTCGATGCGCGCGTCGCCAGCGCCACGATCAGACCGGAGTCGATCCCGCCACTGAGCAACACACCAACGGGCACATCAGCCACCATCTGCCGCTTCACCGATGCGGTCAGCAGCGCCTCGAGGCGATCGACGAGATCGTCAAGCCTGCTGTGGCGATCGGGATCATGGACCGGCAGATTCCAATACCGCCGGCACGCCACCTCCCCGGTCCGACCATCGAACGTGAGAACGTGCGCCGCCCTCAACTTGCGAATCCCCTCGAGGATCGAACGCTCTCCCGGTACGTAGCCGTACGTCAGGTAGGTATCGACGGACGACAGGTCCAGAACGCGCTCGCACGTTTCGTCCTCGAGGAGCGCCTTGAGCTCCGACGCGAAGGCGATTCCACCGGGAACGTTCCGGTAGTACAACGGCTTCTCACCAACCCGATCGCGGGCGATCAGCAGACGTCGTGCTTCGGCATCGTGGAGGGCGAATGCGAACATCCCCTCGAGATGCTCGACACACGCATCAGCCCACTCGCGGTATGCAGCAAGAACCACCTCGGTATCCGACTGGCTACGGAAGGTGTGCCCGCGGGCCGCCAAAGATTCGCGAAGTTCCCGGTAGTTGTAGATCTCACCGTTGAGGACGATGGTCAACCGGCCGGACGCATCGTGCATGGGCTGATGGCCGCCGGGCGACAGATCGATCACTGCCAGGCGGCGATGTGCAAGACCGACCTGTCCGTCGTCCGACCACCACTCGCCCGAATCGTCCGGCCCACGGTGGGCAACGGCCGCGATCATCCGCGACAGCCGTTCGCGATTCAACAGCGCCTCGCGGCCGGCAAACCCGGCAATACCGCACATCCGTCAGCAGCCTCGATGCCGCCAGGCGTCCGAAGAGAGGCAGGGGTGACCGATCAAAGCGGACTCAGGTGGACTTCAGGTGTGTTCGCGGACACACGCTGGGAGCCGATGGAGGTAAGCAGGCGCAGGCCGGCGAGAGTGGCCCAGAGCTCCAGGAAGAACACCCCGGTGAGGTATGGGAAATTCATCTGCACGAGGGCGTTCGCGATGCCAACGCCGATCACCGCGCACAAGAATTCATTCTCGAACAATCGCCGGCATGCACCTTCGGTCGCGAGCACGATCGAGCTCACAAAGGCCATGGCGAGCAGGACGAACCATGGAGTTCCTGAGTACGCGGCGACAGCGATCACCCCGGGCAACGTCAAGAAGGTGAACCCCTCCAATGCTTTGTACGTGGAGCCTGACATCACCTGGTATACGGCGGCGGTGCTTGCCCTCGGATCCTCCGCCAGCCCGGTCTTGAGCAAGTCCATCCCGAGATCTCGCACCGCCGAGACCGTCAACATCCCTTCGAGCCCGATCCAGCGGCCGAGCACCATGCGCGCCAGCTCCTTGAAAGCGGCCGCGGATCGCTCTCGGCGCGAAACGCCGGGCGTGCCGCTCGATGGGACGTCCTTTCCCTCCTCCGCTCCCCGCTCCGTCGCCGCCTCGCCGCGCGCAGGCTCGCTCGTGGCCGCACCGGTGGTATCAGCCGGCAACTGTAGCGGGGGATACGTTACGAGACGGAGCGAGGTGACGGCGACCAGACTGACGCCGAACCCGCCGATGCCGACCGTCGCGAATACGACGGCCGTCCGCAGGTTGAAACGGGTCGCGGCCCTGATCTTCGCAATCGTGAGCGTGAGCGCGTACGGCAGGACCTTGATGATGTAGAAGCCGCGGCTCAACATGACCACGGTTGTCATGAAGGCCTCAGCGACTGGGACCAGCATCCATTTCGGCGAGAGAGTGCCGCCCCCGACCCGTCGTTCGAATTCGAGCAGGACCGCGATCCACATCCCCGCTCCGAACGTCAGCCACCATACGACCGCAACGTTCAGGTGCATCGGAAGCACGAGCCGTTCATTGACACCGACGACGTAGAACCGCAGGAGCCAGTTGGCAATGTTCGCCGCCGCCACGATCGACGCAGTCAGAACCCAGACTGCCCGGCGTCGCTGTTCGTACCAGGACGGCACTCCACGCTGCAGCTCCACTCGCGGACCTTTGCGGATGAAGTGCCACGCTAGTTTTGGAAGCGCGATCCCTGTCAGACCGGCAGCAGACATTGTCAGCGCCCGGTCCCAAAGAGGGCCGGAACCATCGAAGTCCCCGATCGGTTCGATGAGCACACTGAACCCCAACACGGTGAGAACGGTCTTCACCCAGAACCCGAGCAACAGAAAGACGGTCAGGGCGGAGAACCCGTGAAACACCGGGGGAACAAGGGCTGCTGCCACCAGCAGTGCGCAGGCCCCATGAAAGAACAGATAGGGGACCAGAGCGCCGGGATACTGGGGCACGGCAAGAAGCGCGCTCCCCAGGACCAGCATCGCGGCGAAGGTTGGATCGATCAGCCTGCGCGATACGGCAGGCAAAACAGCAGTACCCGTCACAACGACAATTGCTTCTGCACGGAAGAGGGGACGTAATTGGGAATCACATTCGCAAGCGCCGTCTCGATGAGCAGCCGCTCGCCGGACGCGCTGGCCGCCGCGAGGCCCTGGAGGGCTGCCGGCAGTTCGGTGGCAGCGATCGGATCCGTTTCGGTGACGCGGAGTACCTCAGGATGGCTGGTCGTCTCCACGAGTGCACCGTCCTCCCAGAGTTCCTCCTCGAGTTTCTCCCCCGGGCGTAGCCCCGTGAAGATGATGGGAATCTGGGCGTCAGCAAGCCCGGAGAGGCGCACCAGGTCCTGGGCAAGCTGCACGATCGGCACCGCTTCGCCCATGTTCAGGACAAAGAGCTCGCCCCCCTTCCCGAGCCCACCCGCCTGAAGGACGAGATGAACCGCTTCGGGAATGGTCATGAAGAACCGCTTGACGTCGGGGTGCGTGATCGTGATCGGCCCGCCCGATTCGATCTGGCGCTTGAACAGGGGCACGACACTACCGCGACTCCCCAGGACGTTCCCAAACCGGACGACGGAGAAGGCACTTCCCGAGCGTCGAGCGCCGTCTCTGACGATCATCTCGGCGAGCCGCTTCGAGGCCCCCATGATGCTGGTGGGAGCGACAGCCTTGTCGGTCGAGATCATCACCAGCCGTTCGACTCGTGCTTTTATGCACGCGTCGACGACATGGCTCGTACCGATGACATTGTTGGTGATCGCCTCCTCGGGATTTTCTTCCATCAACGGCACGTGCTTGTGCGCGGCAGCGTGAAAGACGACGTCGGGACGTGCTTCGCGGAAGCAACTCGCCAGCCGGCGGGCATCGCGGATATCGGCGATCGCGGCACGGATGGTAATCCTCGGAAAACGCACCCGCAGCTGCGCCTGGATATCGAAAATGCTGTTCTCGCCGTGACCGACCAACGTCAAGACCGAGGGATGGGCGAGCGCAATCTGGCGGCACAGCTCTGAACCGATTGAACCGCCGGCGCCGGTGACGAGGACCCGCTTCTGCGCCAGGTACATCCCTGTTCCGGGCGGAGCCGTGATCTGCTCGCGCCGCAGGAGATCCGCGATGTCGATCTTGCGCAGCCGGGAAACGCTCAGCTGCCCGCCGAGGAGTTCGTAAACGCCCGGCACGATCCGCGAGGGGATACCGGTCTCGCGGCAGATCTCGGCGACCGTTCGCACGACGCCGCCGGTCGCCTTGGGCATCGCGATGATGACTTCGGCGACCTGAAACCGCTCGATCGCTTCCGAGAGGGAGCTGATCCGCCCGACTACGGGGACGCCTTGAACATGCTTCCCGACCTTCGCACTGTCATCGTCGAGGAGAGCGACGGTTTCCATCCCGAGCTGCGGGTTGCGGCGAATCTCCCTGACGACCATCGAGCCGGCGTCGCCGGCGCCGACGACGAGCACACGCTTATTTTTTCCGTTCGGCGATCGCCGCAGGCTGGCTGCGTTATTCTCGGCAGCGAGGCGCACGGCCATGCGGAGGCCGCCCGTGCCGCAGAGCGTCAACAAGCCGTCGATCACCAGAACCGCTCGCGAGAACTCGTAGATCTGGCCGGTCAGCGTCCCGATTGCCACCACGGTGGACACGGCGACGGACGCCGCAGAGACGGCAACGAGGACGGCGAGCAGGTCGCGAACGCTCGCATAGCGCCACAGCCGCGAATACATCCCGAGCCCAAGGAACACCGCCGGCTTGATTGCCAGCGCAGCCAGCAGGAACGGAACGAATTCCGGGCGGTGCTGGTGGAAGAGCAGGTCGAATCGCAGCGCGAACGCCCCATACGCGGCCATTCCGACGATCGGAATGTCGCACAGAAGAAGGTAGCGATTACGCATAGACAGAACAGCTCGTCGCGCGGGTCGCAGATGAAACGCGCGGGGGCGGACACCCCGATTTGGCAAAATGCCTGTCGATTCTATAGGATGACTGCGACCACGCCAAGATCGCCACGCCCAGAACGCACGGAAAAGTCGGATCCTTCGGCTGCCGTGAGCCTCGCGTTGCCCGAGATCATCACCACATGAGCACCGGCACCTCAGGTGCATCAATCGGCCGGAATACCTTCTGGAACTTCCTGGGTGTCGCGGCCCCGGTGCCAGCGGCGCTCATCGCCATTCCGATGCTCGTCCACGGGCTGGGCGAAGAGCGATTCGGTCTGCTCACCATCGCGTGGGCGGTGATGGGGTATTTCAGCGTCTTCGATTTCGGACTCAGCCGCGCGACGACACGTTCCCTCGCGCAAATCCTCCACGCCCAGGACAGTCATGCGGCGCAGCGGGTGTTCTGGAGCTCGACCGCAGCCCACGGCGCCCTCGGTCTGCTCGGAGGGCTGATTCTCTTTGCGGCTGCACCGTCTCTCGAGAACATCCTCGCCGTCGCGCCCTCGCTCCACGACGAAACGGTCACCGTATTCCGAGTGCTGGCCCTATCGGTCCCCGTGATCCTTCTGACCTCGGTGGCGCGAGGACTGCTCGAAGCCGTCCACCGCTTCGACCTCGTGAACGTCGTCAAGCTGCCGGCCAGCCTCGTCACCTACCTGGGTCCGGTGGGAGCGCTGGCGTTCACCGACCGCTTGCCGCCGATCGTACTCGTGATCCTGACGGCAAGGATCGCCGTCCTGCTGACCTACGCCATTCAGTGCGTGATGGTGATGCCTTCGATTCGCAAGTTCCAGCGGCCGCGGCTTCTTGATGTGGGCGCGCTCGCGCGGGTGGGTGGGTGGCTGACCGTCGGCACGATCCTGACACCCACGCTGGTCACCATCGACCGGTTCGTGATCGGTTCGGTCGTATCAGTCGCCGCTGTCGCGGCGTACGCGGCCCCGTACGAGGTCGTGACCAAGCTCTGGATGTTCTCGGGGAGTCTACTTGGGGTGCTGTTCCCGCAGTTCGCGATCCTGTCGGAGAACCGGCCCGCACTTCAGAACCTGTACTGGCGAGCGCTCGGTTGGCTCTTCGCCTGTACCACGCCCTTCGCGTTGCTGATCGTGGCCTTCGCCCCTGAGTTCTTCACCCTCTGGCTCGGTCCCGAAATCGCGCGCGAGGGCATCAGCGTCGCGCAATGGTTGACCGTCGGTGTGTTGATCAACGTCGTCGCACAGGTACCATATACGGCGCTGCAGGCGACCGACCATCCGGACATAGCGGGCAAACTGCAGTTGCTGCAGCTGCCGTTCTATATCGTCGGCGCCTGGCTCGCCGCCGTCCAGTTCGGCGTAGTTGGAGTTGCCATTGCCTGGACGATCAGAGCCGCAGTAGACGCCGTGCTGATGTTCGCCGCCGTGCGGAGCCGGCTGGAGATCTCGCTCGCGTCGCGACAAGTTGCGCAGGTCGTCGCGCATCTCAGTACGACAACAGCGTTGATGATCTGGTGCTGGATCGTCGTGCCTCACCTCGCCGGAACTCTAGCGGTGAAGATCCCGCTGGTATGCGTCGCGGTCGGCGGCTTCGCCTGGTTGGCCCTGCGAGGAGCGGATGTCGGTGGAATCCGTGCGGCACTGATGCTGAAAATGGACGTATGAGGACGGATCCTCCTGTGCCGCCCACCAAGGTCACCGTCGCAATTCCGGCTTACAACCACGGGCGCTACGTTGCCGAGGCGATCGAGAGCGTCCTTGCCCAGGACCATCCCGCGATCGAGCTGATCGTCGTGGACGATGGATCGACCGACGATACGGGCCAGGTGCTTGCGGCCTACACAAACCGTGTCCACGTGATCTCCCAGCACAACTCCGGACAGTCGTCCGCCATCAATACGGCGTGGCGGATGGCCAGCGGCGACATCGTTTCCTATTTGAGCGCCGACGACCGGCTCGAGCCTGGAGCGGTCGGAGCAGCCGTGAGTGCGCTCGCAAACGCTCCAGAAGCTGTCATGGCCTACGGCGACTACAACCTGATCGACCCTGCATCGAACTTCATCCGACGAGTGACGTCACCGGAATTCGATTACACGAGCATGGTGGGCGACCTGGTCTGCGCGCCGGGTCCCGGTGTGTTCGTCCGCCGTTCCGCGGCGCAGCAGATCGAGGGGTGGAACCCGGATCTGCGACAGACGCCGGATTTCGAGTACTGGCTCCGTCTGTCGCTACTTGGACCGTTCGTCAAGATCCCGCGGGTGCTCGCCGGTCTTCGCGTACATCCAGAATCGGCGTCATTCGCTCCAACTACACCGACGAGGGCGGACGAGCCCGTCCGGATCATGGAGGCGTATTTCGAGCGGACGGATCTCCCCGGAAGTGCGCTGGAGCTCCGCAGGCAATCTATGAGCGCAGCGCACCTGCTCGCCGCACGAGCCCACTTGCGAGCGGGCAGGGTTCGAATGGCCGGTACGCACGTTCGGGCCGCCGGCCGACTCTCGCCGGGAACTCTCGCCAGCAGGCGGAGCGCGCGTCTGCTATTCAATGCCCTGTTCAATCGCGCCGGGCATCGCCTGCTCTGGTACGTTCGCCGCACTACGCGCCAGACACGCTGACCACCCACGCCGTCTCCGCTGCTAGACTCGACCGCAAACTTGTACAAACCACTCTTGCCCCGCCGATTGTGCCGGCTCGGCGGTGAGTTCTTCTGGGTCGCTGCGGGTCAGGGCGTGTTGAACGCCTCTCGACGCCGTGCGCTGATCGCCGGGCTCGACGGCTTCCAGCAGTCGCTGCGTTTCATTTGCGCAGCCACCCTGGTCTGGTGGTTCGGTCCGTCCAGCAGCCTCGCCATGAGCGGGTATGCGATCGCAGCGTCCCTGGTCCTGGGCTTCCAGCGACGAGCCGTGCATCAGACGCTTCCGAAGACGATCCCGACAACGATCGACTCTCTCGGTGCCCAACACCGCTGGAAAGCCCGCATCGCGCGATATGGCTGGCCATTCGCTGTATGGGGAGCCGCGCTCACACTGCAAACGGCTTCCGCTCGATGGTCACTCCAGTTCTTCCAAGCTGCCGAGATCGTCGGCTTCAGCGCCGTTCTCTACCAGGTGGCCCACTATCCGGTCGCTCTGCTCGTCGGGTCCCTCTCGAAGTTTCTGTCTCCGGTGATGTTCAATCGCGCGGGAGAGCATTCCGGCAGTGAGGGAACCAGGCAGGCGTTGGGGTTGGGGCGACTACTGGTGGCTTCGGCACTCGGCGTCACCTTCATCGCGACGGGAACCGCCTGGTTCTCGCACGAATGGATCTTCGCACTGCTGGTCGCACCCGAGTACCGAGTCGTGTCGTGGCTACTTCCGGCACAAGTCCTGGCGAGCGGCCTGCTCGTCGCGGCGCAGGTCGCCTCCTTGCTGCCAATGGTCTCAGCGGACTCCGAAGGCCTCCTGAAACCAAAGCTCGTGTCAGCAGGCCTGGGTACCATGCTGAACATCCTGGGAGCATGGCTTCTGGGGTTGGCCGGGGTCGTCTACGCCAGCGTCATCTACGGGGCGATCAGTTACCTCTGGATCGCTCGCGTCAGCAGCTTTTACCGTTTCGACTTTCCGTCAGTCCGCAAGACGTTTCAGGAGTGAGCGCTGGCGATGGTGCTCAGATCGCGGTCCCCGTCGTTCGCACACCCTTGAACGAGTACGGGATCTCGCCGGTGTCTGGCGGCAGCCGCCAGTGATCCGGACTTTCGTAGTTGTAGGCCCTATCCGGCATGTTGACGATGGTCGCTGGCGCGTTGTCGAGACTCTGCACGCCATGCCAGACACCCGGCGGCACGACGACGAGTTGCGGCCGATGCTCGTCAAGCAGCAGCTCCATGACGCTGCCATGAGAAGGAGATTCCGCCCTGGCGTCGTACAACACGACGCGCGCGTGGCCGCGAGCGATAAACAACCGATCGAGCGTGTGACCGTGAACGTGCCACGCGGAGATGCCATGCGCGTTGAGGATCACCTGGAAGACCTGGTCCACGTGGATCCGCCCTGCGAACCAATCCGCCCGAAACAGTTCCGCCAGACGGCCGTTCGATTTCACGACCCAACGTGACTCCAGAAGACGTACGCCGTGTATGCCGCCTGCCTTGACCGGCTGCCAGTCGGCGGTCACGCTTTGCGCGTCCTGTGTCGCGCCTGTCAGTTGCCACGATGGGTTCGTCTGAGTCAATTCCGCTCCTTCCGTGAAAGATCCGGCAGCCCCCGAGTGCGTCTGAGGGTGTCGATGAGATGACCGCGGCGTCGCGATTTCAGGAACAGGCGAACCGCCGCGGGGGAGAGACCGCCGCGCGACAGCACCGCACTAGCCGTATTCTTCGCGGCACGTCGAAGGTACGACCCTACGGCCGTCTTACTCAGCGCAAGCTCGTCCCCCGCCGCCTGCCCGAGCATTATCTCGGTCAGTAGGCGCTCGCGAAACGCCGACTCCGATCGAATACCTGCTGCACAGCGCGCCTGTTCCGAATCGTCGGGGTCGAGGTAGCTGTTCCGTCGGTATCCTGATGGAAACGCGATCACCGTCACCGAGGAAACCAGCCTCAGACTCGCGCCCGCACGCACGGCGCGAGACAGCCACTCCTGTGACGGCGCCTCATATGACATCCGATACGAGTGCCACGGACCCACCCGATCGGCGAGGTCGCGACGAAACAGCCACGATGACGCAGGCACGACAGTGCGGAGCTCGTATCTGCCCGACGGCGTGAAGTTGCTCAGCAGCGGTCGATGGCCGGGAATCATCATGGCCATCAGCGAGAACACGAGATCTGCACCCGTGTCGTCGATCGCGGTGGCCAACGTATCGAGATGATCGGGAAACCAAAGATCATCGTGATTCAGAAACGCGATCAGCGCGCCGCGGGTCATCGAGACACCGACGTTATTCGGTCCGGACTGCTCCCCGACGTTGGTGGCCAGGTTGTGAAATCGGATCCGTGGGTCGCTGAAAGCAGCGACCACGTCGGCGGTGTCGTCGGTGCACGCGTCGCCGATGACCAGCAGTTCCCAGTCGGTGAACCGCTGGGCGATGACGCTCGCGATCGTATGCCGGAGCACACCGCTGCGATTGAAGGTGGCGGTGACGATAGAGACGCGGGGAGAGGTCGAGACGACGGCGGGACCGGTGGCGCTGTCCTTCACCCCCGCACTTCGACCCCCTGAGGCGTTTGCGGCGCGCGCGATAAGCGCTCGAGGTCCGCGTCCACCATCATCCGCACCAGGCCCGGGAAGTCGACCTCCGGCTTCCAGCCGAGCACCTTGCGCGCCTTCGATGAATCGCCGATCAGGTGATCCACCTCCGCGGGACGGAGGAACTTGGGGTCGAGCCGCACGTACTTTTCCCAGTCGAGACCCGCGTGCCCGAACGCCAGTTCCACCAGCTCGCGCACCGAGTGGCTCTCCCCCGTCGCGATCACGTAGTCGTCGGGAGCGTCCTGCTGCAGCATCAGCCACATCGCACGGACGTAGTCGCCGGCATAGCCCCAGTCGCGCTGCGCGTCGAGATTGCCGAGCGCCAGCGAATCGGCGAGACCGAGCTTGATCCGCGCGACGCCGTCGGTCACCTTGCGCGTCACGAACTCGAGCCCGCGGCGCGGCGACTCGTGGTTGAAGAGAATCCCCGACACCGCAAAGAGGTTGTAGCTCTCGCGGTAGTTCACCGTGATGTAGTGCGCAAACACCTTCGACACGCCGTACGGGCTGCGCGGGTAGAACGGCGTCAGCTCCGTCTGCGGCACCTCCCGCACCTTGCCGTACATCTCGCTCGACGATGCCTGATAGATCTTGATCCCGGGATCGACGTGGCGCACGGCCTCGAGCACGCGCGTCACCCCCTGCGCGTTGAACTCCCCCGTGAGCATCGGCTGGTCCCACGAGGCCGGCACGAACGACATCGCCGCCAGGTTGTAGACCTCGGTCGGACGCACGTCCTCGAGCACACGGATCAGCGAGAGCTGATCGAGCAGGTCCGCCGGACGCAATGCGATCCGCCCGAGCAGGTGCTCGATGCGCCAGTTGTTCGGCGCGCTGATCCGGCGGGTGACCCCGACGACTTCATACCCCTTCTCGAGAAGCAGCTCGGCCAGGTACGAGCCGTCCTGCCCGGTAATCCCGGTAATTAGTGCACGCTTGGTCATGGTGTCGCAGGGAGTAAGACTAACACACGGCCCGTAACCCTCAGCAAATCCAGCAATTCCCGCATTCCTGCCGACCGGCACCGCCCTTGCTTCGCCCGCACACAGTTTGGAAATCCACCCCCGGTTTCTGTAACGGCACACGAGTCGGCCCGGCGCGGCCGCTGACGGTTCCGGTCCCCAAATCCAAGGTTTTTCCGGCAGTCACGAACTGACCCGGGCAGGGTACATCCCTTGCCCCCCGGTGAGGCATGCTCCAAAAGGTTTTGCGCTCTCTTGGATGCGCGTGCATCCTCCTCGTCGTGCTGTGCGCCGGCCGCGCCGAAGCGGCATCGGTCACGCTCGCATGGGATCCCTCGACCAGCCCGAACGTCGCCGGCTACACGGTCAAGTACGGCACGGCGCCGGGCTCGTATCCCAACACCATCAACGCGGGGAACACGACGTCGTTCACGCTTTCATCGCTGCCGAACGGCACGTACTACTTCGTCGTGCAGGCGTACGCGGCCGACGGCACGAAGAGTCCGCACTCGGATTACCTCGTGGTGACCATCGGCTACACGGCGCCGTCGACGCCACCGCCTGCACCGGCACCGGCGCCTGCGCCGGCTCCGGCGCCCGCGCCGGGAGGCTGCACGACACCGGATCCATTCGCCTCGATGGGCGGAGGCACGTGCTACAACGGCGGGTGGCTGCCGCCCGGCATGACGCCGCCGAGCACGAGCCCCGCGCCGGCGCCCGCGCCGCAGCCAACACCTCCACC
>DASWVN010000020.1:0-32427 GCA_036401215.1 Vicinamibacterales bacterium | reverse complement strand
GAACCAGGTCCGCGTCAATCTGGAACGCGCGCGCTGGGTCGTCGGCGGACTCAGTGACTCGTTCGTGCTGGTGAACCTGCCGGCGTTCAAGGTCTACGTCATTCGCGATCGGAAGAACGTCTGGGAAACGCGGGCGCAGGTCGGCCGCGCCGGGCGGCAGACGCCGGCCTTCCGCGCCGAGATGCAGTACCTCGTGTTCAATCCCGACTGGACGGTCCCGCCGACCATCGCCGCGCAGGACGTGATCGCACCCATGAAGAAGGGCGTGAACGCGATCGCGCGCAAGAAGCTGATGATCCTGGACCGGCAGGGGCGCCGCGTGTCACCTGACGCGATCGACTGGGCGAACGTCTCGCCCCGGAACTTCCCGTACACGCTCAGGCAGCCGCCAGGACCCGACAACGCGCTCGGCCGGGTGAAGTTCATCTTTCCCAACGAGCACTCGATTTTCCTGCACGACACACCCAGCCAGGAGCTGTTCTCGGCTGACGAGCGGTTGTTCAGCTCCGGCTGCATCCGCGTCGAGCATGCGCTGGACCTTGCGGCCGTGTTGCTCGAAGGCCAGGATGACTGGGACCGCGCCGCGGTCCAGCAGGCGGTCGACAGCGGCAAGACCGAGACCGTGTTCCTGAAGCGGCCCATGCAGGTGCTGATCGTCTACTGGACGGTGAGCGTGAGTGCGTCGGGCGAGGCCCGCTATGCGAGGGACGTCTACAACTGGGATGCCAGGCTGCTGCGGGCGCTTGATGGGGTGGCGGTGGAGCCGCGAAGCGGGTTGTCCGACCGACAGCCACCGCACTGAACGTGCAGCTGCGGGGTTGTTGCGGCTGCCTGTCACCACGGCTAAAAACGCAGGGAACGCAGAGGTGTTCTCTCATGGGGGTTCCGGCCGAGAACGGCGTGGGGGGCTGGAGCCGGATGCCGGCATACCACGGAAACGAACATAGAGAACCTCTGCGCTCCCTGCGTTTATCCGTGGTGACAGCTGTCGCGATCAGCCAGGTGCCACGACTTCAGGGGAGTCGCGGTCGCTGCAAAGCGGGTCGTCCGACCGACAGTCACCGCACTGAACGTGCCGCTGCGGGGTTGTTGCGGCTGCCTGTCACCACGGCTAAAAACGCAGGGAACGCAGAGGTGTTCTCTCATGGGGTTCCGGCCGTGAACGGCGTGGGGGGCTGGAGCCGGATGCCCTGCACACCACTAAGACAAAAAATAGAGAACCTCTGCGCTCCCTGCGTTCATCCGTGGTGACAGCTGTTCGCTATCAGCCAGTTGCCACTATTTCAGGGGAGTCGCCGTCGCTGCGAAGCGGGTTGTCCGACCGACAGCCACCGCACTGAACGTGCCGCTGCGGGGTTGTTGTGGTTGCCCGTCACCACGAAAAACGCAGGGAACGCAGAGGGGTTCTCTCATGGGGTTCCGGCCGTGAACGGCGTGGGGCTGGAGCCGGATGCCGGCACACCACGGAAACAAACATAGAGAACCTCTGCGCTCCCTGCGTTCATCCGTGGTGACAGCTGCCGCTATCAGCCAGTTGCCACGACTTCAGGGGAGTCGCGGTCGCTCACCTCCGCCTCACGGTCGTACCAGGCGGCGGCTTCGGCAGTTCGTCGAGCGCCTGACCGAGCGCGGCCAACTCGGTGGATGCCGATGAGAGCGCTGCCCGTTGTGATTCGGTGAGCCCTTCCGATGCTTCGAGTTCCCCGAGCCGCTGGTTCAAACGCGCGAATGGCCGCCGAAGACGGTCGATCCGCCGGACGACGTCTTCGTGCTCGAGCGCGCGTTCGCGTGCGCGCTGGAGGATCTCCTGGCGGTCGTCGAACCCGGCCACGCGATGGAGCAGCAGGAAGTGACGCCCGTCCAGGGCGACCGCGACGGTGACGAGCGGCAGATTTCTTCCGCCCGGTCCGGCGACGACGAAGGCTTCACCATCGAGACGGCCGAAGTTGGTCCGCCCCCAGAACGCCTCCGCCTCCGACAGAAACGGATCCAGGATCGGGAAGGCCTGTGCCAGTGTCGCCGGCGATCCTTCGAGAACGCTGCTGAAGGCTTCGGTGAACCACGACGGGGCAGGATCGTTCGCCAGGCGCTTGAACGCGCCGCCGGGCAGCCGTTCGAGCACGACGATGTCGAGGATCGACATCAGCGCCGACAGCATGGACGCTGATACTTGCCGGTCGTAGGGGCCGTTCATACTGCGAGCATTCTCCTGGTCAGCCTGGCAAACGCGTCCTCCACGCCTTCCCCTGTCTTGGCGCTCGTGCGAACGACCGACCAGCCGTCCTCGACGAGGCGCCAGATCGCGCGATCGTCGAGGTGCCACTGGTCGCCGAGATCGGCCTTGTTGAGCACCAGGATGAAGGGAGCGCGGCCGATCACGTCCGCGGCCTTCGTCTGCAGCTGCCGCGCCATGTCGATCGTGAGCGGACGCGTGCCGTCGGCGACGAGCAGATAGCCGGACGCCCCCTTCAGGTACGACGTGCGAACGGTCTGGAACTCGTCTTCGCCGTAGATGTCCCACAACATCAACATCACGTCCTGCCCGTCGACAGAGACGTTCTTCTTGTCCACCTTGACGCCGATCGTCGTCATGTAGGTATCGGAGAACAGGCTGAGCACGTATCGGGACACCAGGCTCGTCTTGCCGACGCCGGTCGCGCCGAGCATGCAGATCTTCTTCTGGATCATCGCGGTGAGGCGAGACTGAGCGCCACGCGCCGGTTCGCGCGCTTGGCAGTCTCGGACGGGTCCTGAGTGAGTGGTTCGCGGCTGCCGGCGCCGCGCGCGTCCGTTCGAATGTGCGACAGCCGGAGGCCGTCGATCGCGGCGCGCACGATGTGCGCGCGGCTGACGCTCAGGGCGTCGTTCGTCTCCGGCGAGCCATCCCCATCGGCGTGTCCCACGATCTGAATGACGAAGGTTCGGCCGGCCGCCTGTCCGAGCGCATCGAGTTCACGGATCCGGTTGAGGTGCGCGGCGAGCACCGGCTCGCTCTCCGGGTCCAGCACCGTGGATCCGCGCACGAAGAGCAGGTTCGATGCCGAGAGGATTCGCGCGATGCGCGCCGCCTCGCTCTCGAGGAGCGCACGGTCGTCGTAGCGCGTTACGCCCGGAACGAACGCGGCCATTCGGGCGCTCTCGCGAATCCATCCGGCGGGCGCGGAGCCGCTGGCGGCCAGCACTCCGCCGGCGAAGTCCAGATCGACCGTGTCGGGAGCACGCAACAGCTGTCGCGCGCGCTCCTGGACGATCGGTGGATCGAGCGCCTGATACAACTCCCAGCTGGCAACCACGTCGTCGGGCGCGATGCCGCTTCCGGCGACCAGCGTGGCCGGGTCGCGCGCCAGCGGATCGCGGAGTCCGTTGACGACAAATTTTCCGTCCCGCCGTTCGGTGGAGACGATCACGATTCCAGGTTCGGCGCGAAGCGCCGACAGGTACGAGTTCCACCGGGATCGTGCCGCAATCGCGCTGTAACTCCACCAGCCGAAAAGCAGCAGGACGCCGGCGGCGGCCAGCCAGAGAACGGGGGACGTGTTCCGGCGTTCGGTTCGATAGCTGGATTCGATCAGGCCCTCGAGCGCCGGCCTGACCGCCTCGAAGGGTTGCGCGTTGCCGTCGAAGGCCACCAGCGCGTCAGCCATGCGCGCGTGGACGTGCTCGACGGTCTCCTGCATGCGCTGGCGAAGCTCCGCCGGCGCGTTCCCGCGGATCACGGCGGCAAGGATGGCGTGCGGCCCCTGCTCGATCCATACCGAGAGGTCGCCAATGCGAAGCTGATCGAGCGCTTCGTCTTCGGAGACGCGGAACGAGTCACGCGCGAAATCGCGGATCGCGGTGAGCATGCCCGAGACCATGTCGGCGTCCTGTGCCTTTACGGCACTCGAGGTCACGTGCTGCAGCAGGAGACCGGTGTCGCGGTCGATCAGAAGCACCTGCTCGACGCGGTAGACGAGCGTGTTCAGCAGCACGATCTCGGCGAACGGCCTGCCCGTCCGCAAGGCGGTGACGCGCCACTGCAGCGCGCGCCACGAGAGGCTGTGCTCGAGCGTCTGGTTCAACGACTCGAGCATGCTGCTCAGGCTGGCGGCGATCGCCTTGCGGATGGCGGGGCCGAAGATCGGGAACAGGGCGTCGGCGAGCGGGCGAGGGTTGCGACGCACGGACGCCGTGAGCGCTTCTTCGACCGTGGGCGCAAGCGCGCGCGTCATCTGCGGATCGTCCTTGCGCAGCAGCATCGCCACGGGCAGGACCCGGCTGACGTCGCGCGCCTGGCTGGCGGGATCGTCGAGACGCGCCTGGATCGTGTGCAGCTGCCGCTGCTCCGGCCCGACGATCAGCGAGCGTAGTTCGGCGAAGTCGCTTGCGTGGGCCGCATCGGCGGCCGGGGTGCGGTCGCCCTGCCGGGCGGCCGCGGCGTTAGCCACGCCCGGTGTCCTCCGCGGCCGGCAGGCGGAAGTCGTCGGTCAGCCGCATGGCCATCTCGGTCAGGAGCGCCGCCAGCGACGCGCGGTCGGTCTTGTCGCTGCCGAGCCGCTGGGCCTCGTGCGCGAGCCGCTCGAGGATCTGGTCGGCCTGCTGCTTCAGATCATCGGACAACTGCCGGTGCTGATCGTGCAGTTGCTGGCGGACGTCGCGCAGCCCGCGGGCCATCTGGTCGTCGAGCTGTGCCGTTTTTCTCTCGAACGTCCGCGCCGTGTCGTCCAACTGGCGGGCGAGGTCGTTCGACGCCGTTGAGCGGTCTTCCTGTTCCGCCTTCAGGCGATCGTTCAGCGCGTCGACTTCGCGCGAGATCAGGCTTTCGATCGCCGACAGCCGCTTCTTGACCTCTTCGCGAAGATCGGTGGTTTCTTTCAGGATCCGCTCTTCGAGGGCGACGAAACGGCGGTCGTAGTCGCGCATCTGTCCGCCGAAAATCAGGTCCCGAACCTTGTCGAGATTCGCGGCGCTCGCGTCGGTGTCCGTGTTGCGGGTGGATCCCGGGTTTTGAGAATCCAGGGTGGTAGTCACGGCTCGTGCCTCGTACTTGGTCCCCACGCCCACCCTCGGGGCGGGGTGTTACCGATGCGGGGAGCGGCCCGCTCCCCCGGGGGACGGAGCGTAGCACAACCACCCGGCCGTATCCATCACGGCTACAATACCGCCCCGACGATGGCGAAGAAGAAAACCGTCCGGCGACGAAAGCGGGTGGCGCCTCGATCGGTCGGGCTTGCCGCCCCGGAAACCGCGGCGGTCAACGACCGGCAGACGAAGGAACTCGCCGCGCAGATCGAATCCGACGGCGGCGTCGTGCTCGCCTCCTAGCGCGAGCCGTTTGGCGGCACGCCTGCGCTGCTGGCGGCGCTCCCGATCGATCAGGTCGAGCCCACTCCCTATCAGCGCGATCCTTCGGAGCCTCACGTCAAGCGCCTGATGAACGTGCTCGAGACGCTCGGACGCTTTCTCGATCCGGTCATCTGCGTCCGCGGCAAGGACGGCTACCTGACGCCGAACGGCAACCATCGCCTGCAAGCCATGCGCAAGCTGGGCGCGAAGGCGATCGTCGCGCTCGTCGTGCCGGATCCCGAGGTCGCCTTCAAGATCCTCGCGCTCAACACGGAGAAGGCCCACAACCTGAAAGAGAAGTCGCTCGAGACGATCCGCATGCTGCGCGGGCTGGCCGACGAGCAGCGGTCCCGCCAGGAGCGGGAGTTCACGTTCGAGTTCGAGCAGCCGGCGTTCCTCACGCTCGGCGCGGCTTACGAGTCGCGGCCACGGCTCGGCGGCGGCGCCTATCAGCCGCTGCTGCGGCGGATCGACGACTTCCTCGACGAGCCGCTGCCGAAGGCGCTCAAAGAGCGGACGCGCCGGGCCGCCATGATCCTCGACATCGACGATGCCGTTGGCGCCATCGTCGACAAATTGAAGAAGCGCGGCTTCACCAGCCCGCACCTCCGTCCGTTCGTCGTCGCGCGCATCAACCCGATCCGCTTCTCGAAGTCGACCGAGTTCGATTTCGACGACGTGCTCGGGCGAATGAAGAAGAACGCGGAGAAGTTCAACGTCGATCGCGTCAAGCAGGAGGACGTCGTCCGCGCGGGCGGAGGCCCGGTGGAAGACACCGAATAGGGGAAGTCTCGCCCGACCCAGCTCATCTGCAGCGCGAGCACGCTTCGCGGAAGCCGTCGTACGATCGGAACCGTGCGTCCGGTTGCCGTTATCCCCGTTGTTCTGATCGCGCTCGTGGCGCTTGGCGCCGACGTCGCGCAGTGGTTCCGAGCAGCGCCGTTCTGGCTCGACGAAGAGATGATCGCGATCAATATCCGCGACCGCTCGTTCACGCAGCTGGCCGGGCCGTTGTGGCTCGGGCAGGGCGCGCCCTTCGGGTGGCTCGTCGTGCAGCGCGCCGCGCTCCTGATGTTCGGCGCTTCGGAATTGAGCCTCCGCTTCTTCCCGCTGGTGGCAGGCGCCGCCACGGTGATGACCGCCCTCTGGATCGCCATGAGGTGGCTGCATCCGTTTCCAGCGGCGTTCTTCGTTCTCATGACGTCCATCGGGCAGTGGATGTCGCACTATCGCTTCGAGCTGAAGCACTACTCGGCGGACACGTTCTCGGCACTCCTGCTGCCCGCGCTCGCCGCATGGGTCGTCGAGACTCCAGAGGACGGCACGGTCGAACGGCGCTGGACCCGCTGGTGGATCGTCGCCTCGCTGACGCAGTGGATCTCGTACGGCGCGGTGCTCGCGACGCCGTTGTGCGCGGTACTGCTCGCCGGAGCCATCTACCGGCGGCTCGGTCTGCGTGCCGTCGCGCGGTTTGCGGTGGCCGCAGTCGTGTGGCTGCTGTCGTTCGGGGTCCACTACGGCCTGTCGTTGCAGTACACCGACAACAGCCGGTTTCTGCGCGACTACTGGGCCGGCCACGTCATGCCGCACGGTCTCGACGCCGCCGGAGTCGTCGCGTGGATCGGCAAACGGCTCGAGCGGCTGGCGAGCAATCCTGGCGGATCGGAGTGGGGCGTCGCGTTCTGGGCTGCCGCCCTGTTCGGATTCGCCGTAACTCGACGACGGCTCCTCGGGGCAATGTTCGCATCGGTCCCGCTCGCTGGATTCCTGCTCGCGGCGATCCGCCAGGTTCCGCTGGACGACCGGCTCGCGTTGTGGATCGTGCCCTCTCTTTACGCCGGTATCGCCCTGCTGCTGGATGCGGGCGTGACTCTCATGCGTCGGCCGTGGGAAAGGCCGCGGCTGGCGATGGCGTTCGGAAGCGTAATGACCGCGGCCGCCGTTGTCGTCGGATCCCAGGTCATCGTCCGCGGATATCGGCATCTGGATGTCGGCGTGCCGGCCGTCAGCAACCACGACCTCGACGACCGCCGCGCCGTGGCCTGGCTGAAGGCGCGGCATCGGGCGGGCGATGTGATCGTGACGACCCAGCTCGGCTGGCCGGCCATCTGGTGGTACGGAAATCTTTCGATCCGCCACCATGCGATCGGCCGCGAGTTGCCCGATGGAACGTTGATGCTGGCCGCTTCTCACGAGCGGGCACGGCCGCACTGCCGCCAGCAACTGCAGGCGGCTCTCGAGGGGAGGACGCGCGTGCTCCTCTACGCGGGGTTCCCTGATGAGGGCTCGAGTTTCTACGATGCCTTCGTCGCCGCCCTCGAACCGAACGGCATTGTGATCGATTTCGCCCGCTTCGGGGCCACCAGTCTGGTGGCGGTCGTGGAACTGTTTACGCCGGACGCCGTGTTCGCGAAGGGACCGGCGCTCGCATCGGTCGAGGCGCCGGCGTCTCGAGGCTGTGTGACCTTGCGCCCCGCGCGACGCTGGTGATGACTATCACGCGCCTGATTCTCGTCGTCATGCTGATCGCCGTCGCGGTGATCGTCGTCCGCAGTCTGCTGACCCTGCGGCGAGCCGAGCGGTCGAGGCGGAACAGATCTAGCGGGACGCGCTCCCGCCGACCGCCTCCATGACGAGGCCGAGCGCCGTGTTGGTGGCGCGGCGCGCCGGACCCGCGTGACGCAAGTCGCCCGTCAATGCCGAGTGACGAATTCCGAGTGACGAAGAAGCACTCATTCGCCATTCAGCATTCGTCATTGACCGAGCGGTCGTCTCTGCACTGACGTTGGACTTACTAGAAGACTCGAAAGCCGCCGGTGATGAGGATGTTGCGATTACCCACGCGGGCGCCAGCGAGGTCGGCGAGCACGTCGTTGAGGCCGTGGGTGTAACGCACATCGAACGCCGCCCGGCCGATGTCGAGACCCGCGCCCGCGGTCATCCCGAGGTCCATGCGATCCATCTCGGATCCGACGTCGCGCTCGAAGCCGGCCGCTCCACCCAGCAGAAACGCCGTCTGCTGCTTCGCGCTCAGCCGCAGGCTCACGGTCGGACCGGCAAAGAGGTGGAGCCGTCCGCCGCCGACGCGTGGACCCTGCACCCGCGCGAGGATCGGCACGTCCATGTAGTGGAACTTGTAGCGGATGCTCATCTCACCCTGGATGAGCGACGGCGGATTGAACGGGAGCGCCGCACCCTTTTCGGTGAACAGCATCTCGAACTGCGCGGCGATGCGGCCGCGAAGGGGCTGGACGAGATACGCGCCTCCCGTGATCCCGGACCGGTGGTCGTACGGCACTTCGGAGGTGGGACGGTCGCGGTGGAGCGTCGACAGGCTGGCGCCGATCTTCATCCCGAGTTGACGCTCCTGCGCCGCGGCACTGGACGCGTCTAACGCGACAACGAGAGACAGGCACAGGAGCCAGCGAGGGTGTCGCATGGCCGGTAGTCTACGCTCGTTGCGCGACCGGGTCCACTTACCGCATGACGACGAGCTTGCGGACCCAGCCTTCGCCGGCGGGCGCCAGGACCTTCAGGAAGCCATTCTCTTCCACGCCCAGGTACACGAGTTCCTCGTCACGCTGCAGCGTCGCGACGATGTCGGAACCGTCCTTTGGCGCCTTGACCACCTGCACGCCATTGATCTTCGCTCGAAGGACGTCCCCCTCGTTGAACGCGGCACCGGCCTTGGGCGCCTTGGCGCGCGCCATCAGGGACGGGTTCGCCCGGATCGAGCGGACGATGGTGTTGTAGTTGTCGCGGAAGCTCGAGGCGATGATCTTGCCTTCGTCGGTGCTGCTGTAACCGCCCACGCCGACACCGACGCCGAGCACGCCGAGCGCGCCGACGCCGAAGTCGGCCTTCTTCGCCTGCCCCTGCGCCGCCGCCACCTGGACGCCGCTGCGCATGTCCGCCACGAGCAGGCTGGTCTGCGCCTCCTTGAACTTGACGCCGCCGCCGGCGACGCCGAGGCGCCGGCCGAGCAAGCCACCCACTGCGCCGCCGACTCCGCCGGAGTTGTCGTCGGAGAAGATGACACCCGGGGTCAGGATGTAATCGGCGGCCGCCATCTGTCCACCGCCCACATTCGAGCCGCCCTGCAGGTCACCGCTGCGTGAGAGTTCCCGCTCCTGCTTCATCTGCGTCAGGCCGGTCCCCCGCTCGACGACCAGGAAGCAGTTCGACTCCTGGATGAGGATACGAAGCACGCCTGCGGGGGAACCGAGCTTGTAACCGCTCAGCGCGCGCACCTGGTCGGCTTCGGGTTCGTTGATGGCGATGGTGCCGATCGGCGTGTCGCATCTCTCGATGCCGTCCTTGGTCTTCTGCTGGGCATGGACCGCCAGCGTCAGGGCTGACATCGTCAGGCAGGCCAGGCCAGCCTTCACAAAATTGCGCACGGACATCTCGTTCGTTTCCTCCGCGGGATGGGTTGGGAGCGCACCTAAAGTAGCACGGAACCGCGATGTCCGGGCGCTAAGGGATCATTCCTCGGGTGAGCCCACCATCAGGATCTCTCTGAGTTCCTGCGCGTCGAGATCCGCCGCGCGGATGAACCCCGCCGGACGCCGTTTCGAATGCGGCGTCAGGATCCAGGCCGTGCGCACCATCTCGCCGTACGAGGGGCGGCGGGCATCGCTGTAGGCGCTGCAGGACGTCACCTTGAATGGCACCCGCCTGCCGCCCATCATCGACGATGCGGAGCACTCGACGATCTCTTCGTCGAGGGAGCGGCCGCGGATGATGATGGAATAGTGGCAGGTCGCGCAGAGCGAGCTGCCGCCGTTGACCGTCGACCCGCCGTGGACTTTTGTTTTCATGCCCGCCTCCGATGCACGGCCGTTGCCGCCCGGGCGATCCGCGGTTTTGCGCCGGATCTGTCGTGGTCGTGCCGGTCCGATTGCAGGAACTGCGACGCCTCCTTCTCGCAAGTCGGGCAGTTATTCACTGCCGGTCAGAGCGGCGAACCGTGAGACAGGCTAAAGTGAACGCACAGATGGAGCAGACGATCGCCTCGTGATTGTCGTCATCGTTCTCCTGCTGCTCGGCCTGATCATCGCCTTTTACCGGGCGAGAAACGCCGAGGAACTGGCGTTCAAGCTCCAGCAGCGCCTCGGGATCCTCGAGGAGCGCCTGAAGCACGTCGAAACATACCTCGTTGAACCGCGCACTGCGGACCCCGCACCCCGGACCCCGGACCCCGCACTCCGCACCCCGGACCCCGGACTCCGGACCCCGGACCCCGCACTCCGGACCCCGGACCGCGGACCGCGCACCGCGGCCCCCGCACCCCGGACCGCGGACCGCGGACCGCGGACAGCGGACTCCGCACTCCGGACCGCGGACCTCGAGGCCCTCATCGGCGGCCGCTGGCTGCTCTTCGCCGGGATCGCCGCCGTCGTCCTGGGCATCAGCTATTTCGTGAAGTTCGCCTTCGACAACGGCTGGATCAGCGAGCCGTTGCGCGTCGCCGCGGGCGTCGCGGCCGGGGCGCTCCTGATCGCCGGTGGGATGCGGTTCTGGTCGCGCGGGCTCGCCCTGTTCGGGCATGCGCTGGCCGGGGCCGGGATTCTCGTGCTCTATGTCTCGATCTACGCGGCCCTGCACTTCTATGGACTGATTCCGGCAGCCGCCGCCTTCGTCCTGATGGTGGCCGTGACCGGTCTTGCGGTGTTTCTCGCCGACCGGCAACAGGCGCAGCCGCTCGCCGCCCTCGGCTTCATCGGCGGCTTCGCCACGCCGCTGCTGGTCGGCGGGGATGCGGACGCGCAGGTCGTGCTCTTCACCTATATGGGGCTCCTGATCGCCGGCACCACGGTCATCATGCGGCGGTACCCGTGGCCGCTCCTCGGTGCCCTGAGCTACGTCTGCACGTTCGTGCTGGTGCTCTCCTGGTTCTTCACCTCGTATCGCAGCGGGCAGTGGCTCACCACGGAACTCTTCCTGACGGCATACGCGGCGCTCTTTGGCTACATCCTGCTCACGATCGCTCGGTCCGGGCTGACGACGGCGAAGGTGCAGATTGCGGCCGCTGTTCTCGCCACCGCACCGCTGGCGTATCACCTTGCCTCGATGCTCCTGCTCGGACGGCACCCGGCTGGCTGGCTCGTCTACGTGGTGCTGTTCACGCTCGTGTGGCTGCTCGCCGGCCACCGCATGCGTGCTGCCTGGATCCGCGTGCTCGTTCTGGTCCTCGTCGGCATGCCGATGGCGGCCTGGCTTGCGGACCTTCAATATCCCGGCTGGTACGCCCCGGCCATCGCGACGGTATTCGCGTTGTATGCCCTGCATCTCGCCGCCTCCTGGGAGGAGGCGACGGACACGGGAGATGCGCCGCTGTCGCCGTGGGCGGTCGTTCACGCGCAGATCAACGGGTTGTTGCTGCCGATGTCGCTCTACCTGTTTCTCGACACCCGCGCGACCGTCTGGAACCCGTGGATGGTCGCGAGCCTGGCCGGCTGGAACGCGGCGCTCGGCGTCCTTGCGCAGGGGCGTGCTCCGCGCCTGAGGATCCAGTTCGTCATCCTTGCCGGCACGCTTGCCGCGGCCGCGATCGTCCTCGTATTCGATGGGCCTGCCGTCGCGGTCGGGTGGATGGCGGAAGGTGTGTTCGTCGGGTGGCTGGCCGCACGCGAGCGCCGCCGGTCTCTTGCGCTCGGCAGCGCCACGTTGATCGCGCTCGCCACGCTGCAGGTCTTCAATCTGTTGGCGTCGCCGCTTCCCCTTAGCGACACGCCCTGGCTGAATCCGCGGGCGCTGGCCACGGCGCTTGCGATTGGCGGGCTGGCCTGGCTCGCCTGGCGGATCACCCACGATCCTGTCGACGAAGTCCGCAACGAGGCGAGGACGGCGCTCATCGTCGTCGCGAACCTCCTGGCGCTGGCATTCGTGTCCGCCGAGATCCATGCCTACTTCGCCCGGCAGGCATTCGGCGCGAGTGCCGGGGGAGAATTGCGTGCGGCCGCGGACGCAGGCCTGATGGAGCAGGTCACGCTGTCGGTGACGTGGGCGCTCTACGCGGTCGTCCTCGTATTCGTGGGGATTCGCCAGCGCTTCGCTCCCGCCCGATACCTGGCGATCGGCCTGTTCGCGGTGGTCGTCGTCAAGGTCCTCTACTTCGACATCGCGGGCCTCGATCGCGTCTACCGCATGCTGAGCGTGCTCGGCGTCGGCATCCTCCTGCTCGTCGCGTCCTATCTGTATCAACGGCGCGCCGAAGCGCCCGAGAGGTCGTGAATCGAACGTCGTGAACGGGACTTGGTGACAGCGAGGGCTGTCTGTCGCATAATGCTGCATCCCCAGAATGCGACGGAGTCCGACGGTGCGTGCGGCCGTCTTCTACGCGGCGTGCACCCTGCTGCTTGCCTACCCGCTCGTGCTGAACGTACGCAGTTCGGCGATGCCGGGCGATCCCGACACCGATCTGTTCATGTGGACGCTGGCGTGGAACACGCACGCGCTCTTCACGTCGCCGCTCTCACTATTCGACGCGAACATCTACCACCCGCACCCGCTGACGCTGGCGTTCTCCGAGAGCCTCCTGGGCAGCACGATCTTCGCGGCGCCGATTCTCTGGATGACGGGCGACCACATTCTGGCGTTGAACATCACGGAGCTGCTGTCGATTGCGCTGAGCGGCCTCGGCGCCTTCGTCCTGGGACGACGGCTCGGTCTCACACCGCTTGCCGCGCTGATCTGCGGGATGGTGTTCGCGTTCTCGCCGGGCCGGTTCTTCCGGATCGGCCAGATGCACCTGACGACGATCCAGTGGATCCCGTTCTGCCTGGCGTACCTTCACACCTATCTCGCGGAGGCACGCCGGCGCGATCTGCTGATCGCGATCGGCTTCTTCACGCTCCAGGCGCTGACCAGCGGGCACGCCGCCGTCTATCTCGCGACCGCCATCCTGTTCCTGCTTGCCTGGACGCTGGCGCAAACGCGATCGCTGCGTCCGCTGCTGCAGTGGATCCGCGACGCCGGGATCGCCGGCGTACTGCTGCTGTTGCCGTCAGTTCTGATCTTCATCCCGTATAAGCAGCTACAGAACCAGATGGGGCTGATCCGTACGCTGGCGGATTGGGAGACGCCATTCGAGAGCTTCCTGGCCTCGCCGACGACGCTGCACACCTGGATCTTCGAGACGTTCTGGAACACGGACTTCATCGAACGTGCGAATGCGTACCTCTTTCCCGGGTTCGCCACGCTTCTGCTCGCGGGTCTTGCCGTCGCCGGACTCGTTCGAAGCCGCGCGCGCAACCGGGAGAACGGCACGAGCGGTATCCGGCCATCCACCGTCGGCCTGTACCTGCTCGTGACGATCGCCGCGGTTCTGCTCTCCGCCGGCCCGCCGATCGGGCTCTGGCCCTACGTGCACGAATTGCCGGGGCTCAACTTCATCCGGGTGCCATCGCGCTTCATGCTCCTGGGCATGCTGAGTCTGGCGGTGCTGGCGGGCGCCGGTTTCGAGACGATGGTGCGGGGATGGCCGCGCCGGAGGATCCACGTCGCCGCGGCTGTCGTCGCGGCGGTGATGATCGCCGAATGCTTGACCATTCCGCTCCCGGGTCATCGCCCCTACGAGGTGCGCATTCCGGACGCGGATCGATGGATTGCGACTCAGCCCTCCGCGCGGGTGATTGCCGAAATGCCGGCAACCGAGCTGAACGAGCGGCTTCAGAGCACCTACATGCTGCACTCGACCGCGCACTGGCGAAAGACCGTGCACGGGCACAGTGGCTTCCGGACGCCCTCTCACGTCGAGCTGTACACCGAGATGCGGCGTTTCCCGAGCGAGGAGACGCTGCGGACTCTGGCTGCGGTGGGGGTGACCCACATCATCGTCCACCCGGAGTTCTACGAGGAGGAACGGTGGGCGAGGGTGAAAGAGGAGTTGCCGATGGTTCCCTGGCTGCAGCTCGTGTTCGACGACGGCGAATCGCGCGTCTACGAACTCATGCCGATGGATATCGATATCGAAGGGCGAGTACCGTGATGTCGTCCTCCTGCGGCACGCCCGCCGCGTAGCTGTTCACGGCGCCGACGAGGCGCGACACGATCTCGGCAGCCGGCAGGTCTGCGTGATCGCTGACGTTTGCCTGGAGGCGCGCATCGCCGAAGAGCGCACCACGCCCGTCCACCGCTTCGGTCACGCCGTCCGTGTAGAGCAGCATCAGGTCCCCCGGCGCGAGCCGCAGGTGCGTCTCGGCGTAGGAGGCCTGTTCGAGGATCCCGAGTGCGATCCCGCTCTCGAGATCGTCGACCGGGCGCGCGCGCCTCCCGCCCGCCAGCAGCAGTGGCGCGGGATGCCCGGCGCTGGCCAGCGTCACGCCACCCGAACGCAGGTCCACTCGTCCGACGAGGGCGGTCACGAAGAACTGTCGTTCGTTGTCGCGCGCGAGTTCCCCGTTCATGCGGCCCATCACGGAGCCGACGCCGGCGCTCGCGGCCGCAATCGCGCGAAAGAGCGTCCGCGTCACCGCCATGAACAGCGCGGCGCTCACGCCTTTGCCGGCCGCGTCTGCCACGATGAACCACAGCACGTCGCCGGTGACGAAGAAGTCGTAGAGATCGCCGCCGACGGCACGGGCAGGTATCAGCGAGGCTGCGATGTCGAGCTCCGGCCGCGCCTCGAACCCGCGCGGGAGCATCGCCATCTGGATGTCGTGGGCCAGCGCGAGTTCGCGGTCCTGGACGCGGCGCGCGGCAGCTTCCTCGGCCAGCGCGACGTTCCGCACGCGCAGCGCGGCGGCCGATGCGAGCGACACGAGCAGCTCGAGATCCTCTTCGCTGAACCGGCGAACATGCGCGCGCGAGTAGATGGCCACCATCCCGAGGCACCCGGCCGCGTCGCTGATCGGCGCCGCGATGATGCTGCGGATGCCGGATCCGATGATGCTGTGCGAGCTGGCGAACCGCTCGTCGATCGCGATGTCGGACACGAGCGCCGCAGTCCCCTTCTCGACGACCTCGGTGACGAGCCGCCGGGAGACGAGCAGCTCCCCCTCTGCACCCGGAAGCCGCCGGCTGGCGGCGGTCGTCATGCTGCCATCCGGCCCCTGAAGCAGGATGACGCCCTCCTCGGGGTGCAGCGCGGCGAACAGACGGTCGAGCAGCAGCTCGAGGAGCGCATCGCGCGAAATCGGTCCGGCCAGGGCGCGGTGGAAGTCGTTGAGCGCCTTGAGCCGTGCGGCCACGCGGGCCGGCGCATCGGAGGCGTCTTTATCCAGCTCGCCGGTGATGTCGGCGACCCGGCGGAAGATCGAGGACGACAGGTGGCCGGTGCCGAGCACGCCTGACCGCGGGGCGGTTCCGGGCTCGGCGACCCGGACGATCGTCCCGCCCAACTTCAGCACGTCACCCGGCGCGATCGCCTGCGGCCCGTCGATTCGGACGCCGTTGAGGAATGTTCCGTTCCGCGCGCCGAGGTCTTCGACGAGCCATCCCGTATCGCTGCGCACGATGCGCGCGTGCTGCCGTGACATCGAGTGATCGGCGATGACGACGTCGGCGTTGGTGCCGCGTCCGAGCACCAGCATGCCCCCGGAGCAGTCGCGGTCGATGGGGTCGCCCCCAGGCGGCTCGATGCGGAGGTGGAGCGTCACGCGTGCGTCAGGGTGGACAGGGCGGCGTCCTGCGAGGCTTCGATCTGGAACAGCGGAAGGAACCCGGCGAGCTGAAACACCTGGCGGACCGGTCCATCCAGCCCGCACAGCACGAGGCGTCCCTGGAGGTCCCGCATGCGCTTGGCGAGCACGAGGAACACCCGCAGGCCGGCGCTGCTGATGTAGTCGACGTTCCCCAGGTCCACCACGATCGTTCGTGCGCCCTCGTCCACGGCGCGGCGGAGCGCGTCCTCGACGATCGGACTGGTCGTCGTGTCGATCCGCCCGGCGGGCGCCACGATTCTGATTCCGTCCCGTTCAGTCTGCTGGATGTGCATCGATCTGTTTCCGCAACGTGAGCACGTTCCTGTTCGTGCGGACGTACTGCACGTCGTCCATGAGGGCGCGCACGAGCGCGATCCCCAGGCCGCCGGGCGATCTGGCCTCGAGCGGCAGGTGAGTGTCAGGAGCCGGCCAGGCCAGGGGGTCGAAGGGCGGCCCGTCGTCTTCAACCCTGACTTCAATGACATCGCCGAGCCGCGTGAACCAGACGTCCAGGGCGGCCAGGTCTCCCGGTTTCCCGTAGGCGACGATGTTGGCGACGATTTCGTCCAGGGCTACCCGGAGGCGCCAGGTCACCTCGTGCGGGAGGCGCTCCTCGGCGCAGAAGGCGTCCAGCGAGCCTGCCACCTGTTCGACGGCGGCCGACCCGATCATCGCGTGGGTGTGACGGCCCGCTGACATACGAAGCGGGGTCAATCATACCCGGAGGGGACGGCCAAACTCCCAACTCCCAACTCCCAACTCCCAACTCCCAACTCCCAAGTTCCAATTCCCAATTGCCGGGCCCGGCCTGCGCCAAGGATCTAACGGGCAAGCCGAGCCCCCGTTCCCGGATCCCGAACGGTGACCCCGCACCGCGCACCGTGCACCCCGTCGAGCGCACAGCGCGCACCCCCCGAAGCACCCCGGACCGCGGACCGCGGACCGCGCACCCCGGACCGTGTGCTATAACGCCCCCAACTTTACGGAAATCGATGTGTATTTACAGGTAAGCGCAGACGATGAAGGGCGGTTGATCCGGCGGTGCCTCGACGGCGACAGGCAGGCATTCGAGCCGCTGGTCGAACGGTATCACCGCCCACTGTTCCGGGTGGCGGTCCGGATGCTGGGCAGCCGGGACGAGGCGCAGGACGTGACCCAGACGGTCTTCCTGAAGGCCTACCAGGCGCTCGGAAGTTGCGATCCCCGGCGGCGATTCTTCAGCTGGATCTACCGGATCCTGCTCAACGAGTGCCTGAACGCGCTCCGGTCGCGGCGGCCGACGCAGGAGATCGACGCGGCGATGGCCTCGCCGGCGGGGCCGGCAGATCCGGTGGAAGTGGCGGAAACGCGGCGGCGGGTGCGCGCCGCGCTCCTGCAGCTGACGGAGACACAGCGCGACGTGATCGTCATGCGGCACTTCGGCGAAATGCGCTACGAAGACATCGCCACGACGCTCGGAATCCCGGAGAAGACGGTGAAGTCCAGGTTGTTCAGCGCGCGTCAGCGGCTCTGCGAACTGCTCGCAGACGAGAAGGTTTGAGATGGAAAGAGAAGACTTCGAGCTGATTCAGCGCTACGTCGACGGGGACCTGCCTCCCGCCGACGCCGACCAGGCCGAAGCCCTGCTTTCCAGGGACGCTGATGCGCGGACGGCCGCGGCGGCACTGCGGGCGCTCGCGGAGATGGCGGATGGCGCCGACGAGCCCCCGCACGGAATGGTAGGGGAGATCATGGCCCGGGTCGAAGCGACGGCGCCGCCACGGACCGGATGGCTTTCCCGCCTGCGCCACTTCCCGGCACAGGCGGCTGGCGTAGTCAACAGAACGGGACGCGAGTCCCGACAGGAGGACGTAATGTCGAGCAGGTCCAGAATCGTGTGGGGTATCAGCACCGCGGCGGTGGTCGTGCTCGCCGGTCTGTGGATCGGCGGCGTGCTGCCGCCATCGCCCGAAGGGGCTGACGCCACGATCGGCGCTGCCAAGCGTTACCAGGCACAGCAGATGTCGAGCAAGGACGTGGCGCTCGGCGACACCGAGGCCCAGGCCTTCATGCAGAGCGAGACGTTCGATCGCCTGTTGAAGGATCCGGATGCCCGCAAGGCGCTCGCGAGCGCCGAGATGCGGGTGCTGTTCGCCGACGCGCAGGTCCGCGCCGCCCTCGCCGACCCGCAGTTTGCCGCCGCGCTGCAGACCGTCGCCGGCGATGCCGGGCTCGCGCGGATGTTCTCCGACGACAACATGGCTGCCGCGCTTGCCGATGCGGACGTGCGTGCCGCGCTCGCCGACGCGAACATGCAGGCGGCGCTGGCCGACGACAGCGTGCAGGCGGCGCTGGGCGACGCGCAGCTCCGGATACGGCTCTTCTCGCCCGATCTGCGGGCCGCGTTCGCCGACGCGAACCTGCTGGCCGCGCTCGCGAAGCCGAACATCCGGCAGGCGCTCCAGTCCGCCGACTTCCGGCGCGCACTCGCCGAGCCCGCATTCCGGGCGCGGCTCCAGGACGCCGGCCTGAAGGCCGCCCTCGCGGACGTGGATCTCAGGGCCGTGATGGCGCGCGCCGACGTGAACGCCGCGCTTGCCAGCGCCGAGATGCAGGCCGCGCTCGCGAACACCAACCTGCAGGCAGCGCTGTCGAGCGCCGCGCTGCGGCGGATGCTGACGGATACCAACCTCAGGCTGGCGTTCTTCAACGCCTCACTCAAGGACGCCTTCGCCGATGCGGGCATCCGGGCCACGCTGGCGTCGGCCTCGTTCCAGAATGCGATCCGGTCCGCGGATCTGTCGGCCGCGCTGGCGGCCACCGAGCTGCGGGCCGCGCTCACGTCCGCGGAACTCCGCCTCAAACTGAGTTCTTCCGACTTCCGCGCGCGCCTTGCGAGCGCCGACTTCCGGGCCGCGCTGCAGTCCTCCGCCCTGCAGGCCGCGATGCGCCACAGGGGCTTCGAGGCCGCGATGCGCCACACCGCGTTTGCCGCCGCGCTGGGCCGCGCAAACTAAGGCCACAGAAGAAGCACAGAAGAACACGGACGGGGCGAGCCACGGAAGAAACACAGAAGAACACGGACGGGGCGAGCCACGGAAGAAACACAGAAGAAACACGGACGGGGCGAGCCACAGAAGAAACACGGAAGAAACACGGATGGGGCTAGCCACAGAAGAAACACGGAAGAAACACGGACGTTAGCCACAGAAGAAACACAGGGGAAACACGGACGGCTGGACTAGCCACAGAAGAAACACGGAAGAGACACGGGAAGAGCCGTGTCTTCTTCCGTTTTTTTCGTCGCGCCGGGGCCGTGTGTCTTCGGTATTTTCCCTGTGGCCCCCGGTGGGGTAGCATCGCGCCACCGATGCAAATCTGGCGTTTCCGCGGTGTCGTGTTGGTTCTTGCCTTCTGCGCCACATTGGGGGTGGCGCGCGACAGCGGCGCGCAGCTGGCCACCGAAGAGGGGAGCCGGCTGCGGATGGTTTACTTCGCTGGCGCCGAGTCCTACCTGGTCCCCTACGCGGCCAGGACCTTCTTCAACTCCCTGGCCTTTCAGGCGAAGCTGCTCGGGTACGAGCCCAACACTGACATCACCGTTCTACTCGCCGACTTCGAGGACTACGGCAACGCCGGCGTGTCGGTCGTGCCGCGGAACACGATGCTGGTGCAGGTCGCGCCTCTGAGCTTCGCGTTCGAGACGATCGCGGCCAACGAGCGGATGAACACGATCATGAACCACGAGCTGGTTCATGTCGCGACGATGGACCAGTCCTCACGCCGGGACCGGATGTTCCGGCGCCTGTTCGGCGGCAAGGTCGTGCCGATTGCCGAGCAGCCCGAAACCATTCTCTACTCCTTCCTGACCGCGCCAAGGGCGCTGGCGCCGCGGTGGTACCACGAGGGGATCGCGGTCTTCATCGACACGTGGATGGCCGGTGGCATCGGACGCGCGCAGAGCGGGTACGACGAGATGGTGTTCCGCGCGATGGTGCGCGACAACGCGCACTTCTACGATCCGCTCGGTCTCGTGTCCGAAGGGACGAAAGTCGATTTTCAGCTGCAGATCAATTCCTACCTGTACGGCACGCGCTTCATGATGTGGCTGGCGCACACCTACTCACCCGAAAAGCTGCTCGAGTGGGTGAAGCGGCAGGAAGGCAGCCGTGCGTACTACGCGGCGCACTTCCGGAACGTGTTCGGCCGGTCGCTCGAGGATGCCTGGGCCGCGTGGATCGAGTGGGAGCGTGCGTTCCAGTTGAAGAACCTCGAGGCGATCCGGCAGTATCCGACGACGCAGCATCGGGATGTCTCGTCGCGAGCGCTCGGTTCGGTGTCGCGCGCGTACTACGATCCATCAGCCGGCAAGATTTATGCGGCCTTCAACTACCCCGGGGTGGTGGCCCACGTGGGGGCGATCGACGTCGAGACCGGCGACCTCGAACGGCTCGTCGACATCAAAGGCCCTGTGATCTACACGGTCACGTCGCTGGCCTACGATCCGTCGGCGCAGCAGCTCTTCTACACGACCGACAACGGCGCCCATCGCGATCTCGTCCGGCTCGATCCACGCACGCGCAAGACCGAACTGCTGATGAAGGACGCCCGCATCGGCGACCTCGCGTTCAATGCGGCCGACCAATCGCTGTGGGGGATCCGCCACCTGAACGGGATCGTGTCGCTCGTGCGCATTCCCCCTCCCTATCGTGAATGGACGCGGGTGTACACGTGGCCCTACGGCACGGTCGTGTACGACCTCGATGTGTCGCCCGACGGCACGCAGGTCTCGGCATCCTTCGGCGAGATCAGCGGACAACAGGACGTCCGGATCCTCTCGACCGAGCGGTTGCTCGCGGGGGATGCGGACCCGATCGCGCGGTTCGACTTCGGACCGTCGGTCCCGTCCGGATTCGTCTTCACTCCCGACGGCAAGAGCCTCGTCGGCAGCTCCTACTACACCGGCGTCTCGAACATCTTCAAGTACGACATGGCGTCGAAGGAAGTCTCCGCCCTCAGCAACGCGGAAACCGGCTTCTTCCGCCCCGTGCCGCGTCCGCAGGACGACGACCTGTTCGTGTTCCGCTACTCCGGCGAAGGCTTCGTGCCAACGCGCATCGCGGCGCAGGCGCTCGAGGATGTCGGCGTGATCACGTTCTTCGGCGAACGTCTCGTGGACGCTCATCCGGTGCTGAAGGGCTGGCTGGCCGGATCGCCGAATGACGTGAAACTGGAAGAGAAAGGGCTCGTCCAGGGAGAGTACCGGCTCGCGGGAGGGCTTCGCCGCGAGTCGATCTACCCCGTGGTGCAGGGCTACAAAGACACGGCGGCAGTCGGCGTGCGGGCGAATTTGTCGGATCCGCTGCAGTTGAACCGCCTGACGCTCGCCGCGGCCTACTCGCCGTCGTCGAGCCTCGACGCCGGCGAACGGCTGCACTTGAGGGCCGAATATCAGCGCTACGACTGGCGCGCGCGCGCGACCTGGAACGACGCGGATTTCTACGATCTGTTCGGGCCCACGAAGACCGGCCGCAAGGGCTACACCGTCGGTCTCGGCTACCGCCACACGCTGCTGTTCGACGAGCCGCGCCGCATCGAGCTGGAAACCGATGTGATGTTTGCCGGCGACCTCGACCGCCTGCCCGAATACCAGAACATCGCCGTGGACGTCGACCGGTTGTTCACCTTCGACGCGACGCTGAAAGGAGAGCACGTCCGCTCGTCGCTTGGGCGCGTGGACGACGAGAAGGGGATCCGGTGGTCGGGCACGCTCGACGGGACGCGCGTCGCCGGGGCATGGTTTGGCCGCGCACGCGGGACGTTCGATGTTGGCGTGCCGCTGCCGATCCCCCATTCGTCGGTCTGGGTGCGAAACGCCGCCGGGTTGTCGCCCGGGTCGCCCGCCGATCCGTTCGCGAACTTCTTCTTCGGCGGTTTCGGCAACAACTGGGTGGACCGCCGCGAGGCGAAGCGCTATCGCGAGTACTACGCGTTCCCCGGCGCGGACCTCAACGAGATCGGCGGACGCAACTTCGTGAAGTCCACGCTCGAATGGAACCTGCCGCCGCTTCGCTTTCGCAGCGCGGGCACACCCGGTTTCTACCTGACCTGGATGCGTCCGGCGGTGTTCGCCGGTGTGCTCGGCACGAACCTGGACCGCGACGGCCTGAGGCGGACGGTCACCAATGCGGGCGCGCAACTCGACTTCCAGTTGACCGCTCTTTCGAACCTCGACATGATGCTGTCAATCGGCGGCGCCGTCGCCTTCGAGAACGGCGCCAATCCGCGGCGTGAGTTCATGGTGTCGTTCAAGGTCCTCCGGTAACTCTCCCTCATGGTCGATTCAACGGCCGCCCTCGCTCTGGCGCCCGTGCTCTGCCTGCTCGCGCTGCTGATCCTCATGGACAGCTTCAAGCTGGTCACCGTGCGCTTCGTGTTCCAGGCAATCGGGGCGGGGATGCTTGCGGCGGTCGTCGCACTCGCCGTGAATCTGTGGCTCATCGACGGGCTGTCGGTTCCCATCAAGGTCGTGACCCGCGCGATGGCCCCCTTCAGCGAGGAACTGCTGAAGCTCGGCTTCGTCGTCTATGCGATCCGTTACCGGCGCGTGGGGTTCCCCGTGGATGCCGCCATCGTCGGCTTCGCCGTCGGGACGGGATTTGCGCTCGTGGAGAATGCGTACTACCTGATGGCAATGCCCGCGGCAGGCGTCTGGCTGTGGCTCGCGAGGGGATTCGGCGCCGCGATCCTTCATGGAGCCACGACCGCGATCGCCGCGATCACCGCGCAATCGCTGGCGAGCCGCCGCGCCGGAACGGGGGCGTCGGTCTTCGTTCCCGGAGCGCTCGCCGCGATCGCCCTCCACGCCGTCTACAACCAGTTCATTCTGGCGCCCGTCGTGTCGATGCTCCTGCTCATCGCGGTGCTGCCGCCGCTCGTCCTGGTCGTGTTCGAGCGGAGCGAACAGGCAACGCGTGAGTGGATGAGTGCCGGGCTGGATCTCGACGTCGAGTTGCTGAAACTGGTCCTCTCCGAACAGTTTGGCGGCACCCGGCTCGGCGTGTATCTCCAGGAACTGCGAACGCGCTTCCCCGGGCCCGTGGTCGCCGACATGTTCTGCCTGATGCGGTTGGAACTCGAACTGGGCATCCGGGCGAAGGGGATGGTCATGGCGCGCGAGGCCGGTCTGGACGTGCCGGTCGACGAGGCTCTCATGGCCGGCCTTGCCGAGGTCCGCTACCTGGAACGCGCCATCGGGCCGACCGGGCTGGCCGCCCTCGGGCCGCTTCAGGTCTCGTCCGACCGGGACGCCTGGCAGAAATTTCTGCTTCGCGAGGCGCGGCGGAAGTAGTCCCCCGCCCATGATGTTTCTCCTACAATCGGGCAGCCCATCGCGGTAGGATTGTCGCGTCTACAGTCGAGGCTGAAGGGCGGTTCCGGTGATTCGCGCATTCGGGGTGTCAGACGCGGGACCTGTCCGCGACAGTAACGAAGACACGTTTGTCTCCTCCCCTGAACTCGGGCTGTTTGCGGTTGCCGACGGGATGGGCGGCCACCGCGCCGGAGAGGTCGCGGCCGGGCTCGCGATCGAAGCGATCACCGCCTTCATCAGCCGGTCGGACGAAGACGAGGACGTGGCCTGGCCGTATGGGATCGACGAGGACCTGTCGATCGACGGCAACCGGCTTCGGACGGCAATCTTCCTCGCCAACCGGAAGGTCTTCCGCGCCGCCGAGAGCACCGACGACTACGGCGGGATGGGCACGACCGTGGTCGCCGTCCTGATCCATGACGACCGGGCCGCCATCGGCTCGGTCGGGGACAGCCGGCTCTACGTCTTCGCGAACGGGACGATCGAGCAGGTCACCCAGGACGACACCTGGGCGGCGACCATCCTGGCCCAGGATCCCGACATGCGAATGGCCGATATCGCGCAGCATCCGATGCGCAACGTCCTCACGAACGTCCTCGGCGGCAGACCCACGGTCGACGTGCGGATGGCGGAGCGCCAGCTGCGCGGAGGGGAAACACTGGTGCTCTGTTCCGATGGCGTCCACGGCGTGCTCGACGAAACGCGGATCGCATCGATCCTCCAGCGTCATGACGATGTGAATGCCGCGGCGCAGGCCATCGTCCAGGCGGCCCTCGAAGAGGGCAGCCGCGACAACGTGACAGCCCTCGTCGTCAGGTACGAGGCATAATCGATTCGTGGACACGCCACAGATCGCGGGCCTCAACTGGTCCTGGATCGCCATTTCGGCGACGCTGCCGGGAATACTGGGGTTGCTCGTCGGATTCCTGTTCTGGCGGCGGAGCGAAGCGATCTTCGGAAACATCGTCGCCACTGGAATCATCTTTGGCTTCGCGTTCGGCCTGATCTGGCGCGAGCACATGGAGCTTGACGGCATCGTCAAGGCCTGTCTCGATGCCGGAACGGTCTGCTGGCCGGATCCCGCGGCCTTCACGCGTTACGCGATCTACGCGTTCATCGGGTTGATCCAGGTGTTCCTGGTGTTCACCCTCAGCATTCGCGCCGAAGAGCGCATGCGCCGGCGCGATTACGCGCCCGAGTGGCGGTAGTCTCACCCCATGAGTGCGCTGAGGGTGACCCCGTCGATCTCCATCCCCGAAGAAGAACTCGAAGAACGGTTCGTCCGTGCGTCGGGACCGGGCGGCCAGAACGTCAACAAGGTCGCGACGGCCGTCGAGCTGCGGTTCGATGCGGCCCGATCGAAGGTGTTGAGCGATGACGCGCTGGTGCGGCTGCGGGTCCTGGCAGGTACGAAGATGACGGCCGAAGGCGTGCTCGTCGTCGATGCGCGGCGGCACCGTACCCAGGCGCAGAACCGCGAAGATGCCCGGGAGCGGCTGGCCGAGCTGGTCCGCCAGGCACTGGTCCGTCCACGCAAACGGCGCAAGACGCGGCCGACGAAAGCGTCGGTCGAGAAGCGCATCCAATCGAAAAAGCACCGCTCTGAAACGAAGCGCGGCCGCGGACGTATCGCCACAGAAGAAACACAGCAGAAACACTGAACCGGACCATGAGCAGGAGGGCTGTTCCGGTCCCTGCCGGGCTGGTACGATGGAACGCCCCTGATGGCCCAATCCAGGACACTAACGTGAAAGATCAGAACCGGGCGGGAGCCCGCGCGCAGGCTTCCGCGGTCGGTCACAATATCGTCGCGGTCCCGCGAAGGTGGCTGATCGCCGCCCTCGCAGTCATTCTTGCGCCCTGGCTCGTCGTGAGCGTCATTTACCTGCGCAGCGCCGATCCGCTCGAGGGTCCCGAGCCGCCTCCGGGCGTGAGCGGATCGACGACGGCCGGGGCCAGCGGACCGTGGGGCAGGCTCTCGAAGACGCCGATCATCGTCTCGCCGCCGCTCGAATACGTGGCGGCCGACTGGGGGCGGGACGAGGGGCCGTACCGGTGGTATTTCCCGGGCGCGTCTCCGGAACTTCTGCGCGCGTTTCTGTCGTCGGCCGGACTTGGTTCGGACCAGGTGGCGCGTTTCGTCGCGGCCGCTCGTCCGGAGAGCCGCATCAGCGGTTTGATCCTGCAGCCCGATCTCGACCTGCTCCGGTCTCTCGACCCACAGGTTCGCGCCCGCCTGTATCTTCAACTCGCGAAGTCGACCCTGAACGCCGACCAGGCCAACTCGTTCCGCTTCTTCGGCACTTCGACGGACCAGTGGTTCGCCGGCACCATGATCAGCCCCGCGACCCGGGGGCTGATCGAGCCGCTCATTTACCGCGACGGCGACATCATGCACTTCGCCGATGCGGAACTCGTGCGACGGCAGATCAAAGATCCGGCGGAACTGCAGCGGCTCGCGAAGGCGCTGCTGCGGCAGCCGACGGTGCTGGTGCGGCTTTCGGTGGATCGCTCGTCGGAGATCAACGAGCTGGCGCAGTACTGGGGCCGGGGCGGGCGGTCGACCGACATCCGTCCGCTGCTCGAGTCCGTTGCCGGAGCCGGCGAGCAGGGATCCATCGACATCGTCCACCTGCTGCCATCGTTCGCGCGCAACCGGCTGTATCGCTATCCGCAGCTGACGACCGGGGACCTGAACAAGCCCGCCCTGGCGAACTGCCTGTGGACGGCGCTGAACTTCTTCGCGGCGGAACCAGACGATCGCTATCTCGACGTGGTTGCCGCGATCACCAGTCTGCGCCAGGACTACCACATCGTCGAGAGCAACTATCAGCTGGGAGACATCATTGCCCTCCTCGATGCCGAGGGGGACCTCTTTCACGTCGTCGTCTACCTGGCCGACGATCTCGTCTTCACGAAGAACGGCACGTCACCGGTTGCGCCGTGGACGATCATGCCGCTCGACCGCGTGAAGGACTACTATCGAAACCAGAGCGACAATCCGCGGCTCATCTACCACCGCCGCAACGACCTGTAGCAGCTATCGACGGATGATACGTTTTGCCTTCCTGCTTTTTTCCCTGATCGTGCTCGTCTCGACGCCGGCCGCCGCGCAGGAGCGGCCGGGCGAGACCACTACGCTGAACATCCCGAGAGTCTCGACCCCGCCCACGCTCGAGGATTACCTCCACGGCGTGCCGCGCCCGGACGAAGCGGCGGTGACCACCTTCGTCCAGCGCGAGCCGGGAGACGGCGTACCGGCGAGCCAGCCGACCGAGGCGTACGTCTCGTACGACGATCTGCACTTGTACGTGATCTTCATCGCCCGCGATCGTCAGCCGGACCAGGTGCGCGCGTCGTTGACGCGGCGCGAAGGATTCAGCAACAACGACCATGTCGGCGTGATGCTCGATACGTTCCGCGATCGCCGCAGGGCGTACCTGTTCATCTCCAATCCGCTCGGCGTGCAGCTGGATGGCGTGGCGACCGACGGTCAAATGGGGGACGACTACAGCTTCGATACCGTGTGGGAGTCGCGCGGCCGGCTGACGCCGTTCGGCTACGTCGTCTGGATTGCGATCCCGTTCAAGAGCCTGCGCTTCTCGACCGATCCCGAACAGCAGTGGGGGATTGCGTTCGTCCGGTCGATCGTGCGGAACAACGAGACGTCGTACTGGCCGTACGTGACCCGCCGCGTGTCCGGTACGGTTCACCAGATCGGGACGGCTACGGGTCTTCGCAACATCTCGCCCGGGCGGAACTTCCAGTTCATCCCCTACACGGCGTTCACGCGCGCACGGTTTCTCGAAGAGGACACGCCCGCGTTCGTCCGCGACACCGACGGTCGTGCGGGTGTCGACGGCAAGTTCGTCCTCGAGGATGCGTTCACCGTGGATCTGACGCTGAACCCCGACTTCAGCCAGGTCGAATCCGACGAGCCGCAGGTGACAATCAACCAGCGGTTCGAGGTGTTCTTCCCCGAGAAGCGTCCGTTCTTCATCGAGAACGCCTCCTACTTCGACACGCCGATCGACCTGTTCTTCTCGCGCCGGATCGCGGACCCGCAGGTGGGCGCGCGGCTGACCGGCAGGGTCGGCGACTGGACCGTCGCGGCGCTGGGCATGGACGATCGCTCGCGCGGCGAGCGCCTCCCGATCGGAGATCCGGCTCACGACGACCGCGCCGGCATCGGTGTCGTCCGGATCCAGCGCGATCTCCCGCGCCAGTCGTCGGTCGGCGTGTTCGCGACGACCACCGGCTTCGCGGGTTCAGGGAACCAGGTGGTCGCGGTCGACGGACGCTACAAGCTGAGTGACACGTGGGTGCTGACCGGACAGGCCGCACTGAGCGACTCGAACGAGCGCGACGGCGTCAGCCGGTCGGGCCAGGCGTATTCGCTGAACCTGGATCGCACGGGCCGCAACTGGGGCGCGTTCATCGAGTACGAAGACATCAGTCCCGACTTTCGCGCGCCGCTCGGTTTTGTGCCACGCGTCGACATGCGGCGGCTCTTTCCCTTCATCCGCTACACCTGGTTCCCCGAGAAGCACGGCATCGTCAGCATCCGTCCGGAGCTGAACGGCAATGCGATCTGGGGATATGACGGCACACTGCAGGACTGGGAAGTGAATTCCGAGCTGCAGTTCGAGCTGAAAGGGCAGACGGAAATCGAGGCCGGATACAGCGAGACGATGGAGCGCTTCGCCGGGATCGACTTCCGCAAGGGGGCCGCCTCTTTCCGGTTCGAGACCGGCATCCTGAAGTGGCTGGAGGTGTCCACCGGTTTCGATCGGGGCCAGGAGATCAACTTCTTCCCGTCTGCTGGTTTGCAGCCGTTCCTTGCGAACGCCGCCGAGGCGGATCTGTCGCTCACCGTGAAACCCACCGAGCGGCTCGTGCTCGACGGACGGTATCTGTTCACGCGCCTGTCGGCGCGCGACGCGCTGGGATCTCTCCCGAGCGGGGCATCGATCGTCGACAATCACATCTGGCGCACGCGCGGCGCCTACCAGTTCACACGCAATCTGTCGTTGCGGGTCATCGTGGACTACTCCGAGGTGCTGCCGGAGGTCTCGGCCATCGATCTCGACGAAGAGAAGCGATTCACCGCCGACGTGCTGGCGAGCTACCTCCTCAATCCGTGGACGGCGATTTACGTCGGCTACACTGACGGGTACGGAAACGTCGAGATCGACCCTGTGTTCCGCGATCGTTTACGCCCGACCGAGTCGGCGTTCCATTCGACCGGGCGGCAGGTGTTCGTGAAACTCAGTTATCTCCTGCGGTTCTGATGATGATGCAGCTCAGACGATGCCTCCCCGCCGCGCTTCTCGTTGCTTTTGCCACGGCGTTGCAGGCGCAGGCGCCCGTCCTGCCACAGAACGTGCGCGCGGCCGGCGATCGGATCACGGCCGGGCAACTGGCGCGCGACCTGGCGTTTCTCGCGTCGGACGAATTGCGCGGCCGCAATACGCCGTCGCCCGGCTTCGACACTGCCGCGAAGTTCATCGTCGAACGCCTGGAGAAGGCCGGCGTGAAGCCGCTCGGCGACGACGGCGGGTGGTTCCAGCGGTACGAGATGCACGAGTCGCGGATCGACACCGCGAACACGTATCTGGAAATCGGCGGGAAGAAGTTTCCGTTCGGCAGCGATCTGGTGATGCGGTCCTACGCCGGGGACGTCTCCGGACCGCTTGCGGCCGTGTATGTCGGCCACGGCTGGAGCATCCCGGACAAGGGCATCGATCCGTTCGCCGGTGTCGATGTGAAGGGCAAGCTCGTGATCGCGCACGGTCCACGTGCGTTGCCGAAGGGTGTCGAGGTCTGGCAGATCGGGCGTGTGACGCCGGGTGCGAGCAGTGTCGTGGCCGAGGCGGCGAAGCGCGGCGCGGCGGCCGTGATCTACGTTCCGCAGGGGAGCGCGCTCGACAACTGGGAGGCGATGACGCGCCAGAGCCTGGCGCGCAAGGAACTCGTCCCGCCGGTGCCGTCCGCCTATGCCGCTGCACCCGCGACGGCCGTGCTGCTGTCGCGAGCGGCGACCGAGGCGCTGTTCTCGGGTGAGCCGGTCACCGGTGCCGACATCCTGGCCCGTGGAGACGCGGGCGACTATCCCGCGTCCTTCCAACTGAAGAAGACGGTCACGCTCAACGTTGCCGCCGAGACGACGGTGCATCGCCCGTACAACATCGTCGGGTGGATCGAGGGCAGCGATCCGGTGCTGAAGAACGAGTACATCACGATCGAGTCGCATCTCGACGGCGCGGTGGGCACTCGCAGCGTCGACGGTGACGACATCTACAACTCCGCCGACGACAACGCGTCCGGCAGTGCGGCGAACCTCTCGATCGCCGAGCAGATGGTGACGCTGAAGCCGCAGCGGTCGCTGATCTTCATCTGGGACAGCGGCGAGGAGCAGGGGCTCTGGGGCACGCGGCACTTCGTCGGCAATCCACCCGTCCCGCTCGACCGGATCGTCGCGCACGTCAACATCGACATGATCGGCGCGAATCGCGCGCCGGGTTCGCCGGACGAGAAGCAGGAGCGCGTGACCGGCCCGAACGAGGTCCTGCTCATTGGTCCCGGCGTGTTGAGCGAGCAGGTGAGCGCGCTACTCGATGCGGTGAACGACAGCTATCAGAAAATGACATTCGACCGGTCGTGGGATTCAGCCGACAGCGAGTTCTTCTATCCGCGCACCGATGCCGGTCCGTTCATCGAGCGCGGGATCCTGACCATCGGCTTCACCACCGGGATCCACGATCGTTACCACCTGCCCGCCGACGAGGCCGAGGCGCTCGATCCGCAGAAGATGGAAAAGATCGCCCGCACGATCTTCGCGTCGGTCTGGGCGCTGGCGGATTCGCCGGAGCGTCCGTCCATCGATCGCGCGATTCCACCGACGGTGCCTCAGTATCGGCGCTAGCGACAGCCACTGGCCCCGCCGCGTCACTTGTGGATCTCCGCGGACGGGTTCGGGCGACCGCCACTGGCCCGCTCGACGCGCCGACGGCTGTGTTTGGCACGACGAACACCAAGAACACTACGAACACGAAGAAGATCACTATCGCCTGGCTTTCTGCTCGCGATCCGAACAGCAGGCCTGATCCGCGCAAGTCGAAGTAGGTCGTCAGCATCATCCGAGCCAACCCACAGGCTTCGTGTTTTCCTTCGTGTTCGTCGTGTTCTTAGTGGCCTTCGTGTCTAACGGCCGTCGGCACCGTGACAGCCGGAGGCGGCTGTCGCTCGACCAGTTTTGCATACAGCCTGCATCCGGTGCGCTTCACGCTCGCGGTGTCACGAAGCCGACGGCTGCTGGCACGACGAACACGAAGAACACCAAGACCACCAAAGAAGACACGAAGTAGTTGGGTCTTGCCCAGGGTAAGACGGGCGTTCGACTTGTAGACCGGACGCTCGGGTCACCCCGAGAAAACCCAAATGCCTGGTGGTCTTCCTGGTGTTTCGTGTGCGTCGTGGCCGTCGTGCAGAAGGCGTCGGCCGTGGCACGTGACCAGCGGTGAATCGCGTCACCGCGGGTTGTATTTCAGTGCGCGACGCCGCGCGGCGATGTGATCCTGGTCGCTGCCGATGATGGCGCGTTCCCAGGAGCCGTAGGTCGGGTTCGGGAGCATGATCCAGCGGCGGCCCCACCAGTCTTCCTGGGCTGCCGTCCGCGTGCGGCGTTCCTCCGGCGTGCCGGACGCGTTCTCCACGAAATCCCCGAGATCGTCGCCGATCAGCAGGAGGATGCGGTGCGTGCTCGCGACGTGCGCGCGCCGCGGGCCTTTCGCTGAGGCGCTCCACTCCTTGCGCTCGCCGCGCGTGAGAACGGTGTCGACGCCGGTGGAGAGCGGAAACCCTTCCGCCGCAAGGTTCCTTCGCGTGGCCTCTTCCAGGTTCGACATCCTGTTGGTGACGTAGAAGATCGTCACCCCTTTCTTCGCAGCGTAGCCGGCGAACTCGCGTGCGCCGGGAATCGCGGTCGCGCGCGCTTCCATCACCCACGGGCCCCACGTCGCCTCCGAGTACGCCGTGTTGTCGCGAATCATCCGCGCCTGGTAGTAGGAGTTGTCGAGCACGGTCTCATCGACATCGACGATGACGGCGGGCGGGAGCGCCGATGCATCCCCTTGCTGTTCGAGCGCCGCCGTCCACGATGGATCCGCGAGTGCGGCGTCGAGTTGCAGCTGCGCGAGCCGATACGCCTGCAGCGTGGTCGCCTCGTACTCGAGCGCCGTCTGCACCCAGAGCACCGCGTTCAGGTTCTCGTGCGGTGCGCTGACGGATGCTGCCGGAGCCTGGGGCTGTGTGCGTGCCGCGCAGCCCGCGATGACGATGAGGAGCACGAACAAGCGAACGTGTGAGCGCATGCGAAAAATTGTAGTGCACCCCGGAGAGCCTGCCTCCGAAGCTCGCGCCGAATTCACGCGGCCGGTGTCTTAGCAAGTGTGAGGAACGCGATGTAACAACAACAAGGAGGTGGATCGTGGCGCGTGAGATCTTCGGTGAGATCGCGCATCCGGCGCGAAGGCTCGGATCCCGTTCGAGGTATACCCTGCCCGTATCGATCGCCGTGCACGTGGTGCTTGTCGCGTGTGTCGTCATCGTGCCGCTGATGGCGACCGATGTACTGCCGGTTCCGCGGACGGTGATCGACGTGTTTACCGCGCCCCCGGCGCTGCCACCGCCTCCGCCGCCAGCGCCGGCGAATACGATACGCGCCACGAAGGCCGAGCCGGTGTCCTCGCCCGACGCTGCGCCGCGCGATGCGCCAACCGCAATCGAACCGGAGGCGGCAACGACGACGTCAGCGCTGGGTGATCCGCTGGGGGTTGAAGGAGGAGTTCCCAACGGCGTCGTCGGCAGCCTGGGCGTCGTGCCAGACGTCCCCGCGGTTCCACAGCCGCCGCCCCCGCCCAGCGGTCCGCTGCCCGTTGGCGGCAAGATCAAAGAACCGACGAAGATCCGCCACGTTCCGCCCGTCTATCCGGCCATGGCGCAGCAGGCTCGCATCGAGGGCGTCGTCGTCGTGGAAGCGATCATCGGGATCGATGGACGCGTGAAGGAGGCGCGCGTGGTCCAGTCGAAGCCCTTCCTCGACGA
>DASWVN010000019.1:0-27302 GCA_036401215.1 Vicinamibacterales bacterium | reverse complement strand
ACCTCCAATTCATCAGCGCACCCGAACGCGCCGCGGTGGCCCTCAAGCCCATCCGCCGCCGTATCCTCGCGGAACTGAAAGAGCCTGATTCGGCCGCCGGGCTCGCCCGGCGGCTGGATCTCCCCCGCCAGCGCCTCAATTACCACCTTCGGGAACTCGAAAGGCAGGGCTTCCTCGAGTGCGTCGAGGAACGCCGCAAGGGAAACTGCACCGAGCGGATCGTCAAAGCCACCGCGCGAGCGTTCGTCATCACGCCCGAAGCGCTGGGCGCCCTCGGCGAAAGCGGAGACGCGGGAGGCGATCGCTTCAGCGCCGCCTACCTCGCCAGAGCCGCCGGCCGGACGCTCCGCGACATCGCCGACCTCAGCGCGCGTGCCACGTCCGAAAGGCGCCGCATCGCCACCCTGACGCTCGAGACGGAGATCCGCTTCTCGAGCACTGCCTCGCGCGCGGCGTTCGCCGACGACCTGTCCGACGCGATTGCCCGCATCGTCGCGAAGTACCACGACGACGCCGCACCCGCCGGACGTCGCTTCCGGCTCGTGACGCTCGTGCACCCGGCGGTGCAGGACCGCGTCCCATCCCCCGACCAGGCGTAGCCGATCGACAGATCGGACCCACAAAGGAGTTTCGTCATGCCTGACGCGAAGAAAGACACCCGGAACCGCCGCTTCGAAATGGCGATCGATATCGACGCGCCCGTTGATGCCGTCTGGAGCGCACTGACCGAAGCCGAAGAACTCACGCGTTGGTTCCCCCTCGAAGCGCGCGTCGTCCCCGGTGAAGGCGGGTTGATGTATTGGGGCTGGGGTGGCGAGTGGGGAGGCGAGTCGAGGATCGCCGCGTGGGAACCGAACCGGCGGTTGAAGCTGATCGAGAGCAGCCAGGGCTTCGATGCGGACGGTAAACCGCTCGAGCGCGGCGGCGGCACTCGTGAACTCGTCCTCGAAGTCACGCTGGAATCGCAGGCCGGCACGACCCGTGTTCGCCTCGTCCACTCGGGTTTCGGCACCGGCGCTGATTGGGACGATGAGCTGGACGGCGTGAGCAACGGCTGGCAGATCGAACTCCGCTGCCTGAAGGACTACGTCGAGCGTTATCGCGGACGCGATCGCCTCTTTGCCTGGGCGCGCGCGTCCTCCGACCTGCCGCAGGAAGCAGCCTGGGCTCGAGTGACGGGACCCGGCGGGGTGAACTTGCAGGTGCTTCCCCCTGAAGGTCCTGAAGGTCAGTACTACACGCTCGACATCGGTCCCCAGCGCTTTACGGGTCGCACGGCGCTCACGATTCCCAACGATTTCGTTGGTCGTGTGGACGGCAGCAGCGCCACCATCCGCGTTGGAACGTTCCGCGGCGGCGGCCGGACGGGGCTGATGCTCGTGTTCACGAGCTACGATACGGCCGACAGGCCTTTTCTGCGCCTGATCGAGACCGACGGACAGGCGCTGCTCGATCGGGTGTCGTCAGCCGCCGTGAATCACCGCTGACGCGCATAGTGCAGGCCGACGACTCCGCTCGGATATGGTTTGGCCGACAGCAGCCGGAACGTCGCGTGGACTCCTTCCGGAAACACGCGTTTACCGTTCCCGAGCGTGAGCGGATACAGCAGCAGGTGCAGTTCGTCGACCAGGTCGTGCGCGATCAGGGTGTGAACGAGCTGACTGCTGCCGTCGGTCGCAATGTTCCTGCCCGGCTGTGATTTGAGCGCGCGCACCGACTCGACGACGTCGTCGCGGATGATGGTGGTCTCGCGCCAGATCGGCTTCTCGAGCGTCCGAGACACGACGTATTTCTTCGGCGCGTTCATCAGGTCCCCGAACGGATCGCCCGGCGGCATCGGTTCAAACGCTTCCGCGTGCGTCACGTACGTCTTGCGGCCGAGCAGCAGGGCATCGACGTCCTTCATCAACTCGAAGAACGCGGCGCCGATGTCGTCGTGCCAGTACGGCATCGTCCAGCCACCGTGCTGGAACCCTCCGTCTCGATCTTCGTCTTTGCCGCCTGGCGCCTGCATCACGCCGTCCAGAGACATGAACTCGGAAACGATCAGCTTTCTCGAACGCGAAGTCATCGAAGAACTCCCATGTGAAATCCGGCTCACCTGTGAGTCGAACGGGCCGGCCCGCACTCGACAATCGCCCCTCTTGAAGTGTGACGTTCAGCGAAAGGACGGCAGCCCATGCATACCGGTCGGGCGAGCGACCGGGTGAACTCGTCTCGAAACGAGTTTCCACAGAATCGTAGATCTGCGGTCCAAAGTTGCACACGTGCCGGAGGCAACGACGGGATCAGGCCAAGGGGCGGGTCCAGGCGTCTAAGTGGCAGCCGTGGTTCTTGCTCTCGTGGCACTGCTCGCTCAGGCGCCTCCCCCGGCCGCTCAGCAGGTCGAACTCCCCGTGTCGCTCGACCGTGTTCGCGAAGGGCTCGCGCGACCGGGGCGATTCGACGTCCCGCCTCGCCGCCCGTGGCGCCGGCCCCTGTTTCGAGTGACGATCGTGAACCGGATCCTCGAATTCGAGAACGACGCGTGGGAGGACACGTCCTTCACGCCGCCGTGGGTTCGACCTGCCACCCCGACGGCGCACTTCGAGTTCCTGTCCGCAGTCACGCCCGAAGAGAGCCGCTCCCCCACCGTGCACCCGTGCTGCAATGCGATGCCCGTGTTGGGAGTCGTTGCCGACTTCGTGAAGGGTCGTGTCCGCGCGGCGAAGGAGCGGGGCGCCAGGCGTGAAGTCGAACGGGTGATGCGCGAGGCCGGCATCAAGAAGTAGAGCGCTTCAGCGTGTCCGGCTTACGGTCCCGCGCGTGTCCGGCTGCCGGGCTTTCGGCTTCTGGCTCCAGGCCAGCGTCGTCACGCTGAGACGCGCCGAAGGCTGCGTCGGGCACCAACACCACAAAGAACACCGGGCACACGAAGGAAGATCACGAAGCCTTTTGTTTTTCTCCAGGGGGAACAGCTGGCCTGACCACCACGTCCGGTCGTGTCCGGAGCAAAACCCAAAAATGTCGTGGTCTCTTTGTGCCCTTGGTGTGCTTCGTGTTCGTTGCGCCAGGGCCGTCGGCCTGGGGTAGCAGCGCGACGCATCCGCAGGCTCCCACTGGAATGGGGTGGCTGCCGGGCACCCTGGCGCACCCTGACGCACCTCGACGCACCCTGATGCACCCCGACGCACCCCGACGCACCCTGACGCACCCCGACGCACCCTGACCGCCTACTCCTGCCGGATCGCCGACAGCGGATCGACGTGCGCCGCGCGGAGTGCCGGGACGGTGCAGGCGATCAGCGAAACGACCAGCAGCCCCAGTGCGACGACGGCGAACGACAGCGCGTCGACCGGCTCCACACCGAACAGGTACGCCGACAGCGCTCGGGCGGCGAACGCGGCCGCCGCAAGGCCGATGACGATGCCGACCACCGTGATCACCAGCCCCTGGCGAATCACCATCGCGACCAGCTGCGAGCGACGCGCCCCGAGCGCGGCGCGGACGCCGAACTCCTTCGATCGCTGCGCCACCGCATACGACAGCACACCGAACAGCCCCACCGAGGCGATGGCGAGCGCAAATAGCGCGAACCCACCCAGCACCGCCGCGTACATCCGCGGCCGCGCGAGGCTGCCCGTCACCCGCTCCTCCATCGTCATCACCGACTCGAGCGCGGCGCTCGGTTCCTCCGCGCTGAGGAGCTGACGCAGCGGTGTCACGAGCGAACCGGGTTCCGTGCGTGTGCGCACGACGACCGTAGGATTGGAGCGGACGCCGCCGGGTGCCTGAAGGTATGAGACGAAGATCTCGGGCCCCGGCTCCTCGACCACCGAGGCGCGCATCCGCACGTTGTCGACGACGCCGATCAGTTCCCACTCCGGCATCCCTTCGAAGAACGTCAGCGGCAGCGTGCGTCCCGTGCGGGTGCCCGGCAGATATCGATCCATGAAGGCGCGGTTGACGACCAGCGCCGGCATCGAGGTCGTGGTGTCGCGACTGGTAAACGTCCGCCCGTCGAGTGTGCGCATGCCGAGCGCCTCGAAGTACCCCGGACTCACCACGCGGAAGCCCGTCTGGACCATTCGAGGTTCGGATCCACCATCGAGCGGCGGGAGCTGCAGTGCCATCATCGCGTCACCGCGCAGCAGTGGCAGGACCGTCGTCGCCCCGGCCTCGACGACATCCGGCCGGGCGCGCAGCCGCTCGAGCACGCGGTCGAGCATGGCCGTCCGCCTCTGGTCGGTGAACAGCCCTGAAGGAGAGGCAATCGTCGCGGTGAGGACGTTTGACGGCTCATAGCCGCGATCGACGTCCAGCATCGCGAGGAACGTGCGTCCGGCAAGCGCCGCTCCCGCCAGCAGCAGGCACGCAACCGCGACCTGCCCGACCATGATGACCGCACGCAGCCTGGCGGTGGCCGAGCGGTTGAAGGCGACGCCGGTTGCCGCAGCATCTTCGATCATGCCGGTCCGCGGGGACAGCCGCGCCGCCTGGATCGCCGGCAGCGTGCCGCACAACACGCCAGCAACCAGCGTTACGAGGACGGCGAAGACCAGGACCCGTATATCGAGCGCGATCTCGGCCGCGCGCGGAAAATCCGGCGGGAGCAGCGATGGAAGCGCGCCGTTCAGCGCGAACGCAAGCGCGATCCCGGCCGCGCCGCCCAGCAGCCCGACGACGAGACTCTCGAGGATCAACTGGCGCGCCAGCCGGCCGCCTCTGGCACCAAGCGAGATGCGGATCGCCAGCTCGCGCCGTCGTGACGCGGCCCGCGCCAACTGCACGCTCGCGATGTTCGCCGTCGCCGTGATCAGCAGCAATCCGACTGCCGCCATCAGCACCCACAACGCGCTTCGCACATCTCCCGTTGCCGCGTCGATCAACCGTTCGGCCGAGACGATCGCCGGGCCCTTGCTGCCGAACACGGCGACGACCGCGAGGCCGGGATCGGGGCCGCTGCGCGCGCGGGCCGTCGCTTCATCGGCCGCTTGCGCGGGTGTTGCCCCGGGTCTCAGCCGCGCGATCCCACCGAGCATCTGGATGCGGGATCCGCCGTCAGCCGTCCGCGACGGCTGGATGTGATACGGCACCCAGGCAACGACCTCGCGCTCGGGGAACGTGAAATCAGGCGGCAGCACGCCGGCGATCGTCCGCGACTTGCCGTCGAGCACGATCGTGGCTCCAACGGCGTCGTCGCGGCCGCCGAACGCGCGTTGCCAGAATCCATGCGAGATGACCGCGACGTTGTCGGCGATTTCGTCGGACGAGGTGAAGAGCGCCCCTCGAAGGGGCACGGCGCGCAGCACCGAAAAGAGCGAGGCGGTCGCCGAGACGATGCGCACGCGCTGCGCCTCGCCGTGACCGGTGAGCGTCGCGGTCGCGGCGGAGTACGCGCCGAGCGCCTCGATGGTGTTCGGCGCTTCTGCCCAGGCGAGGTAAGTGCCGTTCGTCATGATCCAGGGGTACGAGCGGGTTGCCCCCTCGCGCGATTCCTGGATGCGGATCAGCGTTTCGGGGTCGCTGAACGGGAGCGGTTTGAGCAGCACGCTCCAGGTCACGCTGAACAACGTCGTCGTGGCGCCGATCCCGAGCGCCATCGTGAGCGCCGCGACGATCGCCGGACCGGGGCGCCGCCAGCAGATTCGCCAGGCGTATCGGAGGTCGTGCAGAAGTCCGGCAAGGTTCGACGTGCGCTCCGCGGGCGGCTGGATCGCCGGGGCGCTTCGCCGGACGCGCTTCAAACGGCCCCCCTCCGCAACCCACGTGGCAATCAGCCGCTCGACGCGCGCGATCGCGGCGTCTTCTTCGATCCCCTCCGCCCGCGCCGACGCGTAGGCTGCCGTCGCATGCTGCGACAGCTCTTCCACCACATCGTCGTCAACGGCGTGGCCGGCCGACGCAAGCGCCTGCGTGATCCGCCCTTTCCACTCACGCATGTTTGATCCTCGCGACGCGTTGGAGCCCCTCGAAAAAGTTTTCCCAGACGGTCCGGTGACTCTGGAGCGCCTTGCGGCCGGCAGGCGTGATTCGGTAGTAGCGGCGCCTGCGCTGCCCCGCCTTTTCCACCCACCGGCCTTCGAGCAGTTCCTTCTCTTCCATCTTGTAGAGCGTGGGATAGAGGGAGGCGACGTGGAAGTTGATCGCGCCGCGCGAGCGCTCGCCGATGAGGCGCGCCAGCTCGTAGCCGTGCCGCTCGCGTTCCTCGAGCAGCGCCAGGATCATGAGTTCCGCCGTTCCCCGTTTCAGTTCCCTCGCCAATGCGTCCATATATGGGCACGTAGTATATGGACACGCCGGCCGAGACACAAGCCCCTGTGACCTCCAGTCGCGCATCGAGCGAGGTTTCCGGAGTGATATTGTGGTCTTTTCGACCGCCATCATTCTTCGAGGAAACACCCGTGAGCAGCCACACCACCGACGTATCGCCGCAGAAGACGAAGGCACGGTTCAACTGGGCCGATCCATTCCTGCTCGACCAGCAGCTGACCGACGAGGAGCGGATGATCCGCGACTCGGCGCGGGCCTACTGTCAGGACAAGCTGGCGCCGCGTGTCCTCGAGATGTTCCGTAACGAGGGGACCGACGTCTCGATCTTCCGCGAACTCGGCGCGCTCGACATGCTGGGCATCGTCATTCCGGAGGAGTACGGCGGCTCGGGGCTCGGCTACGTGTCCTACGGGCTGGTGGCGCGCGAGGTCGAGCGCATCGACTCCGGCTTCCGCTCCATGATGAGCGTGCAGGGATCGCTCGTGATGGTCCCGATCAACGAGTTCGGCACCGAAGCGCAGAAGCGGAAATACCTCCCGAAGCTGGCCACCGGCGAGTGGATCGGCTGCTTCGGTCTGACGGAGCCGAACTACGGGTCGGATCCCGGCGGCATGATCACCCGCGCGCGCCGCGTGGACGGCGGGTTCGTCCTCGACGGCACCAAGGCGTGGATCACGAGCAGCCCGATCGCCGACGTGTTCATCGTGTGGGCGAAGGACGATGACGGAGAGATCCGCGGGTTCATCCTGGAGAAGGGATGGAAGGGGCTCAGCGCCCCGCCGGTCCACGGCAAGGTGGGGCTGCGCACGAGCATCACGGGCGAGATCGTGATGGAGGGCGTGTTCTGCCCCGACGAGAACGCCTTCCCCGAGGTGCGCGGTCTCAAGGGTCCGTTCACCTGCCTGAACAGCGCGCGCTACGGGATCGCGTGGGGCGCGCTCGGCGCCGCCGAGGACTGCTGGTTCCGCGCACGGTCCTACGTCATGGAACGCAAGCAGTTCGGACGTCCTCTGGCGGCCAATCAGCTCATTCAGAAGAAGCTGGCCGACATGCAGACGGAGATCGCGCTGGGCCTCCAGGGATGCCTGCGCCTCGGCCGCATGAAGGACGAAGGGACCGCGGCGCCCGAGATCACGTCGATCCTCAAGCGCAACTCGTGCGGCAAGGCGCTCGACATCGCCCGCATGGCCCGCGACATGATGGGGGGCAACGGGGTCGTCGACGAGTTCGGCGTGATCCGCCACATGGTGAACCTCGAGGTGGTCAACACCTACGAGGGCACCCACGACATCCACGCGCTCATCCTCGGACGCGCGCAGACCGGGATCGCGGCGTTCGCGAACTAGTGGACCAGTCTCGTGGCGCGTTCTGGCTGCGACAGCTGTCCCAATACCTCACCGCCGAGAACGCCGTGGACGCAGAGGTCTTGATGTTGGGGCCTTGCTGTGAGCGGCGCCGCGGGAACAGGCGTTAGATAAACCGCGTCAGCGTGACGTCGAGCACGCGCTCGCGGCGGGCGCCGCGGTGCCACTGGACCAGGATCGGACTCTGGTAGGTCCCTTCGACGATCGCGCCACGTCCCTCGTCCTCCCGATCCGAGACGAGCAGGCTGACGGAGCGCTTCATCCGCAGGAAGCGGGCGGCCGGCATGCCGATGGCCCGCGACAGGACGCTTTCCACCATCGACTCGCGCAATCCCATCACGTCCACGAGTTTGTTGAAGACGCGGACCAGGTCGTACTTCGCGTAGTCGAGCGTGCGCGAGGGGATCGCGCGCGGGTTGCCGAGCATGTGCCCGGCTTTTTCGGCCATGAACCGGAGCGGATCGCGAAGCACGTCCCGCAGGTCGTGGCGCATCAGCAGCGTCTCGTACTCGTTGACGGTCAGCCCCGCGTGGTGCTCGCCAGAAGCAAGCGTCAGCCGGATCCGCCCTTTCGTCACGCCGTGCTGCGCCACGAGCGCCGCGCAGGTCTGGTAGACGCCGAGCCCGGGATCCTTCAGGTTGATCGAATCGACCGAGTGGCTCGAGACCGGCACGACCACCCGCGACTGCGCGACGGTCTCTTCACGCGTGTAGCCGAGCACCGTCGTGCGGCGCTTGCGGACGTGCCCCTCGTGGACGCCGTCGAGATCGACGAACGCGATCGGTTCATCGGCACGATTCGGATACGACACGCAGGTGCGCAGCGCGCCGGCCATGAAGGCCAGGTGCGAGTCGGCGTTCAGCGGCTCGCGCGGCTTCTGCTCCTCGCTGAGTTCGGTCCGGCGGTCGATCTTGTCGTGCTCGTAGCCGGCGCGCTCCGGGAACATCGTCCGGAACACGTCGATGTACGGCATGACGTCGGCCTGGTTCTGGTTCAAGCGCGCGGCGACACCACGGTCCAGATATCCGGCGGTCGTGTGAAACGAACAGCAGAGCGCCCGAGGATACGCGTCGAGCGCATCTCCGAACTTCGCTGAGATGAGGCGACGGACGTCAATGACGTCTACGCGGGCTCTTGGCGTGAGTTCGAGCGTGAATTCAGTGGGCGTAGTCGACATCCAATGAGCGGCGCACCTGCGCCGGGAGCGCTTTAAAGAATAGCACGTAAACGGCTTAGCTGCGCCCGACGCCCCCAACCGCCAACTCCCAAGGTTGGGAGTTGGTTTGTTGAAGTTGGGGGGTGGGAGTTGGAAGTTGGGAGTTGGGAGTTGGAAGTTGGAAGTTGGGAGTTGGGAGTTGGGAGTTGTCAGCGTCAGAACTACTTCCGCTTGCCCGTAAAGGTCCCCTCTCCCATCTCACCCATCGTCATGGACCCCTTGATGGTGTCGCCGTCGAGCGTGCCGGTGTAGACCACCTCGACCTTCTGCTCGGTGCCGATGACGACGCGGAAGGTGAACTCCTTGTTGTCCTTGATCGAACCGGTCAGCTCCGTCTCACCATATGAGCCGACGTACTTTCCGGAGAGCTTCTCGCCGGTTTGCGTGATCGTGACGGTCGGCGTGCTCGTCCCCGCGGAATGATGCGTCTCGAGCTGCCAGGTGCCGGTCATCGTCGGCGCGGGCTTCTGGCCCTCCGACGGCTTCTGCCCCGGCTGCGCGGCACGCCTGGCGGACCAGGCGGCGCCGCCGTTCCCGAACGACACGTCGCCGCTCATCTGGTCGCCGTCCACCGTCCCGTTCATCGTGATGTCGATCGCGCCGTTCTGCGTCTGCATCGAGAACGAGATGACGATCGCCTTGTCCTTGAGCGAAATGTCCACCGGCATTTCGCCCTGCGGACCGGCGATCGATCCGGCCAGCGCCTGCCCTTTGCTGGAGATCGTCAGTGTCGCGGGAATGTCCCCCTGGTCGGTGTTCACGACCATGTCCCACCGGCCGGTGAGGTCGACGTTCTGTGCGGATGCGGACCCGGCAAACAGCAGTCCGATAGCGGCCGCGATGGCGAGTGTTCTCATGATGTCCTCTCTCGGTTCTCAGCAGAGAACGCGAATGACGTCCGAACGCGTGATGATGAAGTTCTTGTCGGTCTTGAAGTCGCGCACGAGCACGGCGGGATTCTGCGGCGTGATCATGGTCGAGAGCAGCTCGACGGGCGTCGAGATGTCGACGAACGGAAACGCGGGCTGCATGATGCTTTCGACCGGCTGGGTCTTGATGTCGGGGTTCTTCAGGAACTCCTCATAGAGGTGCGTCTCGTTCAGCGATCCGACGACGCGTCCATCGCGGGTGATCGAAATCTGTGAGAAATCGTGCTCGCTCATCACGCGCACGGCCTCCTCGACCGGACGGGACGCCTCGACCGCGAACAGTTCGCCGGACACTCCCGAGGCCACGAGATCGCGGGCCGTCATCCCGGACTTCTCCAGGAACCCCTTCTCGCGCATCCACTCGTCGTTGAACATCTTGCCGAGGTATCGGGACCCGTGGTCGTGGAAGATGACGACGACGAGTTCGCCCGCCTTGAAGTTGTCCTTGAGCTGCAGGACGCCGGCCATGGCGGATCCGGCGGAGTTGCCGGCGAAGATCCCCTCCTCGCGTGCGATGCGGCGGGTCATGAGCGCGGCGTCCTTGTCGGTGACCTTCTCGAAATGGTCGATCACGTCGAAGTCGACGTTCTTCGGCAGGAAGTCCTCACCGATCCCCTCGGTGATGTAGGGATAGATCTCGTTCTTGTCGAAGATCCCGGTCTCCTTGTACTTCTTGAACACGGAGCCGTAGGTGTCGATGCCCCAGACCTTGACGTTCGGGTTCTTCTCTTTCAGATAGCGGCCCACGCCGCTGATCGTCCCGCCGGTGCCGACGCCGACGACGAGGTGGTCCACCTTGCCGCCGGTCTGATCCCAGATTTCGGGGCCGGTTTGTTCGTAGTGCGCCTGGAGGTTGGAGAGATTGTCGTACTGGTTCGCCTTCCAGGAGTTCGGCACCTCCTTCTCCAGGCGCGACGAGACGGAATAATACGACCGCGGATCCTCGGGGTCGACGTTCGTCGGGCAGACGATCACTTCCGCGCCGAAGGCCTTGAGGGCGTCGATCTTCTCCTTCGACTGCTTGTCGGTCGTCGTGAAGATGCACTTGTAGCCCTTCACGACCGCGGCGATCGCGAGCCCCATGCCGGTGTTGCCCGAGGTCCCTTCGATGATCGTCCCGCCCGGTTTCAGCAGCCCGGCCTTCTCGGCATCCTCGATCATCTTGAGGGCCATGCGGTCCTTGATCGAGTTCCCGGGATTGAACGTCTCGATCTTGGCGTACACGTCGGCCTTGACGTCACTGGTGATCCGGTTGATCCGGACCATGGGCGTATCGCCGATGGCCTCCAGGATGTTGGCGAGCAGCTTCGTCTGAATCACGTGCCTGATTATATCGGCGCGCGGACCGCCCCGTTCAGGCGGTAAGCCGATTGCATGGCGGTGCCCGCACGCGCCGGGTGACTCGACTATGTTGCAGACTCTTCAGGCGGCCACGACCTCGACCGGGCAGTCGCGAGGGCCGGCCGTCACAATCCTCAGGACGGACACGCTGCTGCTCCTGTTGCTGGCTGGCGACATCCTCTTCATCGGGATGCACCTGCTGAAGCTATGGACGCCGTACTTTCGCGATCCCATGTTCTCGGTGACGACCGAACGGGGGTTCGCCGAAACGTATCAGTACCTCAAGTTCTACTGGGCCGCCGTCCTCCTGCTGGTGCTCGCCATCTCACGCCGGGCCGTCCTGTTCGCGGCATGGTCGTCTCTCTTCGCGTACCTGGTGGTCGACGACATGTTCATGGTGCACGAACGCATGGGGGCCAGGCTGGCGGCTCGCCTTCCACTCCCCTCAACGCTCCCGCTTCGTCCCCAGGACGTGGGGGAAGGACTTTATCTGGCCGGCCTGGGCGGAGCGTTCATCACCGTTGCCGCCATCCTCCACTGGCTCAGCGACGCGAGGACCAGGCGGGAGTCGATGCAGTTGCTCCGACTGTTGTTCTATCTGGCGCTGTTTGGCGTCGGATTGGACCTCATCCACGCGCTGACGCCAAGGGAGGGATTCTGGCGGACCGCAGCAGCGGCCGTCGAGGACAGCGGCGAACTCGTGCTCATGAGTGTCGTCGTGGCATACGCAGCGCGGCGTCTGCGCGCCACGTGAGCACGCGCGCTTCGCGCGCCGTGCTGGTGCTGGGTGCTCGGTGCTGGGTGCAGGAGTGCTGGAGTGCTGGTGCTCGGTGCTCGGTGCTCGGGGGTGAGCCGCCTGGGGGAAGCCAGTTCGAGCCGTGAAGTCCGCACCCCGGCCCCCCGACCCCGGACCCGCGCCCATCGACTCGCTCCCCTCGCTCAGGGCAGGCCCATCGACTCGCTCCCCTCGCTCAGGGCAGGCACCCCGCACCGCGCACCGCGGCCCCCCCCGCACCGCGCACCGCGCACCGCGCACCGCGGACCGCGGATTCACAGACTCGCGCGGATCTCCCACAGATCCGGAAACGCCGGCTTGCCTACCGTCGTCGCCAGGTACGCTGCCCCGGAGGAACCGCCCGTGCCCGGCTTACGGCCGATCGTCCGCTCGACCATCTTCACGTGCCGGTAGCGCCACTCCTGCACGCCCTCGTCGAGATCCACCAGCCGCTCGCACAGCTCACCGTTGCGCGGATCGTTCCGGTACACCTCGATGAGGATCTCCTGGACGCGCGCGGACGGCTCGATCGGCAGCGTCAGGTCCCGCGCAAGCTGCTCCTGCGGGACGTCGTAGCCTTCGCGCCGCAGGTAACGCAGGAACGCGTCCCACAGCGTTGGCTCGGTCCAGCGCCGTTCCAGGGCCGCGCGGGCGCGGGTTCCCTCGCCGAACCGATCGATCGCGGCGCGTGACTTGCCGCCGAGCACGAATTCGAACTGCCGGAACTGGTCCGACTGGAACCCGCTCGCGGCGGCAAGCCTGTTCCTGAACGTCAGGAACTCCAGCGGCGTCATCGTCTCGAGGATGTCCACCTGCGCGACGAGCACCTTGAGGATCGTGAGGATCCGCTTCAGCGTGTGCTGCGCCCGGTCGCCCATGTCCTGCCGCAGCAGGTCCATCACCCGGTCCAGCTCGTGGAGCAGTTCCTTGAACCACAGCTCGTAGACCTGGTGAATGACGATGAAGAGCATCTCGTCGTGCTCGTCGGAGCGTGGCTGCTGAAGGCCGAGCAGTTCGTCGACCTTCAGGTAACTGCCGTACGTGACGGCGGGATCGGGATGGGGCATGGGAAATTCCGAACTATGAACGCCGAACTATGAACGGCGAACTACGGGTTCGGCGTTCGACGTCCGGAGTTCTGCGTTTCGCTTCGCCGGCGAGTGACGCCGTCGCCGTATTTCACCACCTTCCGCGCGTTCATGTCGTACACGTCCCCCGGCGAGAGGACGAAGTACGGCTTCTCCCACGGTTGATGCGGACGGGTGTTGTCGTGGACCGACACCTTCCACTTCCCCATGACCTCGAAGGTATCGGCTTTCACGATGATCGCGGTCCCTTCGGAGAGGCCGATCCCGAGCAGGTTCGGAAACTTCTCGATCACGGGGATCAGGTCGTCCCAGCGATTGCGCGCGTTGATGTGCTGGTCGATGGCTGTCTTGCGGAGGAACTCGAAGCCGCGCTGGTGATTCGGTTCATCGGTCATCACCACGTTCGGACCCGACGTATCGCCGCGGACGAGATACTCTCCCTGGATCGTCGCGCCGGCGGAACTCCCGCCGATCACCCCGCCGCGTTCCAGCACCTTGTGGAACTCGCGATAGGTGAGCGTGTTCGCGTACGAATCGACGATGTTCCACTGGCGGCCGCCGTTGAACCAGACGGCATCGGCCTCGCGCAGGTCCTTCACGAACGCCTCGGTGTCGGCCACCTTCGGATCGTGCGTGTGCAGCATCTTCACGTTCGTGAGTCCCCGGTTGACCCACGAGCGCACGACGTTTTCTTCGCTGTAGGTGTTCACCTCACCCTGGCGATTCCGGTTCCCGCCGGCGGTCGGGACGATGATGAACTTCTTGTCGGGGCCGCCGGCAAGCTCGATAAACTTCTCGATGATCCCAGTGCCATCCGTACTTCCTCCGCCGACGATGACGAGCGTGCCGTTCGGCGGACCGTATTCAGCAGCAGGTGCAGGCGCCTGCGGGGCCGCAAGCGCGAGGGAGCACAAAAGAGGAACGATGGTCAGTGAAAGTAAGCGTCGCATGGATGTTCTGGATTCTATTGCATGACCGGGGTTGAGTTGCTGGGGCTCCTCATCGCGACGCTCGGCGGCGCCGCCGTGGGCCTCGAACGCCAGTGGTCGGGACACGCCGAAGGCCCCGCCGCCCGGTTCGGAGGGATCCGCACCTTCACCATGCTCGGCGCCATCGGCGGGCTGTGCGGGGTGCTGTGGACGTCGGGCGTCACGGTGCCCGCAGCCATCCTCTTCTCCGGTGCGGTGGCGATCGTCGCGATCGCCTACGTCGCCGGCAGCCGCCACGACATCGATGCGACAACCGAGGTGGTCGCGCTCGTCGTGCTCGCGGCCGGAGTGCTCGCCGGCGTGGGCTACATCCGCGTCGCCAGCGGCATCATCGCCATCGCCGCGCTGCTCCTCATCGAGAAGTCCCGCCTGCACGCCGCGGTCAAGCGTATCGACGACGTGGCGCTGCGCTCCGGAGTGCGGTTCGCGGTGATGGCGCTAGTGATCCTGCCCTTGCTGCCGGAAGGTCCCTATGGACCGTTCGGCGGGATCCGTCCACGCACGCTGTGGGCCATCGTGCTGTTCTTCTCGGGACTGAGCTTCGCCGGTTATCTCGCGCGGCGGATCGTGGGCCCCGGGCACGGATACCTGGCCACAGGGGTGCTCGGCGGACTGATGTCGTCCACGAACGTGACGTTCACGTTCGCCCGAATGAGCCGTGAAAACCCTCGACTGGCACGGCCGCTGGCGATCGGGACCGTCGGCGCCAACGCGATGCTCTACCCGCGCGTCCTCGTCGTCACGGCCATCCTCAACGCCGCGGTGGTGCCGTCGCTGGCGCTGTATCTCGTTCCGCCGGCGATCGTCGCCGCGCTGATCGCGGCGCTCGGCGCGCGGCGGGCGAGCGCGAGCGCCGCTCCGGACGTGGAGCAGGCCAACCCGCTGCAACTGGGGGCGGCGCTGCAGATGGCGGTGCTGTTCCAGGTCGTTCTCATGGCGGTGCACGTGGTGCGCGGGCGATGGGGCGCCTCCGGCATCTTCACGTCCGCGGCGGTGCTGGGGCTGACCGACGTGGACGCACTGACGCTGTCGATGACGCGGGACGTGGCGCAGACGATTTCGGTCGACGTGGCCGCGCGGGCGATCGCGATCGGCGTGCTGTCGAATACGGCGGTGAAGTTCGCGCTTGCCGCGGTGCTGGGCAGCGGCGGGTTCAGGCTGACGGCCTGCGGCGCGCTCGGGTTGATGGCGGCGGCGCTGGGTGCGGCGCTGGTGTGGTAGTCCGCGGTCCGCGGTGCGCGGTCCGCGGTCCGGGATCCGGGGGTCCGGGGTTCGCAGGAAATCAAAGGCTCTGGGACCTGCGCGTGCGATGATGAGCGCGCGCGATGCAGCCGGATAGCTCAGACGTCGCCGCATCCTTCGATCGCCGCGCGCCGACGTACGCGCGGAACGAGTGGCACCGCCGCTCCGCAGAGCGGCTCGTGGCCCTGACGCCGCTGCGCGCGGGTGACCGCGTCCTCGATGCCGGAACAGGGACCGGGTTTGCCGCCATCGCGGCCGCCCGGGCGGTCGGCAGCAACGGACGGGTGATCGGGGTTGACATCTCCACCGGCATGCTGCGCGAAGCTGCAGCGGCCGTGAAAGCGTCCGGCCTGACGAATATCGAACTCCTCCAGGCGGACGCGTCGCACCTGCGGCCATTCTCCGACGGATCGTTCGACGCCGTGATCTGCGCAACCGGGCTGCTCTACATGCCTGTCCGCCGGGCCCTCCGTGAGTGGCGCCGCTTGCTCGTGCCGGGTGGGATCGTGGCGTTTTCGAACATGCGTGCGGGATCGCCCAGGCCCGCAGCAATCTTCCGGGAATGCGCCGCGTCGTTCGGCGTGGCGCTGGAGGATCCGGTTGCGCCGCTCGGCTCGGCCGAGGCCTGCAGGGCCGCCCTGGCGGATGCGGCTTTCTCGGTGGACACGATCGTGACCGAGACCGTGGAGTTCTCCCCTGCCGACATCCGGATGGCGTGGGAATCGAATTTCGGCTCAGCCGCGTATGGCGACGTGCGACGCCTCCCCGAAGAGCAACAGCGCCGGTTGAAGACAGCCTTCCTCGCGGCGCTCGATCGCGAACCCGGAAACGAGTTGACGCGTGCGAAGATGCTTTATGTAACGGGCCGCCGGTAAACCTCTCGAACTCGACTTCCGTCTCATCCCGATAGCCATGAAAACCCTCAAGTTCGCGCTGCGCACTCTGTTCCGGTCCCCATTCGTGACGATCGTCGCGATCTTCTCGCTGGCTCTCGGGATCGGCGCCAACGCAGCGATCTTCTCGATCTTCAACCAGCTGCTGCTCTCGCAGCTGCCGGTCCAGGCGCCGGACCAGCTGGTCTACTTCTCGTCGCCAGGTCCCAAACAGGGGTCCACCTCCTGCAATCAGGCAGGCAGTTGCGACGACGTCTTCAGCTATCCGATGTTCCGCGATCTGCAGAAGATGCACACAGTGTTCACCGACATCGCCGCCCACGTCCTGTTCGGCGCGAACCTGGCGTTCGAAGGGCAAACGATCAGCGGCGAGGGCATGCTGGTGTCGGGGAGCTACTTCCCCGTGCTCGGCGTCCAGCCCGCGATCGGCCGCCTGATCACGCCGCAGGACGACCAGAAGGTCGGCGAATCGGCGGTCGTCGTGCTCAGCCATGATTACTGGACGAGCCGCTTCGGCCAGCGCCGCGACGTCATCAACCAGACGATGATCGTCAACGGGCAGACGCTCACGATCATCGGCGTCGCCCCGCCGCGCTTTCAGGGGACGACCCTCGGCGCGCAGCCGGACGTGTTCGTGCCGATCACGCTCCGCGGCCAGATGCAGCGCGGGTCCGAGGGGATGTTCCACAACCGGCGCGCGTACTGGGCGTACCTGTTCGCACGGCTGCGTCCCGGTGTGACGCGCGAGCAGGCGCAGCTCGCGATGTCGGGGATCTACCGCGGCATCGTCAACGACGTCGAGGCCCCGCTGCAGCGCGGCTTCAGCGACCAGCGGCTCCAGGAATTCCGGAACCGGCAGCTGCTCCTGCTCCCGGGAGACCAGGGGCAGAGTTCGGTCAGGAGCGACGTGAGCGCGCCGCTCAAGATGCTGCTCGGCGTGACGGCGCTGGTCCTGATCATCGCCTGCGCGAACATCGCCAACCTCCTGCTCGCCCGCGCCGCCAAACGCAGCGGCGAGATGGCCGTGCGCCTGTCGATCGGCGCCAGTCGTTTGCAGCTGGTCCGCCAGCTGCTGGCCGAATCGCTCGTCCTCGCCGTGCTCGGCGGCGTCGCGGGACTGCTGTTTGCCAAGTGGACGCTGCACCTGATCGCGTCCATCCTGCCCGAACAGGCAAGCGCCACCTTCAGGATCGAACTCGATTCCACCGTCCTGATGTTTGCCGCCGCCCTGACGATCGGGACGGGCTTGCTGTTTGGCCTCTTCCCCGCCCTGCACAGCACGCGCCCGGACCTGCTGACGACGCTGAAGGGGCAGTCGGGACAGCCGTCCGGAGCGAAGGGCGCGGCACGCTTCCGTACGTCCCTCGCGGTCTTCCAGATCGCGATCTCGATGACGCTGCTGATCGCCGCCGGCCTGTTCGTGAAAAGTTTGGCGAACGTGAGCCGCGTCGACCTCGGACTGAACCCCGAGAACGTCGTGATGTTCTCGATCTCACCCGAACTCAATGGCTATTCGCTGGAGCGCTCGCAGCAGCTGTTCACACGAGTGGAAGAGGCGTTCGGACGGCTGCCGGGTGTGACCGGCGTCACCGCGGGTGTCGTCCCGGTCGTCGGCGGAAGCAACTGGGGCACCAATGTGTCGGTCCAGGGATTCCAGAGCGGCCCGGACATCGACTCCAACTCGCGCTTCAACATGGTCGGGCCTGAGTACTTCAAGACGCTGGGCATCCCGCTGCTCGCCGGGCGGGAGTTCACCGCGAGCGACAGCATGAACGCCGCGAAGGTGGCGGTCGTCAACGAAACCTTCGTGAAGAAGTTCAATCTCGGGACCGACGTCGTCGGCAAGATGATGAGCGAAGGCGGCGACAAACTGGACACGCAGATCATCGGCGTCGTGAAGGACGCCAAGTACTCGGAAGTGAAGGCCGCGGTTCCCCCGTTATTCTTCAGGCCCTACAAGCAGACCACGCGTATCCCCGGCATCACGTTCTACGTGAAGACGGCGGCGGACCCGCAGTCGCTGATGGCGCAGGTGTCGGGCGTGATGCGCGAGCTGGATCCCAACCTGCCGGTCGAGGAACTGCGCACCCTCGAGCGGCAGGTGCAGCAGAACGTCTTCATGGACCGGTTCATCGGCATCATGTCCACGTCGTTTGCCGTCCTGGCGACGTTGCTCGCCGCGATCGGACTCTACGGCGTGCTGGCCTACACGGTCTCGCAGCGCACGCGCGAGATCGGGTTGCGGATGGCGCTCGGGGCGGCCCCGGCGCGGGTGCGCGTGATGATCCTCCGCCAGGTCGGGTTGATGACGATCGTCGGAGGCGTCCTGGGCGTGCTGGGTGCGCTGTGGCTGGCAAGTCTGGCCGAGACGATCCTGTTCGAGATGGAGGGGCGGGATCCGGTGGTGTTTGCCGCGGCGGTGCTGACGCTCGCGGTCGTTGCGCTCGCCGCAGGGTTGATCCCGGCGCATCGCGCCTCGAAGGTGGATCCGATGACCGCGTTGCGCTACGAGTAATCCGCAGTCCGCGGTGCGCGGTCCGGGGTCCGCGGTGCGCGGTCCGGGGTCCGGGGTGTAGGGCGCCGCTACACGGGGTAGGGCGCCCTGCTGACCTGCCTATTCCGGCAAGCGGCTCGCGTCGGTGATGCGGCTGCGGCCGCTCTCGCTGCCGCGGTTGCGCGTGTTCTCGGACTCGCGATTCCGCTCGCTCCCTTCCTCTTCGTCGTGCATCGTCTCCCGGTTCCGCTCGCTGCCGAGCTCGTCGCCACGGCCGCTCTGCTGGTTCCGGTTACGGTCCTGCTTATCTTGATTGGCCATCGATTGCACCTCCGTGAGCAGAAAAAAGATGCAAGCGGCACGACGTCAAGCGCAGCGGCCAGGCCCGCCCCGGGGTCAGACTGGGGTCAGACTCAACTCAGACTGGGGTCAGACTCGAGTCTGACCCCGGTCTGACCGTCTGCCCCCCGTCTGACCCCGGTCTGGGTCTGACTCCAGTCTGAGCCCAGTCTGAGCCCAGTCAGACTCGAGTCTGACTCGAGTCTGACTCGAGTCTGACCCCAGTCTGACCCCAGTCTGACCCCAGTCTGACCCCCAGTCTGACCCCTGCCTCACCTCGAGCGGAAGCGGGAGCGGCTGTGGCGCCGTGGACGTGGACGCGGCGGCCGGGGTGGCTCTGCGGCAGGCGCCGCTGGAGAGGACGGGGTGCGCCCGCGGTTGCGCAGTGCGGCGGCGCGGCGCGCGGCGTTCGCCTCGGCACGCTGACGTTCTTCGCGCTTGCGCGCACGGATCTCGGCGATCCGCTGTGCGCGCGGGACCTCGAGCTGCCCCTCGGCCCTGGCGCTGTAGTCGAAGTCCGGAACCGTCACCCGCGGCAGCCGTCGTCCGATCGCCTTCTCGATGTCGCGCAGGTCCTGTTCTTCGTCGGGCGCGACGAACGTGAACGCGTCGCCCGTCGCTTCGGCGCGCCCGGTGCGGCCGACGCGGTGGATGTAATCCTCCGGCGCCTGCGGCACGTCGAAGTTCACGACGTGGCCGAGTTCTTCGACGTCGATGCCGCGGGCGGCGATGTCGGTCGCGACGAGCACCGGGTAGCGCCCCGACTTGAACCCCGCGAGCGCCGCCGTCCGCTGCCCCTGCGAGCGATTGCCGTGGATGCGCTCGGCCCTGATCCCGTTCTGCACCAGGAATTCGGAGAGCCGATTGGCCCGATGCTTGGTCCGCACGAACACCAGCGCCTGCTCGATCTGGCCGCGCGTGAGCAGATGCAGCAGGAGCGCGCGCTTTGCATCCTGGGATACGGGATAGACCGCCTGCGTGATGCCGGACGCGGGGGCCGCCTGTCGCGTCTTCTGGATCGTTTCCGGGTTCCTGAGCATCTCGTCGGTCAGCTTCAGGATCTCGGGCGGCATCGTGGCGCTGAAGAACAACGTCTGGCGCTTCTGCGGCACGTGACGGAGGACCCGCCTGATGTCAGGGAGGAACCCCATGTCGAGCATGCGGTCCGCCTCGTCGAGGACGAGGTACTCGAGATGCGTGAGCTTCGCGTATGGCGCGCGCAGGTGATCGAGCAGGCGCCCGGGCGTCGCGATCATCACGTCCACGCCGGCCCGGAACGCGTGCTCCTGCGGCCCCATCGACACGCCGCCATACACCGCGGCGCCAGTGAGCGGCGTGTGGACGGCGAGCGCGTTGAACTCCTCGAGGATCTGTGCCGCAAGCTCCCGGGTCGGCGCGAGCACCAGCGCGCGGGTGCGGCCGCGCGGCTTGTCCATCAGGTTGTTGAGGATCGGCAACAGGAACGCGGCGGTCTTGCCGCTGCCCGTCTGCGCGCACGCCAGCACGTCGCGTCCCGCGAGCGCGGGCGGGATCGCGTCCGCCTGGACGGGCGTCGGCCGGGTGAACCCGAGTTCCCGGAGGCTCTTCTGAAGGTTCGGGTGCAGTTTCAATCCGCTGAACGGCAATGGGTATCCTCTCGGGTCCGTAGGTCCGCAGGTCCGGTGGTTCTCAGGTCCGTGGGTTCCCTGTGATTTAATCACGCTCCATGCGTCGTCTTCTCATCTTCTTCGCGGGCCTCGCGCTCGCGTCCAGTCTTTCTGCCCAGCCACCCGCCTACGATCTCGTCATCCGCAATGCCCGGATCGTGGACGGGACCGGCGCGCCGTGGTATCGCGGCGAGCTTGCGGTGCGCGGCGACACCCTCGTGCGGATCGCGCCAACGATCGAGCCCGCCGGCGCCCGCGTAATCGATGCCGCGGGTCGGGTCGTCGCGCCGGGCTTCATCGACATCCACACGCACGCGCGGCGCGGGATCTTCCAGGTCCCGACGGCCGACAACTACGTGCGGCAGGGCGTGACGACGGTGCTCGAAGGACCGGATGGAAGTTCGGCGGTGCCGCTCGCGCCCTTTCTGGCGAAGCTGGAGGCGCTCCAGAAGTCGGTCAACATCGGCAGCTTCATCGGGCAGGGGTCGGTGCGTTCCGAGGTGATCGGGAACGTCGATCGCAAGGCGACGCCCGACGAGATCCTGAAGATGCAGGCGCTCGTCGAGCAGGGCATGCGAGACGGAGCGTTCGGCCTGAGCACCGGCCTCTTCTACGTCCCCGGATCCTTCACGCCCACCGAGGAAGTCATCGAATTGGCGAAGGCCGCGGCCCGCTTCGGCGGGATGCACAAGTCGCATCAGCGTGAGGAATCGATCCGGCTGCTCGACAGCGTCCGCGAAACGATCGCGATCGGCGAAGGCGGGGGACTGCCGACCCAGATCACGCACCACAAGGTGATCGGGAAGGCCAACTGGGGACGGTCGGTCGATACGCTGCGGCTGGTCGAGGAGGCCCGCGCCCGCGGCGTGGACGTCACCAGCGATCAATACCCCTACACCGCGTCGAGCACGAGCGTTCAGTCGGCGCTGCTGCCGGCGTGGGCGCTCGAAGGCGGACGGCAGCAGGTGGAGGCCCGGCTGAAGGATCCCGACACGCGGGCGAAGGTGCTCGCCGACACGGTCGTCGCGATCCGCGATGCGCGCGGCGGGGGGGATCCGAAGAACGTGCAGTTTGCCAACTGCGGCTTCGACACCTCGCTCAACGGCAAGACGCTCGCCGATCTCACCCGGCAGCGCGGGCTCGAGCCGACGATCGAGCACGCGGCCGAAGCCACGCTGTGGCTGGTCGAGCAGGGCGGCTGTCAAGGGATCTTCCACGCGATGAGCGATGAGGACGTCGAGCGGATCCTCGCGCATCCCACGACCATGATCGGGTCCGACGGCGAGGTGCCGACGTTCGGCCGGGCGAATCCGCACCCGCGAAGCTACGGCACGTTCGCGCGCGTGCTGGGGATGTACGTTCGCGAGAAGAAGACGCTGACGCTGGAGGAAGCGGTGCGGAAGATGTCGTCCTTCCCCGCCGCGCGTCTGCGCATCGCGGACCGCGGCCTCCTGCGGCCGGGGATGAAGGCCGACCTCGTCATCTTCGACCCTGCGACGGTCCGCGATACCGCGACGTTCCAGCAGCCGCATTCGTACGCGGAGGGGTTCTCGCACGTGATCGTCAATGGCGAGGTGGTGTTCGAGAACGGCGCGATGACGGCGGCACGGCCTGGACGCGTGCTCTACGGACCGGGAAGGCGCTAGCGCGCGGACCGCAGTCCGCGGTCCGCGGTCCGCGGTCCGCGGTCCGGAGTGCGGGGTCCGGGGTCCGGAGTGCGGGGTCCGGGGTCCGCGGGCCGCGGTCCGGAGTCCGGAGTCCGGGTCCGGGGGTGCGGCTCCGCACGCAGCACCCGCACGTCGCACGCCGCACGTCGCACGCCGCACGCCGCACGCCGCACGCCGCACGCCGCACCCAGCACCCAGCACCCAGCACCCAGCACCGCGGACCGCGAACCGCGGTCCGCCCGTCAGAGAATCACCGCCCTTGCACGAATCAACGGCGCTGCGATGCGCGGATCACCTTCGATCTTCGCGCGCGATTCCGCCTGTTCCTTTGACAGAGCGTTGTAGAACAGCCGCCAGGCGTCGTCGGCGTCGATGCGGATCCTCGCGTCCGGGTTCGCCGGTGCGCCGCTGAACACCTGCCAGGCCGTGTCGCCTTTGACGACCGACCACTCTGCGTTGGTCTCACCTTCGACGGCAAGTGTCACGGCGGTCTGTGGCGGCGCATCGACGGGCGCGTACACGCGCGGCAGCACGCGAACCGAGATCTCCATCAGCGGCAGAAACCACCGCGGCTCCAGCAGGCGGGGCGCTCCCACGGCATCGCGAATCTGCGCCTGGTGGTGCCACCACTCGGTATAGTCGCGGCCGGTGTCCATCCAGTTCTCGGACCCGGTTTCACCGGCCCAACTCACCGCCCACAGCGCACGTGCGTGCGGATCGAGGCCCTCGACGAGATCCGCGGCCCAGCCGGCAGCGATCTCGAGAAGATCCGTTATCTCTCGAGCGCTCAAGCGCGCGCTGTAGGACACGCCGACAGCATTGAGCCCGTTGACGAAGTGCGCCAGATCGGCGTCGCTCGTAATCGGCGCGTCGGGCGCCAGAAGATGGCCGTCCCGATACGCCGCCACCTTGCGGAGCGTCGTATCCAGCACGTGCGCCGCAACGTCGCGCACCCGCCAGGCGCCCGCGACGGTGGGGCGGTCCCAGTCGTCGGCGTTCAGCGATCGCAGCAGCGTGATCAGTTCCGCCAGCAGCGGTCGAATCAGCTCGGCGACGTAGATCGGTGGGAGTCTTTCCAAGGATCTCCAGAGGCGGCGCGGCTAAAGCCGCACCCTACGCACCAGCACCAAGCACCGCACCAGCACCCAGCACCCTCGAGCACCAGCACCCAGCACCCCAGCACTCAGCACCGCGGACCGCGGACCGCGGACCGCGCACTGCGGGCCGCGCGCCTACCGCCAGGTAATCTCGGGCGCGCGATAGAAGTTGATCCCGAGCGCGACCCACCGCGATCCCTGCGCGCCGAGCCGTTCGCGAAACTCCCCCCAGTCGCGATCCTCCTGGCGCGTCCAGCCAATCTCGGCGATCGCGGCCAGACGCGGGAAGGCCATGAACTCGACGTCCCGGATGTTGGCGAGCGTCTCGGCCCAGAGCGGCGCCTCGACACCGAGCAGCGCCGATTCCGGCACACCGGCGGCCACCGTTGCGGGATCCCAGTCGTAGGACCGCTGCACGGGGATGATGGCGGCCCAGCGCAAACCGATCGGCGTCGCGTCGTGGTACTTCATGTCGATGTACGCGCGGTCGGCCACCGACATGATCACCTTGGCCCCTTGCGCGACCGCAGCGGCCAGCGACGCCTTCGGCCGCCAGTGCTGCACGATCGTCGTCGGCTGCAGGTTCGCGGGCGCGATGTCGTCCCAGCCGATCATCTCCTTGCCATGAGATGTGACGATCCCCTGAACGCGCTCGACGAACCCGCGGTACTGTTCGGGCGTCAGCTTCTGGACCTCGTCGCCGCCCATGTGGAAATAGGGTCCGGGCGTGAGCGCCGAAATCTCGCGCACCACGTCGTCGACGAACTTGTAGGTCACTTCCTTGTCCACACAGAGCGTGCTGAAGCCAACCTGGGTCCCGGTGTAGAGCGGCGGCGCCTTGTCGTCGCAATTCAGTTCGGCATACGACGCGAGCGCCGCGTTCGTGTGTCCGGGCATGTCGATCTCGGGCACGATCGTGATGAACCGGTCCGCCGCGTACTGCACGAGATCGCGATACTGCTCCTGCGTGTAGAAGCCGCCGGGACCGCCGTCCACCTCGGTGCTGCCGCCGTAGGTCGTGAGATTCGGCCAGGACTTGATCTCGATCCGCCAGCCTTGATCGTCGGCGAGGTGAAGGTGCAGGCGATTGAGCTTGTGCAGCGCCATCAGGTCGATGTAGCGCTTCACCTCGTCGACCGACAGAAAGTGACGGGCGACGTCGAGCATCGCGCCGCGCCACGCGAAACGCGCAGCGTCTCGGATGGTCATGGCACGCAAGACCGTGGGCTTCGCACCTTTGCCGGGGGGACGGAGCGCTTCGTGTTCCCATGCGGGGGGCAAGAGTTGTCGCAGGGTCTGCGTCGCGTAGAAGGCTCCGGCCGGGGAATCGGAGCGAATGATGATTCCTTCCCGCGTGATCTCGATCCCATAGCCTTCGCCGGTGCCGATCGTGTCCGAGATCCCGTACGGCTTGCGAAATGAGATGGAACCGGCAGGAGCCTCCCCGCCGATCTCCACCTTCAACGGCTGCGGCCCAACCGCGAGTCCGATGTGCGCCGCCAGGAACCGGGCGCTGAACGCGTAGTCTTCCGATTCTGTGTGTATGACGGTTTCGGGGGTGAACGTGAACTCGCCGTCCCGCAGGTCCAGGCTCACGGGGCGGGGCACGAGGGCCAGGCGGGGGTCCGGTGGGGCGCTCGGCGTCATGACCGGGGATCGTTTCGGAGCACAGGCGGCCGCAACAACCAGCAGAACCAGGCTGAGACAGGCGGTGCGAGACATCCGCGACAGGATAGCAGTAAGGGTGCGTCAGGGTGCGTCGGGGTGCTTCGGGGTGCTTCAGGGTGCGTCGGGGTGCTTCAGGGTGCTTCGGGGTGCTTCAAGGGTGCGTCGGGGTGCTCACAGCCTGCCTCGCCGAAGCGCGAAGCGCGAAGGCGGGCGTCGGGGTGCTTCAGGGTGATTCGGGGTGCGCCTGGGTGCGTCAGGGTGCTTCGGGGTGCTTCAGGGTGCTCACAGCCTGCCTCGCCGAAGCGCGAGGCGCGAAGGCGGGCGTCGGGGGTGCGTCAGGGGGCGAACCGCACCAGAACCGAAGCCGTCTAAGCACGTGTCATGGCCGTTTCAACCACTCGGTTCAGCCGGATCCTCCGCCGGCTCGCACGGACGCCGGTCTTTTCGACTATCGCGATCCTGACGCTCGGGGTCGGGATCGGGGCAAACGCGGCGATCTTCAGCGTCGTGAACGGGGTGCTGCTGAAGCCCCTGCCGTATCACGAGCCGGACCGGCTCGTCGGCGTGTGGCACACCGCGCCCGGGCTGAACATCGAGTTGCTCAACCAGGGGCCGTCGAACTACTTCGTCTACCGCGAAGAATCACAGACGTTCGAGGACTTCGCCCTGTGGGACAACACGTCGGTCTCGGTCACGGGCACGGGCGAACCTGAGCGGGTGCAGGCCCTGCTGGTCACGGACGGCCTGCTCGGCATCCTGCGCGTCAACCCGGCCCTCGGCCGTGGATTCACCCTCCAGGACGACTCCCCCGGCGCTCCCGACCGGCTGATGCTCACCAACGCCTACTGGCAGCGCAAGTTCGGGAGCGACCCCAACATCGTCGGACGCACGCTGACGGTGGAGGGCAAGCCCTACGAGATCATCGGCGTCCTGCCGGCGAGCTTCCGCTTCCTCGATCGCAATCCGCAGATCCTGATGCCGTTCCGGTTCAACAGGGCCGAGATCTGGGTCGGCAACTTCAGCTATCAGGGGATCGCGCGGCTGAAGCCGGGCGCGACGATCGAGGGGGCCAACGCCGACGTCGCCCGGATGCTGCCGATGACGGTCGAGCGCTTCAAGCTGCCGCCCGGGTTCTCGCGGCAGATGTTCGACGATGCGAAGCTCGGTCCGCGGGTGCGGCCGCTCACGGAAGATGTGATCGGCGACATCGGCACGACCTTGTGGATCCTGCTCGGGACCGTGGGGCTCGTGCTGCTGATTGCGTGCGCCAACGTCGCCAACCTGTTCCTGGTGCGCGCCGAAGGCCGGCAGCAGGAGCTGGCGATCCACGCCGCGCTCGGTGCCAGCTGGGGTCGCATCACGTGGGAACTGTTATCGGAAAGCCTCACGCTCGCGGCCCTTGGAGGCCTGCTCGGCCTCGGGCTCGCGTATGTGGGGATCCAGATGCTCGCCAGCGTCGCGCCCGCCGGTCTGCCGCGGCTGGCGGATATCACGATCGATCCGGCCGTCCTGCTCTTCACGGCGGTGATCTCGCTGCTCGCCGGGCTCTTCTTCGGGTTGATCCCCGTGCTGCGATTCGCCAGGCCGCAGCTCGCCAGCGCGCTGAAAGAAGGCGGACGGCTATCGAGCGACGGACGCTCTCGCCATCGCGCACGCAACACGCTCGTCGTCGCCGAGATCGCGCTCGCGGTCGTGCTGCTGGTTGCGTCGGGCCTGATGATCCGCACGTTCCAGGCGATGCGCCAGGTGGATCCGGGATTCACGAAGCCCGAAGAAGTGCTGACGCTCCGGATCTCGATCCCCGAGTCGCTGGTCAAGGACCCGGTCCAGACCGCGCGCATGCACGCGCAGATCAGCGAGCGCATTGCGCAGCTGCCCGGCGTGCGCTCCGTCGGCGTCAGCTCGTCGATCACGATGGACGGCTACGACAGCAACGATCCGATCTTCGTCGAGGACTTCCCGGTCCCCGAAGGGCGCATCCCCAACCTGCGTCGATACAAGTGGATCGGACCGAATTACTTCGAGACGATGGGCAACCCGATCATCGCGGGCCGGGTGCTCGACTGGAACGACAGTTACACGAAGGCGCAGGTCGCGGTCGTCACGGAGAACTTCGCGCGCGAGTACTGGAAGGACCCGTCACAGGCGATCGGCCGCCGGATCCGCAACACGCCCACGTCTCCCTGGCGAACGATCGTCGGCGTCGTTGCCGACGCGCGCGACGATGGTGTCGTGCGGCCCGCGCCGGGAATCATCTACTGGCCCGTGGTCGTCGAGAAGCTCTGGTCCGAGGACACGATGG
>DASWVN010000018.1:0-10952 GCA_036401215.1 Vicinamibacterales bacterium | reverse complement strand
CGTTCCGTTCTCCTCTCGCTCCCGCTGGCGCTGGTGTTCGCGCTGGGGCACGCACACGCGCAGGAGCCGCAGTCCGGCCGGACGCTGGAGATCGACGTCGTGGCCACTGACGGCGACGGCAATCCCGTCACCGACCTGAAGTACGGTGACTTCGAAGTGTGGATCGGTGGGCTGCGAACGCCGATCCGGGACATCACCGTCGTCACCCCGGAAGGGCAGGAGCGGCCGGGACGCCTCATCGTCCTGATCCTCGACGACATGACGCTCGACCCGACGATGGTCGCGCGGGGACGCGAGATTGCGAAGCGGTTCGTGAGCCGGATCCTGCCGGGCGACCGCATGGCGGTCTCGATGCTGGACGGGCGCACGACCGAGCTGACGTCGGATCCCTCGGTCCTCAACCGGCAGATCGACAACTGGCGGCAGTCGCTCGGCATCATGCCGCTCGATCGGATCGGACAACAGCTGATCGCGCGTGTCGATGCCCTCGCGCGCGGGCTCGTCGAAGCCCCCGAACCGCGCAAGACGATCGTCGCCATCGGATCGAGCTGGCTGCTCGATACGCCGGTGCCGCCGGCGCGGGTCGGCATGAACCTCCGCGAGGAATGGTTTGCCATGCTGCGCGCGCTCGCGATCGCTGACGCGACCTACTACGTGATCGATCCGCAGGGCGTCGGCGGATCACGGCAGACCGGTCAGAACGGCCTCGCGTTCGAAACCGGCGGCTACGCCTTCAAGAACACGAACGACTTCACCGGCGCCGTCGACCGCATCCTTCACGAGGCCGGCCATTACTACCGGATCAGCGTCCCCGATCCTCCGGTCGGCAAGAACGCGACGCTGCGCGACGTCGACATCAAAGTCCTCAGAAAGGGGATCGACGTTCGCGCGCGCCGCTCCATCCCCGGCGGACGCTGAACCTCAACTCCCAACTCCCAACTCCCAACTCCCAACTCCCAACTCCCAAGGACCAAAGGCCAAAGTGCTCGACCACAATCGCCTTGGGAATTTGGGAATTTGGGAATTGGGAATTGGAAGTTGGGAGTTGGGAGTTGGGGCGTGTCACAATCCGCCCATGATCCTCGTCGCCGGCGCCAGCGGGACACTTGGAAGCGCGATCGTGAATCGCCTGCTCTCGTCCGGGCGCTCCGTTCGCGTGCTCACCCGCGACGCGGAGCGCGTGCAGCCGCTCGTCGCGGGCGGCGCGGCCGTCGCCATCGGCGACATCACCGACCGGGCGTCCATCGATCGCGCGATGGACGGCGTCACGCACGTCATCACCACCGCCAACGCCTTCATCGTCCCGGCGCGCGACGCGGTCGAACGCGTGGACGTTCAGGGCAACCGGAACCTGATCGACGCGGCACACGCCGCAGGCGTGCGGCAGTTCGTGTTCACGTCAGCGTGGCTGCCCGACGAGTACCTGCGGATCGATTACTTCGCCGCGAAGCGGCGGACCGAGGACTACCTGCGCTCGAGCGGTGTACCCTACACCATCCTCCGGCCGTCGGCGTTCATGGAAACGTGGGCGATGGTGATCGGCGAGCCGATCCTGAAGACCGGCGCCACGCGGATCTTCGGCGACGGTACGAACCGCGTCAACTTCGTCGCCATTGACGATGTCGCGGCAGTCGCGGTGCGGACGCTGGACCATCCGGATGCGATCAACGCCGTCATCGACATCTTCGGCCCCGAGAACCTCAGCCTGCTCGATGTCGCCGCCGTGTTCGAGCGCGTGAACGGAAGCCCCGCACGGAAGCAGTTCCTGCCGGTTGCCGTGATGAAGGTGCTATCGAGACTCGTCAGGCCGTTCAACCTGGTGTTCGCACGGCAGGTTGCCGCCGGCGCGCTGATGGCAACCGTGCCGCAGGAAGTGGATCCGGCGTCACGAGGCGAGTGGAACGTCGCCATGACGCGCCTGGAGGACTGGGTCCGGGACCGCTACACCCGCAGCTAAAATCTCCCCGGCTCCCGGCTCCGGCTTCCGGCTTCCGGCTCCCGGACCCCGCCCTTCGACTCGCTCCGCTCGCTCAGGGCAGGCACCCCCGCACCGCGCACCGCGGACTGCGCACCGCGCACCGCGGACCGCGCTACTTCAGCCCCGCGAGTTCCTCGCGCACCCGGGCCAGGATCGGCAGATCCGGATCCGCATCCTTCCAGATCCCGAGCAGCGTCTCGTACGCCGCGCGGCTCTCCGCGATCGCGCCGGTGCGCGCGTGCGCTCGCGCCAGCCCGAGATGCGCCAGCGGCACGACCGGCGAGAACGGATCGGCGCCGCGGTGCGTGAGGATCGCCTGGAACTCCCGCTTCGCCTCCTCCGGCTCGTTCGCCTCGAGGCGCGCGACGCCGCGGACGTACACCGGCAGCAGCGCGGCGACGATCCCGTTCTCGTACGGGCCGGCGCGGCGTAGCTCCTCGATCGCGTCCGCGGGACGACGGCGCGCCAGCAGCGCTGCCGCTTCGACGACGGGGAGGTAGGCGTTCTGGAGCAGCGTGTCCTGGGACCGCAGTCCGCGCAGCCGGCGGACCGCCGCGTCGGCTTCCTCCGGTTCTCCTCCGAGCGCGAGTGCGGTCGCCGCGCGCAACTGCGGTTCGAACGCGGTCGCGGTCTTCACCACTTCTCGCGCGTCCTCGAGCGGCTGGCGGCCGTATCCGTAAAGGACCTCCGCGAAGGCCGCCTGCGCCGCGTATCCCGACGCGACCTGCGGCAGCCCGCGTTCCGACGCCATCCTCATCGTCTGCTCAAATAACCGGCGCCCTTCGGCCATGCGGCCCTGGAAGATCGCCACCTGCCCTCGCGCACCGCTGATATCGAAGCTGCGCGCGTGATTGGCCGACCAGTCGATCTGCTGCTTCGCCAGCGCCGGATCGTCGAGCAGTTCGCCGATCTGGTAGAGCAGCCGGCGCATCGGAACGGTTTCGAGCCCTCTCGACATCGCCTCTTCGGCAACGCGGCGCGATTCGGCATAGCGGCCTGCCCCGCGCAGCGCGTGCGCGAGGTTGGACCGCGGAAAGGCGTGGTCTGGATTGCGGCGCATCGCCTCCTGCGCTTCCTCGATCGCCGCCTCGTAATCCCCAAGGCGGATGAGCAGCAGCGCCAGCGCGTTCGACGGACGATAGTCCTTCTGGTACGTACGCTTCCACACTTCCAGCGCTTCGCGCGCCTTGAGCTGATCGCCCGTGACCCGGTCGTGGTACTGGTAGGTGATGAACAGGCGCTCGCGTTCGCTGACGCGTTCACGATGCTGGTAGGCGAGTTCCGCGTACGCTTCGCTCTTGCCGGTTTCGCCGAAGCCGCCGTAGATGCTCGACAGTGTCGTGTGCGCGAGCGCGAACTGCGGATCGATCGCGATCGCGCGCTCCAGCAGTTCGATCGCCGCGACCTCCGCGCCGGCGGCGCGCCGAGCGACCGCCTCGGCGTACGCCTTCAGCGCTTCGAGTGACGGTGTGGTCGCCTCCTCGATCGGCGTGTTGTTGCGCGCCAGCGACGCGCCGCTTTCACCGAGCGCCGTGCGGATCGTGGACGTGAGCTGGCCGACGGCGCGAAGGACGTCCTCCTTGCGATCGACTTCGATCGTCTGCTTGGCGATCGTCGCGTCGGTGTGACAGTCGGTGGCGACGAGCGCCACGGCGGTGGCGTGCCCAACCGCGGACACGCTGCCTTCGAGCATCGCCTGCAATCCGAGGCGATAGCAGACCTCGACGGCGACCTCGTGGGTCATCGGTTCGTCCGCCTCGCGTCCCATGAGCTGCAGCTGGCTGCGGATCCGCTCGTCGGATACGAGGTCCAGGTACGGCGACTGCGCGAGATAGACCGACACTGCCTGCCGGAGCGTGCCGTCGAAGTCCGGATCGGCAGTGCCATTGACGATGTCGCTGACGAGGATGGCGCTGCGCTCGACGACCGGGGGACGCCTCGACATCCAGGCCCATGTGCCGGCCGACGCGGCCGTGATCAACAGCACCACGCCAAGCGCCACGCGTCTTCCGCCTGATGCCGGAAGCCACGACACCAGGCGCGAGCGCGACCCGCCACTATCCAGCATGCGCCGTGCCTGGCGCAGGTCTTCGACGAGTTCGCCTGCGCGCTGATACCGCCGTTCGGGCGCCTTCTCCAGCGCGCGCAGGATGATCGCTTCGAGCGCCTTCGGGATGCCGGGACGAACGCTGCGCGGACGGACGGGCGTGCGGGTGCGGATCTCGGTCGTGATCTCCGCCAGGCTGTTGCCCTTGAACGCCGGCGTTCCGGTCGCCATCTCGTACAGCAGCGCGCCCGCGGCGAAGATGTCGCTCCGCTGATCCGCGGGTGAACCGGCGACCTGTTCCGGCGAGAGATACGGGTGAAAGAATTCTCCGGCCGCATCGGGCGGGATCGCCGGCACCGGGGTCACCGACGTCGTCCGCGAGTCGGCCGGAGCGGCGACGGCCGGTTCCGGAGCGGCGGCGCCGGCGGCACCGAGTTCGAGCAGCTTGGCGTGGCCGTCGGTCGTGACGAAGACGTTCGACGGCTTCAGGTTGGCGTGCACGACGCCGCGGCGATGCGCGGCGAGGAGCGCGTCGGCGATGTGGATCCCGAGATCGATGACTCGCTCCGCCGGCAGCGGGCCGCCTTCCGCGACCGTGTCATCGAGTGCGCGTCCTTCGAGGAGTTCGCAGACCAGGAACGGCTGGCCGTCCCACTCGCCCGAATCGTGGACGGTACAGATGTGCGGGTGCGTGACGAGCGACGCGATGCGGGCTTCGCGGCGAAACCGCTCGACCGCGTCGGGGCGGTCCATGACTTCCGGACGGAGCAGCTTCAGCGCGACGTCGCGTTCCAGGCGGAGGTCGCGCGCGCGATAGATCTCGGTTGGACCATCCCGCCCGATCCGCTCGAGGACCTGGTAGTGCGAGATCCGGCGTGACGGCAGGTGATCGCTGACGGGCTGCGATTCGTGCGGCGTGTTCACTGGACCGTCGCCGGGCCCACCAGCCGTGCGTACTCGGCGCGCGCTTCGGCCAGCGGAGCGAAGTTCGCGTCGGCAGCCTTCCAGATGGTGAGCAGCGCCTCGTAGGCGCGGCGGCTCGCGGAGATGTCACCGGCCGCGGCGTGCGCTCGCGCGATCCCGAGGTGCGCGAGCGGAATCGTCGGCGCAAACGGGTCCACGCCGCGATGATCGATCAGTTTCTGGAACTCGCGAATGGCGTCCGCATACGCCCCCTTCTGAGCGAACGCCTGGCCGCGTAAATACGGCGGCACCAGGCCGGCCATCGTGCCCAGCTCGGTCTGCGCCGCGGGCCCGAGCGCCACGAGCGCTTCGTCCGGCTTCTTCGCGTGCAGGGCGGCGGACGCGCGGGTCACCGGGCCGAGGATCGTCCGCACGAACGTCGCCTCCGGGTAGCGCTGTTCGGCGCTGGTGACGAGCGGTAACGCTTCGGCCACCGACCCGGTCAGCGCGAGCGCGGCCGGCGAGCGGAAGCGCGGGATCGTGCCCGGACCATCCGCACCTTCGGCGACCAGATGCAACGCCCGGCGCACGCTGGCGGCCGCCTCTCGCGGGCCGTGATAGAGCGCTTCCGTCCACGCAAACTGCGCGGCGTATCCCGACGCGGTTCCCTCGAGGCCGCGCGCGAGGGCCATGTCGATCGCGCGGCGATACAACTCGCCGGCCTCACGCAGCCGTCCCTCGTAGGCGGCCACCTGCGCCTCCGCGGAGACGAGGTCGAACTCGCGCGAGCGATCCTTCGCCCAGTTGAGATGCTTTGCCGCCGAGCCGTCGTTCAGCAGGATCCCCAGCTGGTAGAGCGTGCGGCGGGTCGGGACCGTCGCGATGCCCTTCTCGACGGCCTGGTCTCCGATCGCCTTCGCCTCCTGATAGCGCCCCAGCGAACGGTAGGCCGTCGCGAGGTTCGACATCGGAAACGGATGGTCCGGCGTTCGCCGGAGCGCTTCGAGCGCTTCTTCGACGGCTCGTTCGTGACGTCCCATGCGGTGATGGATCAGCGCGAGCGCGTTGACCGGACGCGAATCGCGCGGATAGGCCGACTTCCAGAGTTCCAGCGTGCTGGCTGCCTTCTCCTGGTTGCCGGTCACGCGGTCATGGTACTGATACGTAATGAACAGCCGTTCGCGTTCACTGACCCGCCGCTGAAGCACGTACGCCAGCCGCGCGTACTCCTCGCTCGTGTGCCACTCCCCGAGGCTGCCGTAGACGGTCGACAGCGTCGCGTAGGCGGACGCGAACTCGTGATCCAGCTCGATCGCCTGGTTGAAGAACGCAATCGACTCCAGCTCGCGTCCGCGCCGGCGCTCTTCGAGGCCGAGCGCGTACGCCTTGAGCGCCGTCAGCGACGGGGTCGTCGCCTGCTCGATCGGGACGTCGAAGTCCTGGATCGACTTCAGCGACTCTCCGAGCGTCGTCCGCATCCGCGAGGTCAGTAATCCCAGCTGCTTGAGCACCTCCGCCTGGTTCGAGGCTTCCGCCTGCTCGCGGGCGATCGAGTCCCCGGCGTTGCAGTCGATCGCATCGAGCCGGAGCACGTAGTTCGTACCGAGCGCGGCGATCGATCCCTCGATCATCGCCTTCAAGCCGAGACGCTGACAGACTTCGCGCGAGACGTCCTTCGTCAGCTTCTCGTCGGGCCGCCGGCTCATCGACACGAGGATCTCGCGCACGCGGCCTTCGGTCACGATGTCGAGAAACGGCGACTGCGCGAGCGACGTCCGCAGCGCGGTCACGAGCGTCTCGTCGAAGACGGTGTCGCCCGTCGTGTTCTCGAACGCGCCGATCAGGATCGTGTCGCGGTCGGTTAACGCCGGTTTCGGCGCCAGCCACGTGTACTTCGCCATCACCGCGAGCACGCCCAGCACGACGATCGCTCCCATCGTCCACGCGATGCGGCTGCTCCTGCGCAGGGCCAGCGGCCGTGGACCCGACGCCACGCCGCTCTCGCGATCCGACTGCTGGAGCGCGGCGCGGATGTCGACGAGCAGTTCTTCCGCCGACTGATAGCGCGCGTCCGGATCGGTCGCCATCAGCTTGAGGATGATCGCCTCGACCTGGGGCGGAATCGTTTGATCGATCGACCGCGGCGGCAGCAGGATCCCGTTGACGATCCGCATCGAGATGAGCGCGAGGTCGTCACCGCCGAAGGCCCTCCGGCCGGTCACCATTTCGTAGAGCACGCTGCCGAGCGAGAACAGGTCCGAACGCGCGTCGAGCGGATGGCCGTACGCCTGTTCCGGCGACATGTACGCGGCCGTGCCGACGGCAATGCCGGTGGCGGTGAGGTCGGGCGGCACGCGCGGGCCGGCCACCGTTGCCGAGGTCACCGCCGGGACCGCCGTGTGGGTCGGTGGTTCGGCGGTCGTCGTCTTGGCCAGGCCGAAGTCGAGCACCTTGACGTGATCGCCGTAGGTGACGAACAGGTTGGCCGGCTTGATGTCGCGATGGATGATGCCGCGGCGGTGCGCGGCGTCGAGCGCTTCGGCGATCTGACGCGCGAAGTCGAGCACGCGCGGGATCGGCAGAGGTCCGGATTCGATCAGCTGACGGATCGTCCGTCCTTCCAGCCGTTCCATCGCGATGAACGGCTGGCCGTCATGTTCGCCGAGCTCATGGATAGTACAGATGTGCGGATGTTGGAGCGACGACGCCAGCTTCGCTTCGCGTTCGAACCGTCCCATCCAGTCGTCCGGCATGGGGCCGGTCGCGCGCAGGAGCTTGACGGCGACCTCACGTCCCAGCCGTATGTCTTCGGCCCGATAGACCACGCCCATGCCGCCTTCGCCGAGGCAGTCAAGCAGGCGGTAGTGAGAGACGACGGTCGGTGCCATCGATCGAACGAACTGGGATCAGGGAAGTATGCGGGCGAAGGCAGATTATTGTAGCAGGCGGCTGGTGTTCATATACTGCCCGCCATCAAAGAAGGAAAGGATCCCGAGGTCATGCTTTCTCGTCGAGGTTTCCTGAGGTCCGCCGGACTGGCGTCCGCCGCGCTGTCGCTCCCCGGCCCTTCGGCGCCGCTGGAAGCGGCCGCAGTCCAGGTCCGTCGTCCAACCGGTCCGGCCGCGGAGGTCGCCCGCAACGAGGATTACTGGCGCAGCGTGGCGGCTCAGTACCAGGTCACGGATGCGGTCATCAACCTCGAAGCCGGTTACTGGGGCGTCATGGCGAATCCCGTGCTCGACGCGTTCATGCGCAACGTCGAGCGGGTCAATCGGGACAACTCCTTCTACGCGCGCAAGTCGTACGGATCCGATCTCGCCGAGGTACGCGAGCGGGTCGCCTCGTTCCTGGGTGTCGGGCCGGACGAGATCGCGTTCGCCCGAAGCGCCACCGAGGCGCTCCAGTGTCTGATCGGCGGCTACAACCGGCTCCGGCCTGGCGACGCGGTCCTCTATGCGGATCTCGACTACCCCGCGATGCAGGACGCCATGGCCTGGCTGCGCGAACGCCGGGGCGCACGCGTCGTCCGGATCGAGTTGCCGGAACCGGCGACACGCGACAACGTCCTGTCGACCTACGCGGACGCCCTGGAGCGCAATCCCGACGTTCGCCTCGTGCTGCTGACGCACGTCAGTAACAAGACCGGCCTGGTCGTGCCGGTTGCCGAGATCGCCAGGATGGCCCGCCGAAGCGGCGCCGACACGATCGTCGACGCCGCGCACTCGATCGGGCAGATGGCCATCACCCTTCCCGACATCGGTGCGGACTTCGTCGGCTTCAACCTGCACAAGTGGATCGGCGCGCCGCTCGGCGTCGCGGTCTTCTACATCCGGAAGGACCGGCTGCAGGACGTCGATCCCATGATGGGCGATACGGAGTCGCCGGCCTCGAGCATCAACAGCCGGGTGCACACGGGGACCACGAACTTCGCCGCGTTCCTCACCGTGCCGGCGGCGATCGAGTTCCACGAGTCGGTTGGCGCCGAGTACAAGGCGGCGCGCCTCCGGTACCTGCGGGACCGATGGGTGAGCGCGGTCCGCGGCGTCGAGGGCATCGACGTGCTGACCCCCGATGAGCCCGGCATGTCGGCGGGGATCACCTCATTCCGTCTGCGCGGACGAACGTCCCGACAGGAGAACGAGCGGATCGTCGAAGCCCTGCTCTCGAAGTACGGGATCTTCACCGCCCGCCGGAGCGGCATCGCGGGCGGCGACTGCGTGAGAGTGACCCCCGCGCTCTACTCCATGCCGGCCCACATGGATCGCCTCGCCGCAGCGCTGAAGTCGATGGTGTGAGGTCAGGTGCCGCTGCAGCCGCCAGCGGGGTCGCGCCGGTCGTAAAGCGCCGCCTCGCCGAGCTGTTTGTAGTGCTGGACCATCGCGTCCCGCCGTTCGAGGAGGTTGCGAACGTCCGCATCGGTGAGGTGCCGCTCGACGGCGCGCTTGAGGGTGTCGAAGTCGAGCGCTTCGAGCCGTGCGAGCACGCTCCGGTCGATCCCGGTGAGGGAGGCCGGGTTCCGCAGCGTCTTCGAGAACCGGAAGGCGCGCGTGTGATCGATCGCCCAGATCCGCCACCGGTTCGTGATCAGCGTGTTTCCGATGTTCCGGTCGCTGTTGTCGATCAGCTGGTCGAACATGCGGAGCAGGCGGCTCTGCTCGGTCCAGCACGGCATGTTCGGCGGCAGCAGCTTCTGTTTCAGCCGCTCCCCCTCATCCATCATCACGTCGTCCACCCACCAGGAGAAGGCCGACGTGGTGCCCCTCCAGCTTCGTTTCACGGCGACGGGCACGAGGCGCAGGCCGAGCAGGCGATCGATCTTGTAGGCCGCGATGTTGAAGTGCCAGCTGTCGCGGAAGTTGAACTCGATGCCGTCGCGACCCTGGAAGCTCGCTTTTCTCTGGTCGATGCTTTGGACGTGCGCGTCGTGCGTGAGCGTCCCGTCCGTCAGCGTCGCCCGCACGGATCCGGTGACCCCCTTGCTGACGGGCCGCGACTGAACGATACGCGCCTTCAGCAGGAACGCCTCCATCTGTTCGTCGGTCAGCGCCGGCGCGGAGGGCGCCTCCTGGGTGCGAACGCGGCCGCCCGAGAGGATCAGTGCGATCGACAGCGCGAGGACCGGGGCAAGGGCATGCGCGCGCATGGCCGCAGAGTATAGCGCTAACGCCACCAAGCGGCGTCAATCGGCGCCCTACGCAGGTCAACCCAGGGACGGCTGTGGTGAACGCGCCGACGGCTCTTGGGCACTAAGGACACAAAGAACACAAGGGACACGAAGAAGGCCACAGGTGTTTAGGGTCTAGAAAACTCAATCCGACCTGTGTTCTTTCTTCGTGTCCGTCGTGTTCTTCGTGGCCTTTGTGCTCGACCCGTGACGAGTGGCTGCCGCTGACTAAGCAGAACCAGCGATGACCTGCGGAAAGGCCCTCAGGAATCGCTGTATCTCCTGCTCCGTTCCAACCGACACACGCAGGTGCCGGGTCATCGGGGGGAATGGACGTCCGACGAGGATGCCGCGCTCGCGGAAGGCATCGATGACTGGCCGAACCTCTCGAGCGCCTGCGGGAAACGGGCCGACGGCTTCGGGCACTAAGGACACAAAGAATACAAGGGACACGAAGAAGGGCACAGGTGTTTAGGGTTTAGAAAGCGAGATCCGACCGGTGTTCTTTCTTCGTGTCCGTCGTGTTCTTCGTGGCCTTTGTGCTCGACCCGTGACGAGTGGCGGCCGCTGACTAAGCAGAACCAGCGATGACCTGCGGAAAGGCCCTCAGGAATCGCTGCATCTCCTGCTCCGTTCCAACCGACACACGCAGGTGCCGGGTCATCGGGGGGAACGGACGTCCGACGAGGATGCCGCGCCCGCGGAAGGCATCGATGACCGGCCGAACCTCTCGCTTCAGGTCCACCATGAAGAAGTTGGTGTCGGACGGGAGGACGGTGTACCCGAGCCTCTCGAGTTCCGTGGTCGTCTTCTTGCGCAGCGCGCGGGTGGACGAGGCGACGCGTTCCATCGCGGGGACG
>DASWVN010000017.1:0-10474 GCA_036401215.1 Vicinamibacterales bacterium | reverse complement strand
ACCGCGAGCGCCACGCTCGGCACCGTCATCGACGAGAAGAAGATCGTCGAACTGCCGCTGAACGGCCGGAACTTCACGCAGCTCGGCACGCTGATTCCGGGTGTCGTCGCTCCACCGCCCGCGCTCGGCGGCGCCGCTGGCGACGCCACGCCGGGCGGCTTCGGGGCCGCGACGGCCGGCTTCAGCGTCAACGGCATGCGCAACCAGTCGAACAACTTCCTGCTCGACGGGGCGACGAACAACGACACCTTCAATACCGGGTTCGTGATGAGGCCGCCGCCAGACGCGATTCAGGAGTTCAAGATCCAGACGCACTCGTACAGCGCGGAGTACGGCCGCAGCGCCGGCTCGGTCGTCAACGTCGTCACCAAGGCGGGCACGAACGAGCTCCACGGATCGGCCTGGGAGTTCAACCGTGACGATGCGTTGCAGGCGCGGAACTTCTTCGCGCCCGCGGATCAGGAGAAGCCGAAGTTGAAGCAGAACCAGTTCGGGTTCTCGCTCGGAGGCCCGATCGTCCGCAGCAGGATATTCGGGTTCGGGTACTACGAGGGCTACCGGAACACGCGCGGTGACACGGTCAACCAGCTGGTGCTCTCGGACGCGCAGCGTGCCGGCAACTTCGGCTCGACGACGATCACGAACCCGGTCACCGGCCTGCCGTTCGAGAACAACACGATCCCGGCCGGCATGCTCGACCCCGTGGCGCTCCGCCTCATCGAGGAGTTCATGCCACGCGCCAACTCCGGCACGAACCGCTACGTCGCATCGCCGGACGTCAAGGACGATCGCAACTCGTTCGGCGCGCGCGTCGACTACCAGATCAGCAATCGCCAGACGGTGCTCGGACGGTACCTGTTGACCAAGACCGACTCCCAGTCGCCGCCGATCACGCGGCCGATCGGCAACGTTTCGAAATCGACCCTGAGCGACTACATGGGCTCGCACACGTTCATGCTCTCGCCACATGCCATCAACGTGGCCCGTATCTCGTTCAACAAGATCGACGCCGAACCGGCGGTCACGAGCGGCCTCCGAAACGAAGACTTCGGGATCAACGTGCCGAACACCAACCCGCTCGCGCAGGGGCTCGCCAACATCGCGATCGCCGGCTTCCCGGCGATGGGCGACGCGCAGCAGCCCTTCGTCAACCGCGGCAACGAAGTTTTTCAGTTCACCAACGACTTCACCTGGACGCGCGGCCCCCACAGCCTGAAGTTCGGGTTCGACATGCGGCGCGAGCACATGTTCATCGCGTTCATCAATCGCCCGAACGGCGACCTCGAGTTCAATGGCGTCTACACCGGCAATCCCGCCGCCGACTTTCTGCTCGGCCGCTCCTCGCTGTTCCGCCGGACGACGACGAACCAGGCGCAGGACGGGGTGGGCTACCTGTATGCCGGCTACGCGCAGGACGAGTGGCGTGCGACGTCGAACCTGACGATCAATGCGGGGATCCGCTACGAGGTCTCACAGCCCTTCGAAGACAAGAACGGCGCGCTGAACGCGTTCCACCCGGGCAAGCAGTCGACCCGGTTCCCCGACGCGCCGGAGGGGCTCGTCTACCCTGGCGATCCCGGCATCCCGGACGGCACCTATGCCACCGACAAGAACAACTTCGCACCGCGCCTCGGCATGGTGTGGGATCCCTTCGGTGAGGGACGCACGACGGTCCGGGCCGCGTGGGGGGTGTTCTACGATGCGCTCGCCGGGCAGGGCGACTTCTTCCAGAGCGGTGTGCTCGCGCCGCCGTTCACGCCGCTCGTCGAGGTGAACGCGCCGACGCCGATCAGCCTCACCAATCCGCTCGATTCGGTGACCGGCAGCGGGAGCCGCTTCCCCGGCGGACTGACGATCATTGGCTGGGCCGAAGACTTCACGACGCCCTACGCCCATCATTTCAACGCCACCGTTCAACACCAGTTCGGCGACAACATCGGCGCCGAGATCGGCTACGTCGGCTCGCGCGGCCGCAACCTGCCGATCTTCATGGAAGTGAATCCCGGCCTCTTCACACCCGGACAGACAACGACAGGCCCGAGGCTCTTCCCCGCCTTCTCACTCGTGCGCCCGACCTTCTCGGTCGCCGAATCGAAGTACGACGCCCTGCAGGCGAGCGTGCGGATGCGGCCGACGAACGGGATTCACTTCCTCGCCTCGTACACGCTGGGTGAGGCCTGGGACCACGTGTCGGGCCTGAACATCGGCGGCGAGCAGCGTCCGCCGCTGCCGGTCACGATCGGCGACGAGGCGTCGTTCGAACGGGCGCTCGACTTCGAGTGGGGCCACGCCCTGTTCGACGTGCGCCACCGCTTCGTCCTCAGCTTCGGCGCGGAGCTGCCGACGCCGGAGAACATGGGCACCGTGCTGCGCCACGTCCTCGGCGGCTGGCAGCTCAATGGCATCGTGCAGAAGCAGACTGGCTTCCCGGTGAACCTGACCAACTCGCAGCTCAGCATCATCCGCATGACCAACCGTCCCGATGCCGTCTGCGATCCGAACGAGAACGCGCCGAACACGGTCGAACAGTGGTTCAACACGGAGTGCTTCGTGGCGAAGCCGTTCGCCCAGACCAACGAGCCGGGCAACGCCGGGCGCAACACCATCCGCGGTCCGGGCTTCGCGTCGACCGACCTATCGCTCTTCAAGAACATCGCCCTGCGCGCGTCGCACCGGATCCAGTTGCGGCTGGAGGCGTTCAACGTGTTCAACCAGGTGCGGTTCAACAATCCGAGCGGTGCGTTCAACACCGGCAACTTCGGAAGGATCACGTCCGCGCAGGATGGGCGAGTCATCCAGCTGGGAGTGAAATACTTGTTCTAACGATCGTCAACTCCCAACTCCCAATTCCCAACTCCCAAGGACCGCGGATTGGGAGTTGGAAGTTGGAAGTTGGGCGTTGGAAGTTGGAAGTTGGGCGTTGGAAGTTGGGAGTTGACCGTGACCTACGCAAAAGCAGTTTTCCTCGCGACGATGTGTGCCGCCGCGATCGTCAGCACGGCGGCCCAGGCGCCCGCACCAGCCCCGACGCCGCAAGCCCTGCCGCCCACAGGCGGTCGAGGCCTGACCGAAGTTCACGGCATCAAGGTTGGCCACCACACGCTGACCGAGCGGCCGACCGGGTGCACCGTGATCCTCGTCGACGGCGAAGGTGTTCCGGGTGGCGTGTCGCAGCGCGGCGGCGCGCCGGGCACGCGCGAGACCGACCTCCTCGATCCCACCAACATGGTCGACAAGGTCAACGCGGTCGTGCTGTCGGGAGGCAGTGCGTACGGCCTCGAGGCAGCGACCGGTACCGTCCGATGGCTCGAAGAGAGAAAGATCGGCTGGCCGGTCGGCAATGCCGGTGTCGTGCCGATCGTGCCGGCGGCGATCCTCTTCGATCTGCCGTTCGGCGGAAAGCCGAACATCAGGCCGACCGCCGACTGCGGTTACAAGGCGGCCGAAGCGGCCACCACCGCTCCCGTCGAGGAAGGCAACGTCGGCGCCGGCACCGGCGCAACGGTGGGCAAGATGGGTGGACGTCCGATGAAGGGAGGCCTGGGCTCCGCCGCCATCCGCCTGCCCGACGGGCTCGTCGTCGCCGCCATCGTCGCCGTGAACTCGGTCGGCGACATCATCGATCCGACGACCGGCCAGGTCGTTGCCGGGGTCCGCACTGAGGATGGACAGTCGCTGGCAGACGTGCGCAAGCTGCTGCGATCTGGTGACCTCGGCCGGCGCACGCCGCCGCGAGCCGGCGAAAACACCACGATCGGTCTCGTCGCCACCAATGCCAAACTGACAAAAACGGACGTCAACCGCGTCGCGATGATGGCCGACGACGGGTTCGCGCGCGCCATCAATCCGTCGCACACGACCGGCGACGGTGATACGGTATTCGCGCTTGCCACGGGCCGATGGGACGGTCAGGCCAACGCCTCGATGATCGGCGCGCTCGCCGCCGAAGCGATGGCGGAGGCAATCGTCCGCGCGGTCTCGAAGGCAGAGTCGCTCATGGGTGTGCCGTCGGCGAAGGAACTCGGTACGGTGCCCGCCCGCATCAAATAGCCGCGTCGTTGTACATTGCGGCAGCCGCCACAATCAGCGAAACGTGACTCTGACACGCAGAACGTTCATCAACACCACACTGAAGGCCTCGGCCGCGCTCGGGTTCCCGGCGATCATCCGCGCGCAGAGTTCGCGTCCCGCGCTGGCGCAGGGGGTCGCGTCCGGGGACGTCACCAATGGACGCGCGGTCATCTGGAGTCGCGCCGACCGCGCCGCGCGGATGTTCGTCGAGTACTCGACGACCGAGCGGTTCGACACGGTGTTGCGGGTGCCCGGACCTGCAGCGCTCGAAACGTCCGACCACACCGCCCGCACCGTGCTCACCGGCCTGCCGCCGGGGCAGCGCATCTTCTATCGCGTCCGGTTCCAGGATCTCTCCGACATCCGCAACTGGAGCGATCCGGTCCAGGGAAGCTTTTCGACGCCGAGCGCCGCGAACTCCCCGCGCGACATCACGCTCGCCTGGTCGGCCGACACGGTGGGCCAGGGCTGGGGGATCAATCCCGAATGGGGTGGATTCCGTCTCTACGAGACGATGCGGCAGGCGCAGCCCGACGTGTTCATCCACTGCGGCGACACCATCTACGCGGACCAGCCGCTCGTCGCCGAAGTGAAGCTGGACGACGGAACGATCTGGAAGAACGTCGTCACCGAAGCAAAGTCCCGCGTCGCTCAGACGCTCGAGGATTTTCGCGGCAACCATCAATACAACTTCCTCGACGAGCACATGCGCCGCTTCAATGCGGAAGTCCCGCAGGTCGTGCTGTGGGACGACCACGAGGTGCGCGACAACTGGTACTGGGAGCGCGACCTCACGACGGATGAACGGTATCAGGTGAAGAGCGCCGCGCTCCTCGCCTCGCGCGCCCGGCGTGCGTTCATGGAGTATCAGCCGATCGGGATCAACGGCGACGACCCCGATCGCATCCACCGCGCGCTCCCCTACGGTCCGCTCGTGGAGATCTTCGCGATCGACCTGCGCAGCTACCGCGGCCCGAACTCCGAGAACCGGCAGACCACGCTCGATGAAAGCTCCGCAATCTTCGGCGCGTCTCAACTGGCGACGCTGAAGGCGCGGCTCGCCGCCAGCGGCGCGACCTGGAAGGTGATCGCCAGCGACATGCCGGTCGGCATCGTCGTCCGCGACTTTCCATCGTTTTATGAAGCCGTTGCGAACGGCGATCCAGGTCCACCCCTCGGCCGCGAACTCGAACTGGCGGACCTGCTCCGCTTCATCCGCGACCGCCGCATCCGCAACGTCGTGTGGGTAACCGGCGACGTCCACTACTGCGCCGCGCACCACTACGATCCGTCGCGCGCGACGTTCACCGACTTCGATCCCTTCTGGGAGTTCATTGCCGGTCCGCTCAACGCCGGCACCTTCGCGCCCGGCGTCCTCGATCCGACCTTCGGTCCCGAAGTGAAGTTCACGGGCACGTCGGCCGAGACGAAGCCGAATCGGCCGCCGAGTGAGGGGCTGCAGTTCTTCGGCACGCTGTCGGTGAGCGCGAAGACACGCGCGATGACGGCGCGGTTGATCGATGTCTCGGGGAAGACGCTGTATTCGGTGGAGTTGCCGGCGCGGTGAAGGGGGACAGGGATCAGGGATCAGGGAACAGGGATCGGGGAAGAGGGATCGGGGACCCGGGATCGGAGGATGGAGAGGTTCTTGCCAACCACGAGGCAGGAGCGCTTCGGATGGGCCGAAGTACGCAGCTCCTGCTAATTCCTAGCAACGATGCCGTTGCAGAACGTGCGAGGGCGCATGACAGAGATCCTCTCGTTCCGGGACCTCGAGGTGTGGCAGCGTGGAATGGACTTGATCGTCCGGATATACAGGATGACGGAGCCGTTCCCATTGGGTGAGCGGTTCGGCCTGATCTCGCAGATGCGACGGGCCTCGGTGTCGATTCCCTCGAACGTCGCCGAAGGGCACGGGCGCGGGGAAGGTGCTTATTTGAACCACGTGCGCATTGCCATCGGGTCGCAAGCGGAACTCTCGACGGAGATCGATTAGGGATTCGGGATTAGGGATTAGGGGTGCGGAACGTCGGGGCTCAGTCGGCACCGTCCTGTTCCCGTTCCCCGTTCCCCGTTCCCCGTTCCCCGTTCCCCGTTCCCCGTTCCCCGTTCCCCGTTCCCCGTTCCCTGTCCGCTATCCCCTGTCCCCTAATCCCTGTTCCCTGTTCCCTGATCCCTGATCCCTAAGTCCCCTGTTCCCTGTTCCCTGATCCCCCGTTCCCGACGCGGTTATCATCAGCAGATGCTCGTCGCACTGGACGCAGACGACACGCTCTGGCACAACGAACCGCTTTTCACCTCCCGGCGCGAGCAGTTCTGCTCACTGCTCACACGCTACGAGCCCGCGGGCGTACCCGAGGACCAGCTCTATGAAGTCGAAATGCGGAACCTTCGCCATTTCGGCTACGGCGTGAAGGGATTCGTGCTGTCGATGATCGAAACCGCCATCGAGATCACCGGAGGACGGATCGAGAGCCGGGACGTTCGGCAGATCATCGAGTGGGGCCGGGAAATGGTCAGCGGCCCCATCGAACTGCTGGAGGGCGTCGGTGATGCGGTCGAAGCGCTCGCGAAGGAGTATTCGGTGATCCTCGTGACCAAGGGGGATCTACTCGATCAGGAGACCAAGCTTGCACGCTCCGGGCTCGGTCACATGTTTCAAGGCATCGAGATCGTCTCGGATAAGACGCCCGACACGTACCGCAAGGTCATGTCTCGCTATGACGTCCGGCCGGATCACTTCGTGATGGTGGGCAACTCCCTCCGCTCTGACGTTCTGCCGGTCGTCGAAGCTGGTGCGCACGCGGTGTACGTCCCGTATGAAATGAGCTGGATCCATGAACGGGTGCCGCCGGAGGCCCTGCTGAACGTGCGTTTTCACGAGATCAGCCATATCCGCGAACTGCCGGTCGTCCTTGAGCAAATCAAGAACCGCTAACTTCCCGCCCGTTTCCGCTGTTCCCTGTCCCCTGTTCCCTGTTCCCTGCTCCCTGCTCCCTGCTCCCTGCTCCCTGCTCCCTGTTCCCTGCTCCCTGCTCCCTGTTCCCTGTTCCCTGTCCCCTGTTCCCTACTCCCTGTTCCCTACTCCCTGTTCCCTGTTCCCTACTCCCGGTTCCCCGCTTGAATCCCCCGTCCCTCGGGAGTAGACTCCGCCTCCCGGTTCCCCTTTTCGCCAGGAGCTTCTCATGCGCACGCAGCTGGCACTCGGGACTCTTCTCGCCATCCTCGTCGGGACCCTCGCCTCAGCCCAGCAGATCACGACCGGCACCATCCAGGGCACCGTCACCGATGCGACCGGCGCCGTCCTGCCGGCCGCGACCGTCGAGGCGCGCAATACGGCCACCAACCTGTCCCGGACGACCGTGACCGACGCCGATGGCCGCTACATCTTCCTGCAGCTGCCACCCGGACCGTATCGCGTCACCTTCACGCTGGCCGGGTTCGCCACGCTCGTGCACGAGAACGTCCCGGTCACCGTCGGTCAGTTGGTCACCCTGCCGGCCTCGATGCCGGTCTCCAACGTCGCCGAGACGGTCACCGTCAACGCGGCGCCGAGCGTCATTGAATCGACGCGGACCGCGTCCGCGACGACGCTGAATGCGTTGACCGTCGAACACACGCCGATCCTCGGACGCAAGTTCGAGGACCTGCTCACGCTGACGCCCGGCGTGAGTATCGTGCAGGGGCCGGACGGCGATGAGATCACGTTCGCCGGCCAGCGCGGCATCTTCAACAACATCAGTCTGGACGGCGGCGACTACAACAACGGGTTCTTCGGCGAACAGGCCGGCGGCCAGCGCGCCGCGGTCGACATCACGCTCGAAGCCATCAAGGAGTTCCAGGTCATCGCGACGGGCGCGCCCGCCGAATTCGGACGCACGGCCGGCGGCGTCGTCAACGTCGTCACGAAATCGGGGACGAACGACCGCCACGGCAGTCTCTTCCACTTCCAGCGGCTCGAAGCGTTGACCGGAGAGTTGTCGGACGGCACGACGCTCGATGACTTCCACCGCGAGCAGTGGGGCGGCACGTTCGGTGGACCGATCCAGCGCGACAAGGCATTCTTCTTCGTCGCGCTCGAGGGGATCAACGGGAACTTCACGCGTCCGAACCTTGGACGGCAGATCGGCGACAGCCCGTGTCCGGTGACCGCGCCGAACATCGGCCTGCACGAAGCGCTGATCAACGCGAATCCCGACTGCCAGAGGACGGCGCTGCTCGCCTTCTTCAACGAAGGGTTCGGCATGGACGAATCGCGCCCGATCGAGCATCCGGTCGAAACCGTGTCGCTCCTCACGAAATTCGACATCGTGGCGAACGCGGCCAACAACCTGTCGGCCTCGTGGAGCTTCAATCACTCGCGCAAAGAGAACGAAACGTTCGACGTGGCCACCTACGGTCCATCGGCCAACGGGATCGAAGGCGACCCCGCCCGCATCAACGTCGTCAACGTCAACTGGTTCTCGACGCTCTCGTCACGGATGCTGAACGAAGCGCATTTCACGTACTCGCGCGAGAACCGTCCCCGAACGGCCGTCAACTCACCGATCAAGGCCGACACCGGGATGGGATTCGGGCCCTCGTTCCGCTTCGGGAATCCTTTCTTCCTCCAGCCGGCGGTCGACGAGTTGATCTGGCGGACGCAGTTCAAGAACAACCTGTCGTACGTGACCGGACGGCACACGTTCAAAGTGGGCGGCGAGTGGATGCACACGCTGAATGACCAGGTGTTCCGCGGCTTCTTCACGGGCCGCTACATCTTCGATTCAGTGACCGGGTTCCTCCGCTATGCCTCTCCTGCTGCATCGGGCGGTTTCGGTCCGAACACCGTCGGCTGTTCCGACGGCAGCTACGTCACCGCGCCCGAGCCCTGCCCGCAGGGCACGAGGACGACGGGAGGCCCGTTGCTGCTGTATCTCCAGGGCGCGGGGCTCGACGGTCCGGCAACCGATGCGGCCGGCGCGTCGAACATCACCAACGACGAGTTCTCGCTGTTCATCCAGGACCAGTGGCAGCCCCGTACGAACCTGACCGTGAACTACGGGCTGCGGTGGGATGCGCAGACGATGCCCGACACCGTGCCCGGCGAGCAGACCGCGTACGGCGCGTTCCTCGACGATCCCGCGTTCCCGTCCGACGGCACGATCCCCGACCAGTGGGCGATGTTCCAGCCGCGCGGCGGCGTCGCGTGGGACGTGCGCGGCGACGGCACGTCTGTCGTCCGCGCCAGCGCGGGCATCTACTCGGCGCGGCAGAACATGCTGTCGCAGGTCGGCTCGGTCACGACGAACGGACTCCAGCAGCAGACGCTGTTTGCGAACACGGCCAATCTGCTCGACTTCGGCGCGCCGACGCCCGTCTGGCCCGGGCTGCTTCCGGTCGCCGCCGTGCCGCCAGGCGAGTTCCCGCTGTTCTCGGGTGTTCGCGTGTTCCATCGCGACTACAAGAACCCTCGGATCTACGCGTACAACGCCGCGTACGAACAGGAGTTGATCCCGGATCTTGCCGCCTACGTCGACTTCACCTGGACCGAAGGACGCAATCTCACCCGGTTCCTCAACTACAACCGCTCGCCCGAAGGAGCCTTCTGCTGTGACCTCGGACCTGGAACCGGCAACACGTTCGTCTACCCGAACTCCCCATGGGGGCCGCAACTCGGTGAAGTGATGGTGACGAACAGTCTCGGCGAGTCGCGCTATCGTGGCCTCACGCTCGGCGTGCGGAAGCGCTTCTCGAACGGCTATCAGTTCGAGGGGAACTACGTGCTTGCGAAGGACGAGGACAACGATTCGAACGAACGCGATCCGTTCACCGACCGCAGCTTCAACTTCTTCGATCTCGAACAGGACTGGGCGTTGTCGGATCGGGACATCCGCCACAAGCTCAACCTGTTCGGCTATGTCGAAGTGCGCGGCTTCCAGGCGAACGCGAGGATCCAGGCTCGAAGCGCGCAGCCGATCACGCCCAGCCCGCGCAGTCTGGACGGCGTCGATCGCGGCCGCAACACGGATCGGAAGGACAATGCCTTCTTCAGCTTCGACTGGCGGCTGGCGTACCCGTTCAGCCTCGACGGCGGCCGGATCCGGATCACGCCGGTCATCGAGATGTTCAACACGTTCAACAACGACAACAACATCAATCCGCTCAGCACGCCCGCGCTGTTCAACTTCGACGGCTTCCTGCGCGCGGGAGTGGGGGACCCGAGGCAGGTGCAGCTGGCGCTGAAGGTCGCGTTCTGATCGCGGTGCGCGGTGCGCGGTCCGCGGTCCGGGGTCCGGGGTCCGGGGCCCTGGGTTTCGGGCCGTTCCCATTCCCCATCCCCCATTCCCCATCCCCCATTCCTCATCCCCCATTCCCCCTCCCCCCACGCCTCAGCCAACCTTCCCATCCCCGATCCCGTCCA
>DASWVN010000016.1:0-17842 GCA_036401215.1 Vicinamibacterales bacterium | reverse complement strand
CCCCTCTGGCTCGCCCGTCCGTGTTTCCGCTGTGTTTCTTCTGTGGCTCGCCCGCTCCGTGTTTCCGCTGTGTTTCCCCTGTGGCGTGCCCGTTCCGTGTTTCCGCCGTGTTTCCCCTGTGGCGTGCCCGTTCCGTGTTTCCGCTGTGTTTCCCCTGTGGCGTGCCCGTCCGTGATGCCGCCGTGTTTCCCCTGTGGCGTACCCGTCCGTGTTTCCGCGGTGTTTCCCCTGTGGCTCGCCCGTACCGTGTTTCCTCTGTGGCCCGCCCTTCGGGAGCATGGTGGCCGCATTCACGCACGCCGTGGTTAAGGCGGCGCAAAGAGTTTGTTAAGCACGTAAAACCTGCGGCTTCCGGCGGTTTTTGGGCAGTTTTCGCGTGCTAGACTCGGCGCATGAAGTCAGGATCGCGGCTGCCGCTGTTCGTCGTGGCGGCGGCGTTGATCGGGTCGATCGGGCTGCTCGGCACGCTGCAGTACCGGTGGCTCGGGCAGGTCAGCGCGGCGGAGCGCGAGCGCATGAAGGGTGCGCTGGCGAGTCGCGCGTCGGCCTTCTCGGCGGACTTCGATCGCGAGATCACGCGCGCGTATCTGACGTTTCAGCTGGACCCGCGGCGCGAGGAGGCGAACCTTGCGGCGCTGATCGGTGAGCGCCTGGAACAGTGGCAGGCGACCTCCCGGTATCCGCGCCTGCTGAAGGACGTGTACGTCGTGCCGCGCGCAGCCGACGATGAGCCGCGGATCCAGAAGTTCAATCCGGAAACCCGATTCGTCGAGCCAGCCGAGTGGCCGCAGGAGCTGCTCCCCATCCGCGACGCGTCGAGGATCACCTCGCCACCCAGCCTCCAGGGCGCCACGGTGCTCGTCCGAAGCATGCCGCGGGCGATCTGGGCCGACGTCCCGGCCGTCGTCGTGCCGGCACCGGTCGTGATCCTCGACACCACGAAGATCGTCGAGATGAATCGTGAACCGCAGCACGAGTTGAAAGTGCCGCCGATGACGCTGGTGATCCTGGTGGCCGATCGCGACTACGTCGCGCGCGAGATGCTGCCGGCACTTGCCGACCAGCACTTCCGGGGCGCCGAGGAAGGGACCGATTACGAGATGGCGGTCGTCAGCACGGCGGCGAAGACGCCTGTGTACTCGACCGCGCCTGCATTCACGCCGGATCCGGACGCAGCGGGAGATGCGGCGGCGGATCTCTTCCAGGTTCGGCAGCAGGAGTTCGGGACGATGGTCGGAGAGGTGCGGAGGTTCTCCACGTTCCTGACGACCCGCATCGAACGTCAGCGGGCGGAACTGGGTGCGCTCGAAGGACGGCTCGCCGTGCGCGAGGCGCCGTTGGCGATCATGTTTCAGCAGACCGAGAGCAGCGGCCCGGGTCTCGAACGAGGCGTTGCCGCGGCTGCGGCCATTGCCGCCCGCCAGGCCGGGTCGCCGTGGCGTCTGATCGTGAAGCATCCCTCGGGGTCGCTCGAAGCCGCGGTAGCCCAGGTCCGCCGGCGCAACCTGCTGGTCAGCTCCGGCATCCTCGGCATCCTCGGGATCAGCGTCGGTTTCCTCGTGTTGACCACCCGCCGTGCGCAGGGCCTGGCACGCCAGCAGATGGAGTTCGTGGCCGCGGTGTCGCACGAGCTGCGGACGCCGCTGGCGGTCATTCGTTCGGCCGCTGACAACCTGGCGGAAGGGGTCGTGCTCGGCGACGACCAGGTCAAGAAGTACGGAGCGCTCGTTCGCGGTGAAGGCCGCCGCCTCAGCGAGATGGTCGAGCAGATCCTCGAGCTGTCGGGTATCCACTCGGGGCAGCGGGGGTTCGCGCTCGTCCCGGTGCCGGTTGCGCCGCTGCTGCGCGATGTCGTTGCGACGTCGGCGACCCTGGTCGAGGAGGCGGGCATGCGCGTCGAGTACGACCTGCCGGACACGCTGCCGCCGGTGCTCGGCGACGCGCAGGCGCTGCGTCGCGTCTTCCAGAATCTGCTCGGCAACGCGATCAAGTACGGCGCCTCGGGCAGATGGATCGGCATCCGCGCGCGTTCCACGGGACGCGAAGTGACGATCGGGATCGAGGACCGCGGCATGGGGATCGAGCCGGCGGAGCAGGCAAGGATCTTCGAGCCGTTCTACCGGGCGCCCGGTGCGATCGCGGCGCAGATCCAGGGCGCGGGTCTCGGCCTGAGCCTCGTGCAGCGCATCGTCGAAGCGCACGGTGGACGGGTCACGCTCCGCAGTGCGCCGGGCTCGGGCAGCGAGTTCACGGTTCACCTGCCGGCAGCGTCCGGAGAAGGCGCGCCGCGCACGACATCGGTGGCGGACCCGGCGAGGACGTCAGCCTGAAACTCCGAACTATGAACTCCGAACTATGAGCTGGACGTCGGGAACCGAGCTTCGACAACAGCGTTCTGAGTTCGGCGGTCATAGTTCATAGTTCGGAGTTCATAGTTCGGAGTTTCTGCGCCTCAATCGTGAAAAGAATTCTGCTGGTCGAAGACGAACCAGGTCTCGTCCTTACGCTCACCGATCGGCTCACGCGCGAAGGCTACGCCGTCGAAAGCGCGGCGGACGGTGAAAGCGGTCTCGAGCGCGCTTCCCGCGAGGGCTTCGATCTCGTCCTGCTCGACGTGATGCTGCCCCGGCTGGGCGGGTTCGACGTGCTCAAGGAGCTGCGCCGGCGCAGCGTCGAGACTCCCGTGATCATGCTCACCGCGCGCGGACAGGTGATCGACAAGGTGGTCGGTCTCAAACTCGGCGCCGACGACTACGTCACCAAGCCGTTCGAGATGATGGAGCTGCTCGCCCGGATCGAGGCCAAGCTGCGGCGCGCGCCGGTCGCGCCCCATCCGGCCGAGGGCTACCAGTTCGGCAACGTCCGGATCGATTTCCGCCGGGCCGAAGTCAGCAGGGACGGCGTGGCGCTGGACCTGTCGGCGCGCGAGTTTCAGCTGCTGAAGTACTTCATCGAGCACCGCGGCGCGACCCTGACCCGCGAAGAGCTGCTGAACGAGGTCTGGGGCTACAACGCGATGCCGTCGACGCGAACGGTGGACGTCCACGTCGCCTGGCTCCGGCAGAAGATCGAACCCAACCCGCGTCATCCGCAGTTCGTGCTCACCGTGCACGGAATGGGATATAAGTTCGCGGGATGACAGCAAAGGCGGGTGGTGGGCTCTGCGATCGAGTCCCACGACCGAGCCAGTAAGAGGTCCGGGGACGAAAGTCCTCCGGAGGATGATGCTGAACGACGCGCACTGCCACTTCTTCTCGTCCCGGTTTCTCGAGCTGCTCACGCAGTCCCTTCCCGGTTTACCCGAATCCGGGCGAGCGGCGGCGGTGGCGCAGAAGCTGGGGTGGGAGGATCCGGGAAGCCCCGAAGCGCTCGCCGCAACCTGGACGGCGGAACTCGATCGCAACCGCGTGAACCGCACGGCGCTGATCTCAAGCGTGCCCGGCGACGAGGACTCCGTGGCCGAGGCCGTCAGGCTCTACCCGGACCGGTTTGTCGGCTTCTTCATGTTCAACCCGCTCGCGGCAGATGCCTCAGAGCGCCTGGACCGCGCGCTGTCGTCGCTGAACATGCGCTGCGTCTGCCTCTTTCCGGCAATGCACAAGTTCCGCCTGGACGACGAGCGGGTGGGGAAGGTGTTCGAGGCGGCAGAGAAGCATCAGGCAGCAGTGTTCGTGCACTGCGGGGTGCTCACGGTCGGCGTCCGCAAGAAGCTCGGACTGCCATCCCCCTTCGATCTTCGTCTCGGCGACCCGCTCGCCGTCGCGGCGGTTGCGGCGAACCATCCACGCGTGCCGGTCATCATTCCGCACTTTGGCGCGGGCATGTTCCGCGAGGCGCTGATGGCTGCCGAGGCGTGCCCGAACATCCACCTCGATACGTCGAGTTCCAATGGATGGATCAAGTACCACGCGGGCTTGACGCTCGAGACCGTCTTCCGTCAGGCGCTCGCCGTCGCCGGCGCCGATCGTCTCCTGTTCGGCACCGATTCGTCGTTCTTCCCGCGCGGCTGGCAGAAGGGGATCTACGCGGCGCAGACCTCCGCGCTCACCATGGCCGGCGCAGGCGAGCAGGAACGCGCCGCGATCTTCGGCGCTAATTTCGACCGGCTTTTCCCTCGGCGTTCTTCGTAGCCGAAGCCGGCACCGGCGGCCATTTCGGCAGCAGGTCGAACGGCACCGGATAGGTCATCGGCGCGCGCGACACGTAGTCGAGAACACGCGTGTCAGGCTTCGGGGTATCCGTGGTGTGTCGGTCAGTGGCCTTCATCGGTTTCCTCCTTGCACGACCATGATCACCGGCCGGTGTGCTCGCGTCGTTGCGCCAGCGCAACGGGAGGTTCGATATGATCGAGGCGTGGCTCTGCCCGAAACCGAGGTGCTTGCCGGTGTGCCCCTGTTCCACGATCTGGATGCAGACGCCCTGGCGGTGGTGGCGCGTGACGCGCGCACGGTGAGAATTGCCGCCAACCGGACCTTCTTCCGTGAGGGTGAACCGGCGCGAACCTTCTTCGTCGTGCGCCGCGGCCGCGTCAAGTTCACGCAGATCTCCGCCGAGGGGCACGAAGTCATTCTTCGGCTGATCGGGCCTGGCGAACCGTTCGGCGGCGTGGCGGCGTTCTCCGACAAGGCGACCTATCCCGTAACCGCGCGTGCGGTGGAACCGGGAGAAGCCTATGCGTGGGATGGCCCGCGTGTCGCCTCGCTCATGCGCCGTTTTCCGACGATCGCCATCAACGCGGCGCGGATGGTCGCCGACCGCCTCCACGAGCTGCAGCGCCAGCATCACCAGCTGATGACCGACCGGGTTGAACGGCGCATCGCGCGTGCGTTGCTGCGCCTGACCGAGCATTCGGGACGCCGGGTCGAAGGCGGCGTCGAGATCGATTTCCCGCTCTCGCGTCAGGACCTGGCGCAGATGACCGGGACGACCCTCTTCACGGTGAGCCGGACGCTCAGCGGCTGGGAAGAAGAGGGTCTCATCCGGACCGGCCGCCGCCGCGTGGTCATTCTCCAGCCCCATCGGCTGGTCCGGATCGCCGAAGACCTGCCCGCCTGACACGTTTTTTCCAAGTTGCGCCGGCGCAACGACGCCTGCCTGCAGGCACGCGATGCTTGAACCATCGCAAAGGCAAGGAGGCGATCGTGGCAGCAGAACTCAGCATCCATCTGACCATGGCCCAGCTCGTTGACCAGTGGCCGGCTGCTGCCCCTGTGCTCGCCCGCCGTGGCATGGGGTGCCTCGGGTGCACCATGGCGCGGTTCGAAACCGTGGGCGAAGCCGCGGCGGCGTACGGCTTCGACCCCGAAGAACTCCTGATCGAGATACGCCGCAAGTCGCATTCCTATCATCGTTCATCCCGGAGGTCTTCATCATGAAACGCATCTGCGCATCGGTCCTCGCCACCCTCTTCGCCTTCGTCACCCTGACGGCCGCGCTGTCGGCCGATCCTGCGGCCCGGACGATCGCCATCAAGGCGGGTGACGACATGAAGTTCAGTGTCACGAAGATCGTGGCCAAGCCCGGCGAGCGGCTGCGCATCGTGCTCACGAGCCGCGGAACCATGCCCAAGATCGCCATGGCGCACAACGTCGTCGTCCTCGCCAAGGGCACCGACGCCGACGCCTTCGTCAACGCATCGGCCGTCGCACGCACGACCGACTACATTGCCCCCTCCATGAAGTCGAAGGTGATTGCCGCGACGAAACTCGCCGGCAACGGCGAGACCGTCGAGGTCACGTTCGACGTACCCAAGGCGGCAGGCAACTACGACTTCGTCTGCTCGTTCCCCGGTCACTATCTCGGCGGCATGCGCGGCGTGCTGACCGTCAAGTAAGGCACGAGGTGACAACCATGACCATCACACCAGATACCTTTGTCGCCGACGTCGCCACGGGCAGCCCGGCGTCGGTCAAGGTCTTTCAGCGGTACGGGATCGATTTCTGCTGCGGTGGACGCCGTCCGCTGCGCACCGCATCAGAGACGGCCGGCGTGCCGCTCGACCGGCTGATCGGCGACCTCGAAGCGGCCGCGTCCGCCGGAGACCGGCCGGCGGTGGACTGGACCGTCGCCCCGCTGACCGACCTCGTGCGCCATATCAGCGAGACCTATCACGCGCCACAGGCGGCAGAACTCATGAGGCTGGAAGACCTGCTGGCGCGAGTCGAGCGCGCGCACAGCGATCGGTGGCCCGATCTCGTGCTGTCACTCGGCCGGGTCGTCCGGAGCCTCGCGAGCGAGCTTCTCCTGCACACCGATGAGGAGGAGGACCGCCTGTTCCCCGCGATCGTCGCTCTCGAGAGCCGAAACCGCATCGCGCTGCGCGGGCGCTCGCTCGATCGGTTTCTCGAGCAGCTCGAAGACGAGCACGTCAGCGTGGGCCGGCTGCTCGAGCGGCTGCACGCACTGACCGGCGGCTTCGTGCCACCGGAAGGGGCGTGCCCGACCTTCCAGGCGCTCTACCACGGGCTCGAGGAGCTGACGGCCACGCTCAAACAGCACGTGCATCTCGAGAACTACATTCTGTTTCCACGGGCGTCGGCTCTTGGCCGGGCTCGTGCCGATGCCGAGGAGGCATGACATGACCCGCTACTACCGCACGCTCGCGTCGCGCCCCACGTTCAAACGCACGGCGATGGCCGTCGTGCTCCTCGCCGGTGTGTCGGTGGCCGTGATGGCTGCCGGACGCCGGACCGTCACGCTGCGGCCGGGAGAGTTCGACGTGGACGGCCGGATCTACGGTATGCCGCCGGCGGAAATCTTCACCGACGACTACTCGGGTCCGCCGGTCGTCGGCGAGTACCTGACGCATCTGCCCAACCTGGCGCCGCTGCCCGCCGGCAACCGCACCCACAACGTGCGGGTGGACATCGTCGCCCAGCAGATCGAGATCGCCCCGGGAGTCCGGTACGAAGCCTGGACGTTCGGCGGTTCCGTTCCGGGCCCGGTGCTGCACGTGCGCGAAGGTGATCGCGTCGTGTTCACGATGAAGAACCGGACGGCCGAGAAGGTGTCGGTGACCGAGCCGGCAAAGGGCAGTGCTCCCTTCCTGGCGCAACTGGCGGAAACGAATCCACAGGCGGCGCTTCCGGCAGCCGTCCCGATGCACCACTCGATCGACATCCATGCCGCGACCGTGGCGCCGGACGACAAGTGGCAGATGATCCAGCCCGGTGAAAGCATCCGCTTCGAATGGGTGGCAAATTACCCCGGCGCGTACGTCTATCACTGCGGTGTGCCTCCGGTGCTCCAGCACGTCGCGATGGGACAGTACGGGGTCGTGATCGTGTCGCCGCGCGACGGCTATCCCACCGACAAGGACGTCAACCGGGAGTACGTCGTCGTGCAGTCGGAGTTCTACCTGAAGGAAGGGCCCGGCGACCTGTACGTCCTCGACTTCGATGCGGCCGCGCGCAAGGTGCCGTCCCATGTGGTGTTCAACGGACACCTCACCGGTCTGACCGACCGTCCGCTCGAGGCGAATGCCGGTGAACGCGTCCGCCTCTACCTGCACAACGTCGGACCGAACGACGGATCGAGCAGCCACGTCATCGGCGCGATCTTCGACCGGGTATTTTACGAGGGCAACCCGCAGAACGACTGGCGCGGGATGCAGACGGTATCCTTGGGGGCGAGCAACGGCGCGGTCGTGGAGTTCATTGCTCCCGAAGAAGGGGATTACGTGCTCGTCGACCACGAGTTCGCCGATGCCCAGAAAGGTGCTCTTGGACACATCAGGGTCCGTTCTCGCACGGGCCACACGACCCGCAAGATCACCACGATGAATCACTGAAGATAAAGGGAGGACTACTGGATGTCGAAATCCACGCATGAGAGGCGCAGCCCGGAGGCGATGTCGGCGCCGTACATCCAGATCGACCTGGCCAGGGAAACCGACGATCTGTTTCGGGACGGTCCCTGGATGCAGGGGCGGTCGGCGAAAACGCTGGCGAAGTACGACGACCTTCGTCTCGTTCTCACCGCGTTGAGAGCCGGAACGCGGATCCCGACGCACGATACGGACGGCCGGATCGCCATTCAGTGCGTGCGTGGACGGCTCCAGGTTCACGCCGAAGGACGCGTCCTGCAGATGGCTCAGGGCATGATCCTGACACTGGATCGCGGCGTCCCCCACGACGTCGAAGCACTCGAAGACAGCGCCTTTCTGCTGACGATCACCTGGCCGAAGGGATGATGAACGCCGGGCGGTAGTGCATACTGTGTCTCTCACCTGGAGACACGTATGAACACTACCGTCCGAAGTGTGCTTGCCGCCGGACTGCTCGGCGCCCTGGTTCTCGCTCTCGCGATTTCCGCGAGGAGCACGGCCGCGCCGGAGCAGGCGACGACGCCGGCCGAACTCGTGATCACGAACGGGAAGGTCGTCACCGTGGAGGATGGCGCGCCCGAAGCGCAGGCCGTCGCCGCCTCCGGCGGAAAGATCGTCGCCATCGGCAGCAACGCCGACATCAAGAAATACATCGGTCCGGCGACCGAGGTGATCGACGTCAAAGGTCAGCTCGTCATCCCGGGCTTTATCGAAGGCCACGGCCACTTCACCGGCATCGGCACCGCCGAGCTGGGGCTCAAGTTGATGAACGCGAAGACCTGGGACGAGATCGTCGCCATGGTCGCCGAGCGCGTGAAGACGGCCAAGCCCGGCGAGTGGATCTACGGCCGCGGCTGGCACCAGGAGAAGTGGGACGCGACGCCGTCGCCGAACGTCGAGGGCTTCCCGGTCCACGATTCCCTCAGCAAAGTCTCACCGAACAACCCCGTCGTTCTGACCCACGCCAGCGGCCATGCGAGCTTCGTCAATGCGAAGGCGATGGAGCTGTCGGGGATCACCGCCGCGACGAAGGATCCGGAGGGAGGCGACCTCCTGCGCGACGCGAACGGGAACCCGACCGGCCTTCTCCGTGAAAGGGCCTCCGGCCTGGTCCGCCGCGGACGCGGTGAGCCGGCGCTCAGCCCCGAAGAGCGCGAAGCGCGCGAGCGCAAGATCATCGAGCTGGCGGCGAAGGAGGTCCTCTCGAAGGGCATCACGTCGTTCCAGGATGCCGGGTCCTCGTTCAGCGACGTCGACCGCTTCAAGGCGGTGGCGGATGAAGGCAACCTCGGCGTCCGCCTCTGGGTCATGATCCGCCAGGGGAACGACGCGCTGCGCGCCAACCTGGCCAAGTACCGGATGATCGACTACGCCGGCGGCTTCCTGACCGTCCGCGGGATCAAGCACTCGATCGACGGCGCGCTCGGCCCGCGCGGCGCCTGGCTGCTCGAGCCCTACTCCGACCAGCCCGATACGACCGGCCACAACACGACGCCTGTCGAGACGATCCGCGAAACCGCGAAGCTGGCGATGGAGCACGGGTACCAGCTGTGCGTCCACGCGATCGGCGACCGCGCGAACCGCGAGACGCTCGATATCTTCGAAGAGGCGTTCAAGGCCAATCCCGACAAGAAGGACGTACGCTGGCGTGTCGAACACGCGCAGCACCTCAATCCCGCCGACATCCCGCGATTCGGCAAGCTCGGGGTGATCGCCTCGATGCAGGGGATCCACTGCACGTCAGACGCGCCGTACGTTCCCGCGCGCCTGGGCGACAAGCGTGCGGAAGAAGGGGCCTACGTGTGGCAGAAGCTGATGCAGTCAGGCGCGCTGGTCACCAACGGCACCGACGCGCCGGTCGAAGACGTGGACCCGATCGCGAGCTACTACGCGACCGTCTCCCGCAAGCTGAAAGACGGATCCGTCTTCTACCCCGACCAGCGGATGAACCGCATGGAAGCGCTGCGCTCCTACACGATCAACACCGCCCGCGCCGCGTTCGAGGAGAACACCAAGGGCTCGCTCGAGGTCGGCAAGTACGCCGACATCGTGGTGCTGACGAAGGACATCCTCACCGTTCCGGAGGATGAGATTCCTACGGCGAAGGTGGCTTATACGATCGTCGGGGGCAAGGTGAAGTACAAGCAGTAGGTGTCAATGCTGAATGACGAATGCTGAATGCTGAAGTGGCCCCCCACCAATTCAGCATTCGACATTCAGCATTCATCAGCGTCAGTGCGTGAGCATTGACGCGGCGCGAGCGTCAGCGAGCGCCGACGGGCCTCCCGCGGCGCTCGTGACCCCCACTCCCCTGCGGTACCTTCCGGCGGTACTGCTCGAAGAAGCGGTTGCACGCCTTGTGGAAGCGGTCGGCGAGTTCGCGGCCGGCCTCTCCCGGTACCGGGCCGAGACGATTCCAGGACGCCTGTGCCTGGCGGACCTCCTCGGCCATCGCGCGCCACTTCGACTCCTCGCCGGCGCGTCCACCGATCGTGTTCGAGGCGAGCGCCTCGCGCAGCATGGTGGCGAGCGCCTGGGACCCTGCCGTCGGAGGCGCGGCCTCTGAGACGAGGCCTTCCACCTTCGCGATCAGCTTCTCCATCCGCGCGCGGTTGGACTCGACGTCCAGCTCGGTTCCCTTGAACGCGTCGGGGGACGCCAGCGTCAGCCGCTCGAGCGCGGCGATGAAGCGCGCGCTCAGCGGGTCGGCGCCGTGGCGGACGACCGGCGTGGACTGGTTCCAGCGCGTGCGCAGCGACCGTACCTGCTCGAGCAGCGCCCCGGTCTCGGTCCCGGGCTCGTTGGCCAGCGCTTCGACCTCGTTGACGAGGGCTTCGCGGTCCGCCTGTTTGGCCTCGAGCTCGATCTGGTCACGCCGCTTGTAGCGATCGAAGAACGTATCGCAGGCGGTGCGGAACCGCTGCCACACCGCTTCCGACTTGTTGCGGCGTACCGGTCCGCTGGCCTTCCACTCCGCCTGGAGCTTCCGCATCTCCGCGGCCGTGCGTTCCCAGTCGGTCGACATCGCCAGTTCTTCGGCGCGTGCGATGAGGGCTTCCTTGCGGGCGAGGTTCGCCGCCCACGTCTCCTTCCGCTCCGCCAGATCGGCATTTCGCCGCGTGAAGAACCGGTCGCACGCTTCGCGGAAGCGCCGCCACGTTTCCCGCGTGTCCTGCCGCGGCACGGGCCCGATCGCCTGCCACTCGGCCTGAAGCTTCTTGAACTCCTCGGCGGTCTTCACCCAGTCGGTCGAATCCGCGAGCGCTTCGGCGCGCTCGATCAGCGCCATCTTCCGCTCGAGGTTCCCCTTTCGCTCCTCGGCACGTCTGGCGAAGTGCACGCGCACGTGCCCCTGGATCGGATCGATCGCCTGGCGGAACCGGTGCCACAGCGCCTGTGCCTGCGCGCGCGGCGCATCGGCCGCACCCTTCCAGCGGTCCTGGATCTCGTGCAGTTCCTTCGCCGCCTGGTCGAGATCCTCGGGCTTCAGGAGTTCCGGCGTGTCGAACGGGAACTTCGCGCGCAGCGCTTCGGCCTTGGCGATCAGCTCCTCCTGGACGGCGGCATTCGCGAAGCGCTTCCACTCGTCCATCTCCCGCAGCTCGAGGAGCCGCGGATTGATCGCGGTCATCGCCTGGCGCAACCGCTCCACGAGCGCTGCCTGGTCCCTGATGGCCATCACCGGCGGCGCTTCGATCGCCGTCCGCAGGTCGCGGACGATGCGGTCGGCTTCGCGGAGGGTGAGATCCTCGGCGGTCGCGCGCTTCGTCGCACGGTCCATGAGCTGTTCGAGGCGCTGCAGCTGCTGCTTCAGCTCCTTCTCGGCGGCGGCGCGGCGGGCGTCCTCGTGCGCCTGGATCTTCGCCTCGGCGGACGCGAACTGCTGGGCGACGGTTTCGTCCACGTCCTCGATCTGCGAGCGCAGCGACTGCCACTCCGCCGCGATCGGACGCCACGCATCGTCCGACGGTTCTTCCTGAGAGGCGACCGCTTCGGCGTTGGCGGCGATTTCCGCCAGGCGCGCCGCGATCTGCTTGAACTCCTCGCGTCGGCCGATCCACTCCGTCGTGCGGCGGACGGCTTCGTCGAACCTGGCCGCCAGCGGTTCGTCCTCGGGCGTGAGCGGGGACTGCTCGTTCAGCGCGTCCCACTCACCGCGCGTCCGCGCCAGCACCTCTTCGGCGTCGTCACCCCGCGCGGTTTCCACCCGCTCGCAGAGCGCCACGCGCGAGGCCGTCAGCGCGGCGCGCCGTTCTTCTTCGGCACGCCGTGCCGCGTCTTCGCGTTCGACCCGTTCGATCTCCTGCTTCGCCTGTTCGACGAGCGTGCCGAACCGTGCCGCCGTGTCGGCGTCGAGTTCGAACGCACCATCGCCGGTCACGGCACGCCACTCGTTCTCGGCGTCGGCAAGCTGTGCGGCCGCACCGGTCGTTTCCGGCGAGGCCGCAAGCGCCTCGACGCGGGCGACGACCTGCGCCACGCGGTTCTGCCATTGCTCCAAAGCGGCGCGTTTTGCGGCTTCTTCTTCGTCCATGATCTGGATGATCCCGCGGGCGCGCTTGGCGACCGCCTTACTCTTCGCGCGGTTAGCGATGCCGTCCAGCATCTCGCGGACGTCGCCGCCGGCGTTTGCTTCGAGCGCGCGCTCGAGCGCGGCGATGCCGGCGTCCTTGTGTTCCGTCAGGGTTGCGACCTTCAGCAGCTCGGCAGCGTCCGCGAGGCGGGCGACGGCGTCGGTCGCGGTCTGCGGATCGGCGGCGTGGCGCGCGACACTGCTCAGCAGGCGCGCCTCGTGGATGCGGCCGAGCGCGGCCGCCCGCACAGTGTCGTGCGGCGATCCCTTGGCCACCGCCGCGAACGCTTTCTGGTCGTCGAGCCCCTCGAGCGCGAGCGCCGCGGCGGCATCGTCGGCGGCCGGCGCGATCGCGATCCCGACGAGCCGCTCGCAGTATTCGTTTCTGAGCCCTTCGTCCTGTTCGCTTCTCGCCAACTGCACCAGGTCCTCGACCCTCGAGAGCCGCGCGCCCGCGGCGCGTCTCACCCGGACGTCCGCGTCTTCACGCGCGAGTTCACGCAGCACCTCGAGGTGTTCGTCATCGTCGGGAACCGTCGCCGCGGCTTCGATCCTGACCGCCGGATCGGCGTGCTTCCACTTTGGTTGAGGCTTGAAACGATCCAGGAAAGACATGAGGGAGCCTTACTCAATTGAGAAATTGTGAGTTGTGGCTCACAACTCCTCAACTGCAATCACGAAGTTGCTTCTTGCGCGAGCCATTCGGCGATCTGCTCGCGGGTCATACGGTGATCGTCATTCAGGTGCACGATCATGGGTGCCAGCGGGAGGCGCTTGCCGCATCCCTGCGGGCATTTCTTCACGACCTCGTCCAGGCATCGAAAGAGCCGTTCGAGGTGGTCCGGCACGAGCTTGCCGTGCTGACGGGGCAGATGATACACGCCCTCGTAGACGGCGCCGAGCGCGCACGAGCCCCCCTTCTCGTCGAAGTAGCTGCCGAAGCATTGGGGCCCGCGCATGGAGCCGGCCCGAATGAAATCGGCCAGCTCCTTCTGTTCTTCCTGCAGGTCGCTCGTCATCGCCACTCTCCTCGCGCCGCGCGAGCGCCGGTGCGAACGCCTCCCTCACCTTTCGACAGGCTCAGGGTGAACCCTTCGACTAGCTCAGGGCGAAGAGACGTATTGTAGCGCACCGGCGCGTTGACGCGCGTCCGTCGCGGGCCCTAACATGCAGGAATCGGCCCGTCCTGGAGCAAGCCTTCCGGTGGGATGAACCGCAGGCTGGCGGTGCCGGACGCCAGATCCGGTCCGAGTGCCCCGGCTTCCCGGATTCGAACATGTTCATTGCTGCAATCATCTGTCTCGCTTTCGGGAATCTCCTCCTGCCCGGCACCCCCGTCCAGGGTCAGGACAAGACCCGCGTGCAGGCGCCGCCGCTCCAGGCGCCGGTTCCGGCGCCGGGCAATCCGGTGGTGGTGGTGTCGACCTCGATGGGCGACATCACGATCGAACTGTTCAAGGACCGCGCGCCGGTGTCGGTCGAGAACTTCCTCCAGTACGTGAAGGACGGCTTCTACGAAGGCACCATCTTCCACCGCGTCAAACGAGGTTACGTGGTGCAGGGGGGCGGCTACACCGCGGAGATGGTCGAGAAGGCGACGCGTCCGCCGATCCTGAACGAAGCGACCAACGGTCTTCGCAACACCAGAGGAACGGTTGCCATGGCGCGCATGCAGGCGCTGCGCAGCGCGACCTCGCAGTTCTACATCAACCTCGCCAATAACGCGGAGCTCGATCACCGCGGCTACTCGCCGCCGGACTTCGGGTACGCCGTCTTCGGCCGTGTGCTCGAGGGCATGGACGTCGTGGACAAGATCGCGGCGACGCCGGTCGGCTCGTCGGGTCCGCACGACGACGTGCCGGTCACGCCGGTGGTCATTCAGAAAGTAACCGTCAGGTAGATCGGCCCGCCGGCCGATCGACCCACCGGTCGATTTCAGGTGTCGAAACCGCTTCTCGTTCTCTTCCTGACGATCCTGGTCAACCTGATCGGGTTCGGCATCATCATTCCGCTGCTGCCGTTCTACGCGACGTCCTACGGCGCGTCGCCGGTCATGATCGGGCTGCTGTTCGCGTCGTTCTCCGTCAGCCAGCTTTTTGCCGCGCCGCTTCTGGGTGAATGGTCGGACCGCTGGGGCAGGCGCCCCGTCCTCATCCTGAGTCTCATCGGGACGACGGTGAGTTTCGTGATGCTCGCGATGGCGACAAGCCTCTGGATGCTGTTTGCGGCGCGCATCATCGACGGTCTGTCGGGCGGCAACATTACGACGGCGCGCGCTTACATCGCCGACGTCACCACCGACGAGGACCGCGCCAAGGCGTACGGATTCCTGGGCGCGGCATTCGGTCTGGGATTCATCATGGGCCCGGCGCTCGGCGGCTTCTTTTCGCACATCAGCTACACGGCGCCGATCTGGGTCGCGGCTATCGTGTCGCTGGGAGCCACGGGCCTGGCCTGGGTCTGGCTGCCCGAGACGCGGCATCGCGGGCGTGCGGTGACCGGCTCGGCGTGGCAGGCGCTGCGCGATATCGCAGGGCGCTCGCAGCTGCGGATCCTGCTGGGAGTGGACTTCATCTACTGGATGTCGTTTGCCGTTTACCAGACGACGTTCGCGTTGTTTGGCGCGCATCGTTTCGGCTTCGATGCCGCGAAGACCGGCTACTTTTTGAGCGCGTTTGGTTTTCTCGGTGTGATCGTCCAGGGCGGGCTCGTTGGTCCGATCGTCAGGCGCCTCGGCGAGCGGAGAACGCTGACCGCCGGCCTGCTGTTCGCCGCGATTGGATGGGGCGGGAGCGCGATGACCTACTCGCTGCCGATCTTCGTGCTGCTGCTGATTCCCGGCGCGATGGGGATCGGCCTCTGCAACGCGACGCTGTCGGCGCTCATCAGCCATTCCGCCGGGGCCGACGAACAGGGACGGATCCAGGGCGCCGCCGGCGCTCTCGAGAGCATCGGACGCGCCACCGGTCCCGTCTGGGGCAACGCCGCGCTCGAATACTTCGGCGAAGGCGCGGCCTACGGTGCGGCCGCCGTGCTGCTGATCGGCGCGTCGATGCTCATCGGCAGCTACAAGCCCCCGGAGCGCGTGCCGCGCACCGTCCACTGAGCTGGATGCCCGCGGCGTGCACCGTCACGCTGACACGGCGCCGTGTCAGTGAACACCGCCGGCAGACTCACACCTTCGCCAGTTCGCTTTCCAAACGCGTCACCAATCCATCGAGCTGTTCGATGATGGCGCGGATCGTGTCGGACTGGCCAAGGTCCACGCCGGCGCGCTTCAGCTGTTCCATCGGATGGTCGTTGCCGCCCGAGCGGAGCAGCGTGAGATAGCGTTCGCGGGCCTCCGCGCGCGAGGCGTCGCTGCCGGTCGTGATCTCCTTCGCGAGCTTCGCCGCGGACGCGAAGCAGGTGGCGTACTGATAGACGTAATACGGCGAGTTGTAGAAGTGGGGGATGCGCGCCCACGTGACGCCGGTGAGATCGTTCAGGTCGACCGCGTCGCCGTAGTAGTCCTTCAGCAGCTGCGTGTAGGTGTTCGTGAGGATCTCGGCCGTGATCGGCTTGTCCTGCTCCGCCAGCCGGTGGGCCTGCAGCTCGAAGTCGGCAAACATCACCTGCGTGTAGAACGTGCTGGTGATGTTGTCGATCGCGTGCTGCAGCAGGACGATCCGCTCGACCGGATCGCTCGAGCGTTCGAGCATGTAATCGAGGAGCAGCGCTTCGCTCAGCGTCGACGGAACCTCGGCGACGAAGATCGTGTAGTTCGAGTAGATGAACGGCTGCGTCTCGTGCGACAGGATGGTGTGCATCGAGTGCCCCATCTCGTGCGCCAGCGTGAACACGTCGTCGAGCGTATCGGTGTAGTTCATCAGCATGTACGGGTGCGTGCCGTACACGGGGGCGGAGTAGGCGCCGCTGCGCTTCCCCTCGTTCTCGTAGACGTCGATCCAGCGGCCCGAGAAGCCGTCGCGCATCCGCGCCTGGTATTCGGGGCCGAGCGGCGCAAGCGATTCGACGATCCAGTCGAGCACGTCGTCGTAGGGATACTTCTTGTCGTGCGTGACCAGCGGGATCGAGAAGTCGTAGACCTGGTAGCTGGTGACGCCGAGCGCCTTGCGCCGCAGGCGGTGATAGCGGCGGAACGGCTCGGTGCCGGCCCGGGTCGTCTCGATCAGGTTCTCGACGACCGACGTGGGGATGTTGTCGCCGTGGAGCGCCGCTTCGAGCGTGCTCTTGTAATCGCGTGCCCGGGCGTGGAACCAGTCGCGCTGGCAGACGGCATTGTAGAGCGTCGCGTACGTGTTGACGTTGGTGTTGTAGACCTCGTACAGCGCGCGGAACGCCTTCTCGCGGTCGGCCTGCTCGCGCCGGGTGGCGAGGATCGCGCGGTACTGCCCGTACGAGACGGTGACGTCTTCGCCGGTCGAGAGCGTGACCTTCGGGAACTTCGCGTCGGCGGTCGAGAGCGACCAGTACGCATCGTTCGGCGCCGAGGCGAGGCGGCTCGACAGCGACATCAGCCGTTCCCCTTCCTCGTCGAGCACGTGCTCCTGCTGGCGATAGAGGTCCTCGATCGCGAACCGGTAGAGGCGTAGCGCTTCCGACTGCTCGAGCCATCCACGCACCGTCTCGATCGGGATCGAGAGCAGTTCCGGGTTGAACCACGACTGCGCCTGCTGCAATCGCGCAAACAGGATCTGCACCTGCTGGCGCTTCGCGTTGACCTCGTTGTCGCGCTGGTCCTCGTCGTAGCGGAGCGACGGGTAGTACCAGACGCGATACGCGAGCTGCCCGAGTCCGTCGGAGAGCTGATAGGCCTCGAGGAGCCGATGCGGTCCCTCCGAAAGCGTGCCCTTCAGCGCGGCGTAGCGGTCGATCCCGGCTTCGAGCTTCCGGTACCCCTCGTTCCACGCCTCCCACGACGGGAAGATGTCCTCGAGGTTCCATTTGTACTGATCGGCAATTTCGTGGCGGTTGCGCGAGCGGATCGGTGCGGCGACAGACATATCCCGATTGTACCGGGATGGGGGATGGGGGATGGGGGATGGGGGACACTGAGTCCATGCGAACGCTCAACATCCCGACGACCACCCATGGCCGGGTCCTCGTCCGCGAGATCGCGGAGCCGGGGCTGGTTCTGATCGGCTTTCACGGTTATCTGGAGGATGCCGGGATCCAGATGAGCCGGCTGGAGCAGATTCCCGGATCGGAACGATGGACCCTCGTTTCCGTCCAGGGACTGCATCGCTTCTATCGCGGCCGGACGCAGGCGGTCGGCGCCAGCTGGATGACGCGTCAGGACCGGGAACTGATGATCGCCGACAACATCGCATACGCCGATCGCGTGATCGAGGCGACGGTTCCCGCGGGCGTGCCGCTGGTGATGGCCGGCTTCTCTCAGGGTGTCGCGATGGCGTTCAGGGCCGCCGTGCGCGGGGCGCGGC
>DASWVN010000015.1:0-4703 GCA_036401215.1 Vicinamibacterales bacterium | reverse complement strand
GCTCCACGCCCAGGAACGGATCCGGCTGCTTGGAGCCACCCAGGAGCTCGCGGCCAACGTGCATTCCGTCGCCGACCGACGCTACAAGGCCGGAGACATCGCCGTCCTGGATGTGAACATCGCCCGCGCCTCGTTGGCCCGAGTTCGGGCCGAGCGCGAAGCGGCCGAGGCGATGAGGGCACTCGCCGTCGGGGACTTGAAGCAGCTTCTTCGGCTCGATGGCGACATTCGCGTGGAGGGCGAGTTCAGGGGCAATGGGGAACCGGACCTGAACGCGCTCCTGCAGGCAGCGGCCCAGCGGCCCGAGCTACGCGCACTCGAAGCGGGCGTTCAGGAGGCGCAAGCGGAAGTGCAGCTGGGACGTAGCTTCTCGCGGCCGGAGTACGGAGTCGGCGTGCGCTATGGCCGCGAAGAAGGCGATCAGATTGTTCTCGGTGGCGTCACTGTCACGTTGCCGGTGTTCTCAAAAGGACAGGAGCTTCAGGCGGTGGGATCCGCACGAGCCGCGCGGCTCCGCGCCGAGCTCGATGCGGCCCGTGCCCGTGTGCAACTCCAGGTGCGCTCCGCATTCGAGGCGTACTCACGGCGGATGACCGCGATCCGTGTGCTCGAAACTGATGCGATTCCAGGCCTTGATGAGAACGTCACGCTGACGACGCGCAGCTTCGAAGTGGGCCAGCTCGGACTACCGGAGTTGTTGCTGATTCGCCGGGAAATTCTCGATACCCGATTCCAATACCTTGATGCCCTTCTGGAGGCCGCGCTCGCCAGGATCGACCTGGATGCCAGCGCCGGAGTACTGCGATGACTGTCAGAACGCTATGGCTTCCCGCGGCATGCGCCTTCGTGATGGCGTGTGGAGGAGGCGCCGAGAACACCGCCACACCTCCGGCCACTGAATCTGCGGCTCCTGCCGCGGAAGCTCACACCGAGGCGGACGCGAATACGGTCCGCATCGAAGAGGGCATGCTGCGGGATCTCCGCATCACCGTCGACGAGGTCGAATCCCGACCGGGCGGTGAGCAGATCACCTTGCTCGGTGAGCTCGAAGTTGATCAGCGCGCCTACGCGGAGGTGGGTGTCCCCGTTCAAGCACGGGTGACGCGCCTGCTCGTCAACGCTGGTCAGACCGTTCGCCGGAGCCAGACTCTGGCCGAGTTGACGAGTCCTGAACTCGGGCAGGCACGTGCGGAGTACCTGTCGGCCGAGGCGCGCGTGAAGCTTGCGGATGCCGCGCTCGAACGCAAGCGAGGCCTGGCCGCCGAGAAGATCGTTCCGCTCCGGGAGGTGCAGGAAGCCGAGTCCCAGGCCGCCGAAGCGAGAGCCGGGTTACGAACGGCACGTGCCGCGATCGGCGCATTCGGCGTCGAGCCGCCGTCCTCCGACACCGAGGCGACGTCGTCCACGTTTGTCCTTCGTTCGCCGGTCAGTGGATCTGTCATCGAACGACGTGCGGTCGTCGGACAGATGCTCGATCCATCGGCGGCGGCCTTCCGCATCGGAGACCTGTCAACCCTGTGGCTGACAGTGCACGCGTTCGAACGCGACGCCGTGCGCATTCAGAACGGCGCCGGCGCACGCATCGTGTTTCCGGCGCTCCCTGGTCAGGACTTCCAGGGGAAGGTGACGATGGCGGGGCAGCACGTCGAATCTGAGTCGCGGACTGTTCCCATACGGATCGACGTGGAGAACATGAGTGGTGTGCTGCGCCCAGGCATGTCGGCGACCGCCGTCCTCCCAGTCGGCGCGACGGGCGCTCCCATCCTCACGGTTCCAGTCGCGGCTGTACAGCGTGTTCGGAACGAATGGTGCGTCTTTCTGCCGAAGGGCGAGGGTGCCTTTGAGATTCGACGCATCGGTCGCGGGCGTGATCTAGCGGGCGAAGTCGAAGTTCTCTCAGGACTTCGCGCGGGTGAGCAGATCGTGGTGGACGGCGCGTTCCTTCTTAAGGCGCAGGCTGAGAAGGGCCAGGGCGGCCATGACGAACACTGAGGATTGCCATGATTAGCCGCCTCATTCGCGAATCATTCCATGCGCCGCTGCTGACGGCTTTACTCGTGGCGGCCGGCACCGTCATCGGCGCGTTCTGGATGCAGGACCTCCGCCGCGACGTGTTTCCCGACCTGTCGGCGCCGGTTTTCAATGTCATCGCGCAGAACCCGGCGATGGGGGCCGAGGAGCTCGAAACCGCCATCGCCATTCCGCTCGAAGTCGCGCTGGCCGGACTCCCCGACGTGCGTCGTGTGCGATCCAACTCACAGCTCGGCGTCTCGCAGATCACGATTGAGTTCGAGCCGAACGCCGACTACTACCGGTCTCGTCAGTTTGTGGCCGAGCGCGTCGCACAGGTCACTGGGCAACTACCACCAGGAACTGACCCACCGCTCATCTCAAGTCTGACCGGTCGTCTGAACGAGATCTTCGAGTTCACGCTGGAAGCGGAACCGGGAACTGCTGATCTGATGGCGCTGCGCGATCTGGCGGAGTTCGAAGTCAACAATCGACTCCTGGCTGTTCCCGGCGTCGCGGCCGTCGAACGCCTGGGCGGCTACCTGCGACAGTTCCAAGTGCAGCTCGATCCCGAACGGATGTCGGCTCGCCGCATCAGCCTCGACGAAGTGATGCATGCCGTCGAAGAGTCGAATTTGAATGCGTCCGGCGGAATCGTCGCTCAGGGTGCCATCGAATGGACCGTGCGGGCACTGGGCCGCGCGCAGACGATTGAGGATCTGCGCCGGACTGTTGTTGCAAGGCGCGGCGATGTTCCCGTGCTCCTGGGGGATGTCGCGGATATCCAGGAAGCGGCAGCGGTGCGACGAGGCATCGCTCATCGCCTGAAGGGCGAAGTCGTCAGCGCCCGGGTGATCAAGCAGTTCGGCGCCGACACAGTGCAGGTCGCCGCAGGCATCCGTGAAGCAGTGGACGACATCCGCCGGGCGCTGCCGCAAGGCGTGGAGCTGCGGATTGTGTACGACCAGTCTCAGCTCGTTAACTCGGCACTTGGCGGGGTCGGCCGAGCGGTGATGATCGGCGGCGTTTTCGTCGTCCTCGTCATCCTGCTGCTGATCGGCAACGTGCGAGCCGCCCTGATCGTGACCTTGACGATTCCACTATCCATCGCCCTCGCAGGACTGTTCCTGCACCCACTCGGCGTCGGCCTCAACACGATGACACTCGGTGGCCTCGCGATCGCTGTCGGGCTGCTGGTGGATGCCGCAATCATCATGGTCGAGAACATCCTGCATCGACTGAGTGGCGCCGCGTCCAAACGCGACCGACGCGACCGAGCACTATCGGCCGCTCTGGAGGTGGCACGGCCGATCGCGTTTGCCACCTTGATCGTGATCGTCGTTTTCCTGCCGCTCTTCGGGATGACCGGCATCGAAGGACGCATGTACCAGCCGCTCGCCGCGGCGGTGATCGCCGCGATGGTGGCCGCTCTCGTGCTGGCGCTGACGCTCGTACCAATTGCCGCGGCCATGCTGCTCCGGCCGTCCCGCTCGGGCGCAGACGAGGATGTAGCGCTCTTGCGGAAGGTCAAACAGTGGTACGCGCCCGTATTGGACCGCTCGCTGCGGCATCCACGTGTCGTCGCAATCGCGACGCTCCTGATTGCGGTGCCAGCCATCGTGCTCGGCACGCGAATCGGCAGCGATTTTATGCCGCAACTCGACGAAGGCGCCTTTCTACTGCAGACGGTGCTGCCGGCGGAAGCAGCGCTGGACGAAGTCGACAGATTGAATCACCGGGTCGAAGACATCCTGCGAGAAGTGCCCGAAGTCGAAGACGTCGTTCGCCGCACCGGTCGGGCAGAGCGCACCGAAGACCCGATGCCGCACACCGTCTCTGACGTCCTGGTGGTCCTCAAGGCAGGCCGATCTCGCAGCCTGGAAGAAATCGAGACCGATATGCGCGAGCAGCTCGAAGACGTGCCGGGAGTCGCCGTGTTGTTCACGACACCGCTTGGAATGCGCATCGACGAAGGCCTCGGCGGCACCCCGGCTGACCTCTCCGTTCGGATCTTCGGGCCAGACCTCGACGAACTCGCCCGGCTCGCCGAGCAGGCCGAAGCACTGATTCGCGGCGTCGAGGGGATTGCGGACCTGCGCGCGGAACAGCTCACGGGTCTGCCACAGTTGCAAATCGCGGTCAACCGTGAGGCGGCGGCGCGGGTCGGGCTGGCACCAGGGGACGTCATCAGGGCGGTCCGGATAGGTTTGGTCGGGGAGGAGCAATCGGAGATCTGGCTTGGACAGCGCCGGTTCGATCTTGTCGTGCGACTGCGTGAGGACCGACGAGCCACCTTCGATGCGATTCGCACGCTCTTCATCGACGGTCACGACGGCACCCGCATTCCCCTTGGCCAGCTGGCGGAGATCACGCAGACGTTCGGTCCTGCCGCGATCCGTCGAGAAGCGGGCTCTCGCCGCATCGCTGTCGAGGCGTCAGTCACAGGCCGCGATCTCGGCAGCACGGCTGAGGAGGTCCAGAACGTTCTGGCGAGCCAATTGAAACTCCCCTCGGGCTACTTCTTCGACCTGGGCGGGCGGGTGGAGAGCCAGGCGCGAGCGTCGGAGGCTTTGACGCTCGCCATCGGTGCGGCCTTGTTCGGCGTGTTCGTGCTGCTGCTGATCGCTCTCGGCTCCGCCGTCGAAGCTGTAATGATTCTCGGAACAGTACCGGTCGCCTTCGTGGGCGGGATT
>DASWVN010000014.1:0-7407 GCA_036401215.1 Vicinamibacterales bacterium | reverse complement strand
GGACGGCTTCGCCGTGCTCGATGCGGCCCGCCGGGCCAGCGCCTCCTGTTACGTGATCATCGTCACCGGCTACGCCACCATCGACGGCGCCGTCCGCGCCGTCCGGGCCGGCGCCTACGACTTCATCGCCAAGCCGTTCGCGCTCGGTCAGCTCGACGTCCTGTTCACGCGGATCAGGGACCGGATCGCCCTCGAAAACGAGAACCGCATGCTCACCCGGCGTATCGCGGAAGATCGTCCGCTGACGACGGCGCCGGCGTCCCTGCAGGAGCGGGTTCGTCTATTGGAGGATCGGGTGGCGGCCCTCGAACGCCTAATCACGTCGGCCAACCTTCCCCGCCCCTGACGTGCACGTCGTTGCAAACTTCAGCAACTGTCTCGAGGCTTCACCGCCGAGAACGCAGTGAGCGCAGAGCTGCTTGCTGTGCGCTCGGGCATGGTCGCGGCGGGGCTCGCCTCCGCGGTGCATTCCGATCAAGAGGAACAGGTCGCCCTCGCATGGGCTCAAGCTTCCGGCGACTTGCCGCTTCCGGCACAATGGTCACGACTTCGGACAAGTGCACAGCGCGCCGAGGCGGGTTACCCGCTGTCGGGCGTGTTCGATCGATATGACCACAGGTGTTTTCCACGGGATCGAGAGATTCGAAGCCGACCTCTGGGAGGCGGCCGACCAGCTCCGGGCGAATTCGAAGCTCACCTCCAGCGACTACTTCATGCCGGTACTTGGGGTGATCTTCCTGCGCCACGCCGCGAACCGCTTCGACGCCGCTCACCGCCGGATCGAGGCCGACCGGGCGAGCGGCCGCATGCCGAAGCGTCGGATCCTGCCGGCGGACTACATCGCCCGCCGGGCGCTGTATCTGCCCGAGCGCGCACGCTACGACTGGATCATGCAGCAGGCGGCGGTGGGTGGCGCGGACTTGCCCGGCCTCGTGACCGCGGCCATGGCCGCCATCGAGGAGGAATTCGAGCCGCTGCAAGGGGTGCTGCCGAAGGACTACGGCATCTTCGAGCGCCAGGTGCTCGAGGATCTGCCGCGGCTGTTCAACAGCGAGCAGATCCGGGGTGCTACTGGCGACGTGTTCGGCAGGATCTACGAATACTTCCTCGCCGAGTTCTCGGTGCAGAAAGCGCATGACAACGGCGAGTTCTTCACCCCGTCGTCGCTCGTCCAGACCATCGTCAACGTGATCGAGCCGGATCACGGCACGGTCTTCGATCCGGCATGCGGGTCGGGCGGCATGTTCGTGCAGTCCAGCCATTTCATCGAGCACGAGGGGCACGACACGGCGAAGCAGGTGGTGTTCTACGGCCAGGAGAAGAACCGCGACACGATCTCGATCGCCAAGATGAACCTTGCGGTCCACGGACTCGAAGGGAAGATCGCGGAAGCCATCACGTACTACCAGGACGAGCACACGCTGATCGGGAAGTGCGACTTCGTGATGGCCAATCCGCCGTTCAACGTGGATCTGGTGGACGCGGAACGGATCAAGACCGATCCGCGGCTGCCGTTCGGGCTGCCCGGCGTGAACAAGCAGAAGAAGGTGGGCAACGGCAACTATCTCTGGATCTCGTACTTCTGGAGCTACCTGAACGAAAAGGGCCGCGCCGGGTTCGTCATGTCGTCGCAGGCGTCGAGCGCCGGGCATGGCGAGCGGGACGTTCGCCGAAAGATTGTCGAGAGCGGCGGCGTGGACGTGATGATCTCGATCTCGATCCGGTCGAACTTCTTCTACACGCGCAGCGTGCCGTGCGAGCTGTGGCACGTCGACCGCGGCAAACCGGCGGACCGTAAGGACACGGTCCTGATGATCGACGCGCGCAACGTCTACCGGAAGGTGACGCGCCGGATCTACGACTTCTCGCCCGAGCAGATGCGCAACCTTGCCGCCATCGTGTGGCTGTATCGCGATTATGCTCTCACCTCGGGAGTGCCGCACATCAATCTCGGAATACTGAAGCGATTCGAGATTGCGTTGCCGGATCTCGAGTCTCAGTGTCGCATCGCTGACGTCCTCTCGGCCTACGATGCGCTCATCGAGAACAATCGCCGCCGCATGGCGCTGCTGGAGGACGCCGCGCGGCAGCTTTACCGCGAGTGGTTCGTCCGCCTGCGGTTCCCGGGTTACGAGCATACGCGCATGGCTCAGGGGATTCCGGAGGGATGGACACGTAACGATCTTCAAACCCTCTGCGATCCGCGCGACGGCATTCAGACGGGCCCATTCGGCAGCCAATTGCATCAGGCCGACTGCTCTGATGACGGCATTCCAGTCGTGATGCCGAAAGACATTGTCGATTACCGTATTTCTGCGAACTCAGTTTCGAGAGTTCCTGAAGACCTCGCCAACAGACTAGGCCGGCACCGAATGAGGGTGGGGGATACGGTGTACGGCCGCAGAGGCGACATCGGCCGCCGTTCGTTCATAGGACTCAAACAGGCTGGCTGGTTATGCGGAACAGGGTGTCTGAGAATCAGGCCGAACCCATCGGTGATCAATCCGCGATTTCCCTTCGATGCTCTGGGCTCGCCTGAGACCCTCGGGTCGATTGCGAACCGCGCCAAGGGCGCGACCATGCCTAATCTGAATGCGGGCTTGATGCGGTCCGTTCCAGTTCTCGTCCCGAACCGTTCGCTTCAGAACCTCTACGCCGAGCAGGTCGAACCGATGGGGCTTCTCTGTGACAGTCTCGAGGAACAGAACGTTCGGCTCGCCGCCGCGCGCGATCTGCTGCTGCCGCGGCTCATGTCCGGCCAGATCAAGGTATGACCGAGAAGAAGGTCGTCATCATCGGCGGACCGAACGGCGCCGGCAAGACGACCTTCGCGCGCGAGTTCCTCCCCAATGAGGCCGGCTGTCCCGAGTTCGTCAACGCGGACCTGATTGCCGCCGGGCTCTCTCCCTTCAACCCCGAAGCGGCCGCCTTCCGCGCGGGCCGCCTCATGCTCGAGGAGATCAATCGCCACGCTGCCGCAGGACGCAACTTCGCGTTCGAGTCGACGCTGGCTGGCCTGACCTACGCCCGGATGATCTCTGACTGGCAGGCGTCAGGCTACACGGTCAAACTCCTGTTCCTCTCGCTGGGGAACCCGGAAGAGGCGATCGCCAGGGTGGCGATGCGCGTCAGGCAGGGCGGGCACGACGTGCCAGGCGCCACGATCCGCCGGCGGTTTGCCGCCGGCCTGCGGAACTTCCGGGAGGTGTACCGTCACCGGGTAGACTATTGGCAGCTCTTCGATAACAGCGGCGATCTGCCGATACTGGTCGAAGAAGGAAGGCGCGCATGACCCCGAAACTCGAATCCCGGCTGCCCGACGCCGACATGCAGGCCGCGCCGAAGGCCCTGCTTCGTGCCGCCCGCCGCGCACGCGAGATCGCGCGACGGACCGGCACCCCGATCGTGGTTGTCCGCAACGGCAGATTGATCGAGGCGCCGGTCGACCCCCATCGGGATCGGGACTAGGACGGTGCTGGCGTCCCGTAAAGGGGCGCCCTCAGGCCGGCGGCCATCTTCCACATGGCGCTGACCCCCATCAACAGCGAAGACCGCCTTGTCCAGCGCACCTTCGCCGAGCACCTCGAACGCGTGCTCGGGTGGGACAGTATTTACGCCGACAACTCCGAAACCTTCGGCCCGAACGGCACGCTGGGGTGCTCGTCGGAGCGCGACGTAGTGCTCGTTCGTGACCTCGCCGCCGCCATCGACCGCCTGAACCCGGATCTTCCCGCCTCCGCGCGTGAACAGGCGGTCGAGAAGCTGACTCGCACCGATATCACGCGTTCCCTTCTGCAGCACAACCAGGAGTTCTACCGCTTCATCCGCGACGGCGTGCCGGTCGACTGGCGCGAGGCGTCCGGGACGATGCGGTATGGACGGGCGCGGGTGATCGATTTTCGAGACCCGTCGAAGAATCGATTCGTCGCCGTTCGGGAGCTGAAGATCCAGGGTGCTTCCGTTCCGCACTACAACCGCCGTGCCGATCTCGTCTGCTTCGTCAACGGACTCCCGCTGGTGTTCATCGAGCTCAAGGCCGTCTACCGGAACATCCACGCGGGTTTCGACGAGAACCTGACGGACTACCTGCACCAGACGATCCCGCACGCCTTCCACCACAATGCATTCCTCGTCGTCAGCAACGGCGAGCTGGCGCGATACGGCTCGATCACCAGCAGGTGGGAGCATTTCTCGGAGTGGAAGCGGAAAGACGAGCGCGAGAAGGGGACCGTCGACGCACAGGTGCTGCTCGACGGCATGCTGAACAAGACAGCGCTGCTCGACCTGGTTCAGAACTTCATCCTCTTCGACGAGAGCCGGACGGGAGGGATCCGGAAGATCGTCGCGAGAAACCACCAGGTCCTGGGCGTGAACAACGCGGTCGCGCCAGGAAGCATTGAAGCGGCAGTTTCCGCCCGACGCCCGCACGATCGAGTACGAGGCGCCGCGTTCGGGATTCCTGCGTGTGGCCGAAGATCCTCTTCGCGGCACCGATCTGGCTGAGGGCATCGACTCGTCCCGGGACGAGTCCCGCGTGCTGCCGCTGATCCGGCGTGCGCATCCCGACCTCGGCCGCCTGGGCGTTTTCTGGCACACACAGGGGAGCGGCAAGTCGTACTCGATGGCCTTCTTCGTTCGAGAAGGTCCGGCGCGTGGTGCCCGGCAACTTCACGTTCGTCGTGATGACCGATCGCGAGGACCTCGACGATCAGATCTGGCGCACGTTCGTCGGCTGCGGGGTCGCGGATGAGCGGACGCCACGCGCGGCGTCCGGACACGAACTGCGGGAGGTGCTCCGCGAGAACCACCGCTTCGTGTTCACGCTGATCCACAAGTTCAACCAGCCGGTGGTCGAACCCTACAGCCAGCGCGACGACATCATCGTCATCTCCGACGAGGCGCACCGGACGCAATCGGGCAAGTTCGTGCGGAACATGCGGCTGGCGCTGCCCAACGCCTCCTTCATCGGCTTCACGGGAACGCCGCTGTTCGAGCACGACCACCTGACGCGGCGCACTTTCGGCAGCTACGTGTCGCGCTATGACTTCAAGCGATCGGAAGAGGATCGTTCGACCGTCAAGCTCGTGTACGAGAACCGCGGCGAGAAGCTGGGCATCGCGCGGCTGGACCTGAACGACCGCATCGCCGAGAAGATCGAAGAGGCGGAGCTCGATCCGGACCAGACGGCGCTTCTCGAGAAGCTGCTCGGCCACGATTACGAGGTGATCACCGCCGGCGATCGCCTCGACAAGCTGGCAGACGATTTCGTCGAGCACTGCTCGACCCGATGGGAAGCGGGTAAGTCGATGCTCGTCTGCATCGACAAGGTGACCTGCGCCCGCATGCTCCAGCGGATCGAGCCGCGCTGGCGCTTCAAGATCGGAGAGCTGAAGGCGCGGATCCCGAAGCTCGAAGCGGAGCTGTCGGGCGACACCACGATCGAGGAACGCGAGCGTCTGTCGAAAACCCTCGAGCGGATGCGCGGACAGGTCCGCTGGATGGAGGACACGATCATCGAGATCATCATCAGCGACGCGCAGAACGAGGTCCGCGATTTCGCGCGGTGGGACTTCGACATCGTCCCGCACCGCCTGCTGGTGAAGAAGGGCTTTGAGACTCCCGACGGACGAAGGATCACCGTCGAGGACGCTTTCAAGGATCCGCACCACCCGTTCCGCGTCGCGATAGTCTGCGCGATGTGGCTGACCGGCTTCGACGTCGAAAGCCTCTCAACCCTGTACATCGACAAGCCGATGAAGGCGCACACGCTGATGCAGGCGATCGCCCGCGCCAATCGTGTGTATCCCGGCAAGGAGTGCGGCGTCATCGTCGACTACAACGGGATGCTGAAGAGCCTTCGGCAAGCGCTGGCGCAGTACGCGCTGGCGACGAGGACGGCGGTGGCGGAGAAGAGATGGTCGCCCCGATCGAGGAACTCGTCGCCGCGCTGCTGGAGGCGATCGAAGCCGTCGAACACCACGTCGCCACTCTCGGCTTCGACTGGAGCAGACTGCCCGGCGCGACCGGCTTCCCACGCATTCAGGCGCTCGGCGAACGCGGCGGACCTCGTCTGTACGTCTGACGAGACGAAACGCCGGTTCGAGATCATGGCCCGGCAGGTCTTCGCCAGGTTCAAGGCGCTGCTGACCGAGCCGAGCGTCTACCGTTACGCCGAGCGTCACGACGCCGACGTCACGGATCTGCTGAAACAGCCGCACAAGATCGTCAACGACGCCATTCGCGCACAATAGCCGGGCGAGGATCAAGCCGAAGGCCTCACGATGGATCTGAGCCCTGTCGATTTCGCGAAGCTCCGTGATGAGTTCGGCAGCAGAGTGACCCGCAAGAACGCGACGCTCAAGGATATCCGCGAGGTCGTGGCGGAAAAGCTCGCGCGGATGCTCGAGAAGAACCCGTTGCGGATGGATTACTACCGGAAGTACCAGGAGATCGTCGCCGACGACAACCGGGAGAAGGATCGGGTCACGGTCGAAGACACCTTCGCACGCCTGCTGGAGTTTGCCGCCAGCCTCGATGCCGAGGAAAGACGCGCGGTCGAGGAAGGGCTGACTGACGACGAATACTTTCTGTTTCAGCTCCTGTTCAGGAGCCGCTCTCAAAGGCGGATCGCGAGCGTGTGAAGCAGGCGAGCCGCAACCTTCTCGCCTCGATCCGAGCTCTAGTCGCTCCGATGAGAGAATGGACCCGGAACGCCGCCACGCAGGCGGAAGTCAAGGTCTTCATTCTCGACCGCCTGTGGGACTCGCTGCCGCGCCCGCCCTTCACGGAAGCCGATACCGAACTCCTCGCCGGCAAGGTGTACGACTACGTCTGGCAGAGAAGCGCGGCGGAGGGCGAGGCGTTCCCGGAAGCGTTGACCTGACCCATCACCCTCGAGCGCCCTCCCCTGATCTGACATTCGCAGCCTCGACGCTTCGGGTTGAAATTGACGTCGATCGCCGTCGGGGTTCACCCGAATCATGGCATTACCCGAGTTCCACCCAGGAGTCTCTGCACCCTCGGCGTCTCGGCGGTGACGCATTGGGACACCTGCTCGATTGAGGCTCGTTGCCGCAATCGTGGGATGCGGCTGTCGCCGCGCTCGCCCCGGCCGGTCGGTCGTCCAAGAGTGTCGGATTCCCGACCCTTCCCGGACGCCTCAAAGTAAAAAACCCCCGATTTCCGCAGGAAACCACCTCGGGCATACGCCTTGCGCTCGGGCTTGGCGCGCAGACACGTCCGTCGATCGTGAATCGGCAGCCGTGCGCGCAACTTGAACGCGAGAACCCTTATGAGCGGAATCAGCGAATCGGAAATCGTCTCGGCGCTGCGGCGGCAGATGACGATCGCTGCGGCGAAGCAGGCAGCGGCGGCCGGGAACCTCGCCAACCTCAATACGCCCGGATA
>DASWVN010000013.1:0-9335 GCA_036401215.1 Vicinamibacterales bacterium | reverse complement strand
GAACGACGAGACGAACGCGCCGGTGCGATAGCCGGCGTCCTTCAGCTTCCCGGCGAGGACCGGGTGGTCGTCGCCGAAGACGCGTCCGTTCTCGTGGATTCCGTGCCCGGCAGGGTAGAGCCCGGTCAGCATCGAGAGGTGCGACGGCAGGGTCTCGGGAGCCGTCGCGTAAGCCTGCCGGAACCGCTGGCCTCGGGCGGCGAGTCCGTCGAAGGCAGGCGTGGACACGTCCGCGGCGTCCGGCCCGATCGCGTCCGCGCGCGTCGTGTCGAGCGTGACGAGCAGGATCCAGGGGCGCGCGGCGGCGCTGTCCGTATCAGGCATCGTCTCCCGGCCGCTGCCGCACGCGGCGACGAGTACGAGCAGGAGCGGAAGGAAGCGGGTGAGCACTCTTGTCAGGGTACTCGATCGCTGTCGGCGCCCCATAAAGGGCGCTCTACGTCTGTGCGGCGAACCCGGACCAACGAACAACGAACCTGGAACCCTCTGGAACCCCCGAGAACCCGCTGGAACCTTCTGGAACCCCGGAGAACCCGGAACCCCCGAGAACCCCCGGGAACCCTCTGGAACCCCCCGGCCGAAGGCCGGACACTCCTATGTCCGATCGACCGGAGGCCCGACCGACACGAGCTGCTGGGCGCGGACGGCCGCGCCAATCAGGCCCGCGTCCGGATTGAGGATCACCGACACCGGGATCGTGGCGACGAGATGCGCCATCGGGTCCTTGTCGCGGAAGGCCTCCATGAAGAGCCCCGACTCGAGCGCCGGCAGGATCTTGGGCGCGATGCCGCCGCCGATGTAGACGCCGGCGGTGGCGACGCAGCGCAGGGCCACGTTGCCGGCCTCGGCCCCGTACGCGCCGACGAAAATGTCGAAGGCTTCGACGCACTGGTCGCAGCGCCGCTCCATCGCCGACTGGCTGATGCAGGCGGGGAGGTCGCTCCAGTCGCGGGATTCGGCAATGCCGTGGCAGAGCCGTGCGGGCGGCAGGCTGTTGGGCGTGAGCATCGGTCCGGAGCCGAAGGAGTTGTGCGTGAACTGGTAGATGTTCACGAGCCCCGGTCCCGAGATGACGACCTCGACGCCGACGCGGCCGAAGATCCGCGACAGCTCCCGCACCATCTCCAGCTCGCGTGGGGTCCTCGCGGCGAAATCGCTGTGCCCGCCTTCCGACGCAGCCGGAATGAATCGTCCCTCCACGTTGTGCAGCATCGCCTCGCCGAGGCCGGTTCCCGCCGCGATCACCGCCGCGTTGCCGTCGGGCACGGGCACGCCGACCTGGATCGGTTTCAGTTCATCCGGCTCCAGCACCGTGACGCCGTAGGCGAGCGCCTCGAGGTCGTTGACGATCCGCACGCGTCTGAAATTGAAGGCCTCGGCGATGGCCGTGCCGTCGACCAGCCACGGGACGTTGGTGAGCCGCGCCACCTGCTCGGTCACCGCGCCGGCCACGCCAAAGCAGGCAGCCTCGATCCGCCGCGGCTCGATATTCTGCGCGGACAGGAACTCGCGGATCATCGGCTCGAGCGCGTCGTAGTCGAGCGTCACGAACTCGCCGACCTCGATCGGGCGAGGCCTGTCGGGTGAAGCGGCGAAAAGGCCGAGGAGAGTTTTCGTTCCTCCAATATCTCCGGCGAGGAGCATCCTCCTTATTAGAACCCATCTGACGCGTGTCTTTGGAGGAACACCGAACCTCTGAGAGCCCTTTGCGACCTCTGAGAACTCTCTGGAACCTGTGAGAACCCACTGGAACCCACTGGAACCCTCGAGAACCCCCTGGAACCCCCTGGAACCCAATTTCTTCTTCTTGACTTCTCCGTGTTGCTGGGGGATCTTGCCGATGAATGGCGTCGATTTCGTCATCGACCGGCGGCCCTCTCGGCCATCGCCAGCTTCGAAGCCTCTATCCCGGAGTGACCGAGAACCACCTGCGGTATCTCGAGAAGTGGGGGCTGCTGCGGCACCAGTCGAACGTGCCGCGGGAGCTGCGGCAGTACACGTTCTCCGATCTTCAGACCATCAAACAGCTGGCGGCGGAACTCGAGAAGGGGACGCCGTTGCGCACCGTCCTTCGGTCGCTCGCCGCGGAACGCCAGGGGCAGCTCCGCTTCGACTTCCAGGAGCCGCACCAGGCCGCCGGCGATGCGCCGCGCGCCAAGGTCGTGGCGCTCGATCAGCACCGGGCCCGGCGGGAGGCGACTCAGCCCCCGCCACAGCCGAAGGACGCATCACTGCAGTTCCCGTTCGCGGACCCGCAGTCCGCGCTGGCGGCGAAGTATTTCGTGGAGGGATCGCGGCTCGACGATGGGGAGGAGGGAAACATGGAGTCGGCGGCGGCCGCCTACCGCAAGGCGCTGATCGTCGATCCGGACCTCGTCCCCGCCATCGTCAATCTTGCCAACATCCATTACGCGCGCGACGAGCTGATCGAGGCGCAGGCGCTCTACGAGCGGGCGATCGGCCTGGAGCCCGACTGCTTCGAAGCGCACTTCAATTTGGGGAACATCCTTCACGATCTCGGCCGCTTCGAGCGCGCCCTGACCTGCTACCGCCACGCGGTCGCGCTCAACCCGTCGTATCCGGACGCGCACTTCTACCTGGCGGTGACGCTGGAGAAGGCGGGGCATTCGTCGGAAGCCAAGCCGCACTGGAAGGCGTATCAGGAACTGGCGCCGAACGGCGAGTGGATCGAGCTGGCGAAGGAATTTACGGAGTGAGGCAGAAACGCCGAACTATGAACGCCGAACTACGAACTGGAATTCATAGTTCGGCATTCGTAGTTCACAGTTCGGCGTTCGCAGTTCATAGTTCGGAGTTCATAGTTCGGAGTTCATAGTTCGGAGTTCATAGTTCGGAGTTTCACTCCGCAGGCTTCAGTACCCCGAATACGACCGCTTCTTCGGGGTTCGCCGCAGCTTGAAGAAGGTGCAGTCGGGGCACCACGACTCGGGCACAAACCCTTCCTTGCCGGCAAACGGCAGAACGTCGCGGTGCGTGCAGTACTCCCCGTCGGCCGGATCGCTGCGCCAGCGGCACGACCGGAACTTCATCACGGCTTCGTTCACTTCGGTGTCCGCGCCTTCGGGTGCAGACGGCTGCGGCTGGGTGGTCTCGTCCGGCTTTCCGGTGGTGGGTTCGGCCACATCCGGAGTCCCGTCCGCGGCGCTGGCAAAGGCAAATCGATTCGTTTCGTCCATCATCCCTGCATCTCGATGCCCACGGACCGCTGGAGCGCCTGCAACGTCCTCAGCTCTTCGGGCGCAACGAGGGTGAGCGCCGTTCCGGTGGCCTCGGCGCGGCCGGTGCGGCCGACGCGGTGGACGTAGGTATCGCGGTTCGTTGGCACCTCGTAATTCACGACGTGCGTGATGCCGTCGATATCGAGGCCGCGCGCGGCGACATCGGTAGCGACGAGCACACGGTAGTGCCCGCTCTTGAATCCTTCGACGGCCTGCGTCCGCTGCTGCTGCGTGCGGTCGGCGTGCAGCGCGGCGGCCTTCAGTCCGAACGAGGACAGCCTGCGGGCGAGGCGGTCGGCCCCGGATTTCGTCCTCACGAAGACGAGCACTGGCCCGTGCGTCCGCCGGAGGAACTTCGCGAGCCATTCCGTTTTCTGGTTCGCCGGCACGGTTTCGGCCGTGTGCGTGATCGTCTTCGCGGCGCCGGCCGGCGAGCCGATCTGCACGTATTTCGCGTCGGCCACGAGTTCGTCGGCGAGTTTCATGACCTCCTCGGCCATCGTGGCCGAGAAGAGCAGCGTCTGGCGGGCGGCGCTGTCGGGCAGCGTCGCCACGATCCTGCGGACGTCGGGCCAGAAGCCCATGTCCATCATCCGGTCCGCTTCGTCGAGCACGAGCGTGTCGAGCTTGTCGAACGCGACCGTCTTGCTGCGCATGTGATCCATCAGCCGGCCCGGCGTGGCGATCACGATGTCGACCCCCGACTTGAGCGCGCGTTCCTGCGGACCCATCTCCACGCCGCCGTAGACGGCGACGCTCGTGATGTCGGTGTGATACGTGAAGCCCTCGACGTCGTCGGCGATCTGCACGCACAGTTCGCGCGTCGGCGCGAGGATCAGCACGCGCGTGTAGCCGCGTTCGTCGGGGGCGGCGGCGCGCGACTTCAGCATGCGATTGAGGATCGGCAGCAGAAAGGCGGCCGTCTTGCCGGTTCCGGTGGCCGCACAGCCAATCAGGTCGTCACCTTCCATGACGAACGGGATCACCGCGCTCTGGATCGGCGTCGTCGCGGTGAAGCCGCGCACGCGGATCCCCTCGATCAGCGACGGCTCGAGGCCGAGAGACTCGAAGGAGACGGGGCGGGGATCGTAATCGGCCTGTGGCCGCGACACCGGGGTCGGTGCAACCGGGGGCGCTTCGCGCCGGGCAGGGCGTCGGGAACCTTTGCGCGGACCTCCGCCGCGCTTCTTGCGTCCCGACGTATTCGAATGTGTGGAGTGGGAGTTCAAAACCAGTTCAGCGAGCGCGGAATGTGATGATGCCGCGGACCGGATCGTAGGGGGAAACACCGACTGTGACTCGATCGCCGGGCACCACCTTGATTCGGAAGCGGCGCATCCGGCCGCTCAATTGCGCCAGGACCTCGTGACCCTGGTCAACCTGGACCCGATACAAGCCGCCGCTGTGCACCGCAACCACGGTGCCTTGCACATCAATCAGATCATCCTTGCTCAAGCGCTGTCCTTTCCAAACAAAGATTGTGCCATATTTTGGCCCGAACCTCAATCCGCCGGGTGGAAAAGGGGACAGTCACCTTTTCGCTAAGTGATTGATTCCGAGCCAATTTTCAACAACTTAGCGAAAAGGTGACTGTCCCCTTTTCCGCGGGTCAAAGGTTCCGGACCGCCTCTTCGACTTCCTTGGCCAGCGCGGCGTAGTCGTTGCCCCTCAACGACATAGCTGGACCAAAGGTCACGCGGGCGCGGCCGCGGCGCGGGAAGCGCCAGCTGTGGTGGAGGATCCGGTCCAGGCCTTCGATCCGGACCGGGACCACGGGGAGGTTCAGCCGTGACGCCATCATCCCGACGCCGGGCTGAAACGGGGCGATCTCGCCCGCGTCGGTCCGCCGCCCCTCCGGGAAGATGAGCACCGAGAACCCGCTCTCGACGACGTCGCCGATGTATCGCAGCGCGTGACGCGCGCCGGCTTCACGCTGGGGCAGCGGGAACGCCGCAAAGAACAGCGAGGCCAGGTAGTAGTTGGTGCTGTTGGTCAGACGCTGCCGGAGCGGAAAGCGGTCCGGATAGAAGTGCGGCGTGAAGAACTCCTTGAGCATGGCGGGCGCAATCCGGTACCGCCATCGTGCCGGCAGCGCCTGCAGGATCGCCGGGACGTCGAAGTGGCTTTGATGGCTCGACGCGAAGATCACCGGTCCCTCCAGGTCCCGCAGGTGTTCCAGTCCGCGCACTTCGAGCGACACGAAGAGCCGCAGCGGCGGCAGGATCCAGGTCGGAAGGCTCGCGCGCCGCGCCGCGCGCGCCGGCAGCGACCGGTTCCACGAGGGGACTTCGAAGACCTCGGCCGGACCCGTTTCCGGCGCCGCCCCCTCGATCGGACGCACGAGCGCATCGAGATCCCCGACGGTCGTCGCGGCCGCGAACTTCGTCTCGTCGACCGTGACCTGGAACGTGTCTTCGATCGCCATCATCAGCTCGACACGTTCCAGTGAACTGAGGCCGAGCGCCTCGATCGACGTTTCGGGACTGATCGCGCGTCCGGGAGCGAAGCGTTCGAGGATGCCTTTGACGCCCGCCGCATGGGTCCCCTGTGCGGGAGCCTTCTGGCCGGTCAGCCAGGCTCTCAACTCACGCCGTTTCAGCTTGCGCGTGCCTTCGGTCCGCGGCAGCTCGCCCGCGGTCCACACGGCAACCGCGCGGATCTTCTGGTGGTCCTGAAGCTCCCGGTTCGCCTGGCGCACCACATCGTCGGCATCCACGCCAGGCTCGAGAACCACGATCGCCTGCACCCGCTCCGTCGTCCCCGGGCTGCCGGCGATGGGCGCGCCGACGACGGCGGATTCCTTCACGCCGGGGACGGCGTTGAGCACGCGTTCGACGTCCTCCGGAAAGACGTTCAAGCCTTCCGGGGTGACGATCATCTCCTTCTTGCGTCCGCGGATGTGGAGGTGGCCTTTGGCGTCGAACTCGCCGATGTCGCCGGTGTGGAACCAGCCGTCCCGAAACGCGGTCCGCGTTTCTTCAGGCGCGTTGAAATACCCGGTCGTCACGTTCTCGCCGCGGACGAGGATCTCGCCGTCGTCGGCGATCTTCACCTCGACGCCATGGAGCGGTTTGCCGACCGCGCCGCCCGATCCCTTCAGCGGGTGGTTGAGGGTGACGACCGGCGCGGTTTCCGTGAGTCCGTAGCCCTGGACGACGGCGAAGCCACGACGCCGCCAGAACGTCTCCAGCTCGGGATCGAGCGGCGCCGCGCCGACGACGAACGCCCAGAACTTGAAACCGAAGAGCCGATGGACCCGGCGGTAGCGCCACCAGTTCTTGACCCAGTGCGTACCCTCAGGCGGCGGTTCCGCCGCTTCCGGCACGAGACGAAGAATGTGATCCCGCAGCACCTCCAGCATCTTCGGCACGCAGACGACGACCGAGATCCGCCGGCTGTGGATCTGGCGGACGATGTCGGCGGGCGACAGGCTGCGCGTGAAGACGACGACGCCGGGCAGCATGGGCGGGATGAAGGTCGACATCGACTGGCCGAACATGTGGCTCAGCGGCAGCAGGTTCAGGAAGCGGATCGGCGCGAACGGCTTGGCGTACTTGCGGTACTTGGCGATCTCCCGCTCGATCGGAACGATGTTGGCGAGGATGTTTCGATGAGTGAGGACGACCCCCTTCGGTTCGGCGGTTGCGCCGGAGGTGAAGATGATCTCGGCGGTGGTGTCCGCGGTCCGCGGTCCGCGGTCCGCGGTCCGGGAGGCCGCAGAGGGTGCGGAGGGCGCGGTGGTGTCCGCGGTCCGCGGTCCGCGGTCCGCGGTCCGGGGTGCGGGGTGCGGGGTCCGGGAGGACGCAGAGGGTGCGGAGGGCGCGGAGCCCGCGGTCCGGGAGCTATCGGGTGTGGCCAGCTGGATCGGCCACACCGGGCGCGGCGTCTGGATTTCGCCGACGGTCTCGCCGACGACGATGGCCTTTGCGTCGACGATGTCGGAGATTTTCAGGACCAGCTCGGTGGAGGAGCGGTAGTCGACCGGGACGAGGATCACGCCTTCGAGCAGGCACCCCCACAGGACCGCCAGCCACTCGGCGCGGTTCTCGCACCAGAGGACCACTTTGTCCTCCGCGGCGATTCCGGCGTCGTGCAGCCGTGCGGCAAACGCGTACGACGCATCCGCCACCTGCCGGTACGTGTAGGTCCGCGACCGATACCCATCGTCGTAGATGACGAAGTCGCCGTCGGTCCGGGACAGGTCCTCGAAGAAGTCGAGGAGGGTGCGTCGTGTTCGGAGTTCCACATCACATCTCGCGCGGACGGTCCACAAGTGGAATGTACGCGCCGAATCACTACCGGGGGCGGGCGCTCGCCAGGGGCCACCCGGGAGCGCTACGGTAGTGATTCCGCACGGACCGGTCACTAGTGGACCGTCCACTAGTGAATTATGATGGAAAACCCGATGTCTCTTCCGCCGGTCTTCGCTGCCAGCGCGCTGTACGACAACCTGCTCCAGGCGGCGCTCAGGCAGTTCTTCAGCCGCGCGACGTTCGAGACCGAACCGATCCCGTCGCTGTCATCCGATGGACGCCTGGCGATCGAGCCGACGAACGATCCGTCGGTGCTGACGATTCGGTGGTTCGGGTCGCGGCACGTGCTGCACGTGCCGGCGAGGCGGCCGTTCACGGAACACGAGGTCCGGCTGGCGAAGGCGATCGGCCGGGTGCTCGCGGCGCGTTATCGCGCGATCTTCGATCCGAAGCAGATGCTGGAGCGCGGAGAGCTGTTCCGGGGCGCGATCGAGGACCGCTACGTCAGCGCGCTGCTCGACGCCGGCACGGACCCGAGCCAGGCGCGGGCCGACCTGATTGCCACGGCGATCGAAGTGCTTCGCGTGGCGGCGCTTTCGAGTTACGAGAACCGGTCGATCTCGTCAGGCGTGCTGCTGCTCGAAGGGGAGGAGGACCCGAGGCGCCCGGAGAACCGGCCGTCGGGGATCGAATACAAGTACTCGCAGGCGCTGACCGGTATCAAGAGCTTCTATCGCCTCTGCGACGGCCTGCGGACCCTGTTTCTCGCGAACCGGTCCGGCGTGGTGCTCGACATCGTGGAGGTCGAGCGTTATGTCCAAGATGCTCCGCTCGAGATCCCCTGCTCGATCCAGTATCAGGCGCACGCCCGCGCGACGCTCGGTAACAGGAACATCGCCATCGTCCTGAGCCCGACGCACGAGATCAAGATCTTCGCCGAGGGCCGGCAGGTTTTCACCTTTCGCAACGCGAAGTGGAACCTGCTCGACATCGAAGCGAAGTACGAGTTGTGGGCGGCGGCGGTCGGGAACCGTCCGCTCGCCGAGCGGCTCTTTCAGACGGCGCTCGATCTGGCCGACTTCCGCGAGGGGGCGCTGTTCGTCGTGCTCCGCGACGCGGCGAATTCGCTGCCGCATCTCGTCGCGCCCGGCGACCAGCTCGACGCGATCCGTCCGTCGGGAGGGGAAGTGCCGAACCGCGGTCAGCTGATGTATATGCTGCGCGGCCGGAGCGCCACCGACCTCGATCCTGCCGTGCTCGAGGCGCTCGCGCGTACGGACGGCGCCACGGTGATGGATGGTTCGGGACGGCTCCTTGCGGTCGGCGCGATCCTCCTGCACTCCGAGCCCCCTGAGCCGCACTCGTATCTCGCGGTGGAGGGGGCAAGAACGACAGCCGCGATGGCGGCCGGGCGGTACGGAGCCGTTCTGAAGGTGAGCGAGGACGGGTTGATCACGTTCTACGATCAGCGGGAACGGATCTGGGACATTTAACGTGCGGCGTGCGGCGTGCGGCGTGCGACGTGCGACGTGCTGGTGCTGGGTGCTGGTGCTGGGTGCTGGTGCGATGTGCTGGGTGCTGGTGCTGTGCGGGTAAGCGGCGGTAGTCGACGCAAGCGCTGACCCGCCTTCGCTGCTGACGCAGCTACGGCGGGCAGACCGCGCACCCCGCACCCCGGACCCCGGACCCCGGACCCCGGACCGCGCACCGCGCACCGCGGACGGCGCACTGCGCAGCCCGCACCCCCGGACCGCGCACCGCGGACGGCGCACTGCGCACACCGCACCCCCGGCCCGCGGACCGCGGACAGCGGACAGCGGACAGCGGATAAGGACTGCGTATT
>DASWVN010000012.1:0-83980 GCA_036401215.1 Vicinamibacterales bacterium | reverse complement strand
AGGCCCTCGTGCATGAACCGTCCAGTCACCTTCGGGAACCAGTGGTACACGCCGGCGAAGAGCGCGAAGATCGTTCCCGGCGCGACGATGTAGTGGAAGTGTCCGATCACGTAGTAGGTGTCGTGCAACGGGATGTCGGTTGCGGCGAGCCCGAGAGGCAGCCCGGTCAGTCCGCCGAGGCCGAACATCGGCAGGAACGCGAGCGCAAAGAGCGCGGGCGTCGTGAACCGGATCGAACCGCCATACAGCGACACGAACAGCGCCGACAGGATGATCACCGACGGAATCGACACGATCATCGTCGTCGTCTGAAAGAACGCGCTCATCGTCGTGCCCATGCCGGTGAGGAACATGTGGTGCGCCCAGACGAGCATCGACATGAAGCCGAGGAAGATCGCCGCCTGGACCATCAGCCGGTATCCCCAGAGCGGTTTGCGGATGTTCGCCGAGAGCACCTCCGCAACGATGCCGAGGGCGGGCAGGATCAGGACGTATACCTCGGGATGCGCGAGGAACCAGAACAGGTGCTGCCACAGAAGCGGATTGCCGCCTCCCGAGACGGCGATCGGTTCGTTGGCGATGACCAGGCCGGTCGGCAGAAAGAAGCTGGATCCGAGGACGCGATCCATCAGCTGCATCAGGCTGGCCGACCCGAGCGGCGGAAAAGCAAGCAGCAGAAGAAACGCGGTCACGAGCTGCGCCCAGATGAAGAAGGGCAGCCGCATGAAGCTGAGCCCCGGAGCACGCAGCTGAATGATCGTGACGATCGAGTTGATCGAAGCGAAGAGCGACGACGTGATCAGCAGCAGCATGCCCAGCAGCCACATGGTCTGTCCCGTCGTCGGCGAGATCACCGAGAGCGGCGGGTACGACGTCCACCCGTTGTTCGCCGCGCCGCCCGGCACGAAGAAGCTCGCAACCATCACGCCCCCGGCGGCGGCGTACGTCCAGTAGCTCCACATGTTGAGCCGCGGGAACGCCATTTCCTGTGCGCCGATCTGAAGGGGGATCAGGTAGTTGCCGAACGCACCGACAGCGAGCGGCACGACACCGAGGAAGATCATGATCGTGCCGTGCATCGCGGCGAGCTGATTGTAGAACTCGGGGGACACGATGCCGCCTGGCGCGTTTCGCGCTCCGAGGAGTGCGCCCACGAGCGGCACGGGCTGCATCGGGTAGGCGAGCTGCCACCGCATCACCATCATCAGCCCGAACCCGAGGAGCAGAAAAACCATCGAGGTGATCGCATACTGAAGGCCGATCACCTTGTGGTCGCGCGAAAACACCGTCATCGTTTGTCTGGATACCCCGGGCGCGGCAGGAAGCGCGGCGGTGAGGCCGTACCAGGCTTCACGTTATAGCGATACCCTTCGATCTGCCAGCCCCCGCCCACCCGCTTCACGACCAGCGTGGAGAGCCCTTCGGCGTTCGGCAGCGTGTTCCCTGCCTGGTCGAGCACGTCACGAAGTTCCCATTTCGAATCGACGACCGCGACCGAACTGGTGATGCATCTGACGCTGCCGAACGCGAGTGTATGGCGGGAGCCCCGATACTCCTTCCGCCTGAATTGCTCAGACCGATTCTGCTGGATCGTCCGCCGGCCGCGCTCGGTGAAGCCGTCGGCGTGAACGATGTCCCCCTCTTCGGTCCAGAGCGCCGCCACGCCCTCGGCGTCCATCTGGCGCCACGCAACGTTGAACGACGACTCGATTCTCCGAATCCTGCGTTCGTCTCCGGGCGTGCAGCCATTCGGTTGCACGCCGCCTGCTGATTCGACCGGCCTTCCCGTTGCTCGTGACGGACGCGGAGCTGGACCCGTCGCACCCGGGACTGGCACTGGCGCGCTGCGCACGTCCTCGATATCCGTCAGTATCGTCGAGACCAGTCCTTCGACGACAATCTGGCCCTTCTCGCGGGTCGCGAGTGTCGCATCTCCCCAGACTCCTGAGGGCGAAAAGGTGCCGGGCAGGTTCGGGTTCCGTCGCAACTGCATCGGAGTCGAGCGCGGGGCGAGGTCCTTCACGGCCCGGGTCATGTCCACGGACGCGGGGTCGACGTAGAGCATCATCGACGTTTCGATTTCGTCCGCGTGCGAGCCGTCCTCCTGGCGGCGAACGGGCGCCGCGATCCGGTCCAGGGCGCCGGCCAGGTCCGTGAACCGAAGAAGAATACCTTCGTTCGCCAGTGCAGCCGCAGCCGGTTCGAGGGCGTGGACGGTCGATAGCCCGGTGTTGAGGACGTAGAACCGGCGCGGACCGTGCTGCGCCAGGCTTCTGACGACCTGAATCGTGGCGTCGCGCGCGGTCTCGAGCGACAGAGACGTGGATCCCGGGTAGTCGAGGAACGCTGGATAGAAGTGGTACGTGAGGGGCGCCGTTGCGACGACCGGTGCGGCTGCGACGATCCGGTTGGTGAAGTACTCGGCGAGCGAGAGGTCGTTCCGCAACGGCAGGTGCGGCCCATGCTCCTTCAACGCGGCGCCAAGGGGGATCACGACGACGGTGTCTGGGGTCAGCATCCTTTCGGCGTCAACCCATGAGAGGTGTTCCAGCCGGACACCTTTCGGCGAGGCCGACGACTGCTGGTTGTCGCTGGTGACGGCTGCGGTAGACGCCGCGATCGCTGCGGCAAACAGGAGAGCGCGCATGTAATCCTCCGAGCTTGAGACGATCGCCGAGGGCGTCCGGATGGACTGTACACTGAACGCATGCTGGAGTGGGATGCCGCGACCTACCACCGGATCTCGGATCCCCAGTGGAACTGGGGGTTGCGCGTTCTCGATCGGCTGTTGCCGGCTCCCGGTGAACGCATACTCGACATCGGCTGTGGCACCGCACGGCTCACCGCGGCGATCCGCTCCCGGGTTCCGTCGGTTCACGTCAGCGGCCTTGATCGTTCGTGGACGATGATTCGAGAGGCGGCACGGGTGCAGGATCGAAGGATCGGGTTCGTTCACGCCGATGCGACCCGCCTGCCCTTTTTCACCCGCTTCGACGCGGTGTTCAGCACGGCGACCTTCCACTGGATCCCGGATCACGAGCGGTTGTTCGGCGAAATCCATCGCGTTCTGGTGCCGGGAGGGCGCCTCGTCGCACAGGCGGGAGGCGGGCCGAACCTCGCGCGGCTCTATGAACGCTCGGCGGCACTCGCCGAAGGCGAGTTCCCCGAGTTCTTCGCGGGGTGGACCAATCCCTGGTACTTCGCCGGGGTGGAGGAGACCCATGCGCGGCTCAAAGAGGCCGGCTTCAACAAGGCCGACGTCTGGCTCGAGTCGACACCGACGGTCATGCCCGATGCCGCGACGTTCACCGAGTTCATCGCTGCCGTCTGCCTGCGTCACCAACTGGATCGCATGCCGGCTGCAACGCGCCGCGCCTACCTGGATCGCATCGTCGAACAGGCGGCCGCTGACGACCCTCCCTACGTGCTGGATTATTGGCGGCTGAACATCGATGCCAGGAAATAGACGCGACGCCTACGCGGATCGCGGGCGACGACATGCGGCCGCGCGTGACGAGCAACGCCGCAGGTCCACACTGCTCGCCAGGCTCCGACTCGCGACGTTCCTGGCTGGCGTCGCGGGCCTCATCTGGTGGCTCGGATTCGGCGGCGGTGTGATCGCGTGCGGCGTGGCGGTCGGGTTTTTCCTGGTCTTCGCCGCACTCGTGGCGATACACGCACGCATCGAAGACAAGGCGCAACTTCTCGAAGCGCTCCGGGTCGTCAACGCCCAGGGGGTCGCACGCATCGACCGCGACTGGAACGCCCTGCCCGCGGTCTGGTTACCGCCGGGTGTCGAAATCGAGGGCCATCCGTACGCCACCGACCTCGATCTCTTCGGCCGCGCGTCCCTTTTTCAGTTGATCGGTCCCGCGGCCACGACTTTCGGCAACAGCCTCCTTGGAGGCTGGCTGCAGCGTCCGACGATGCCTGGCGAGATCGTCGCGAGGCAGGCCGCGGTCGCCGAGCTTGCCGGCCTCGATGACTGGCGCGAACAGCTCTCCGCGCTGGGCATTCTCGGTGGAAGTTCGCGCACCGAGCCGATCGATACGTTCCTGCGCTGGGCGGCGTCCTCCAAAACGCCCCTGCCGGCATGGGGAGCTGTCAAGGTGGCAGTGTATGGACTGCTCGTGGCGTTATGGGTGCCGTTCCTGCTGCACGTCACCGGCGTGTGGCCGAATGCCGTCTGGGGTCTGCCGCTGGTGGCCGGGATCGCGCTGTCGTTCTTCACCGCGGGCGCGTTGACGAAGGCGTTCGACCGGGCAGGAGCCGGGGAGCAAACGATCCGGCAGTACGCCGCGGTGCTCGCCCACATCGACGGCCAGGCGTTCACGTCCGCTCATCTCACCGCCGTAAAGGCGCGTCTCACGGCGCCCGCGGGGGAGCGCCGGCGCCGCGCGGCACCCGCGGCGATGCGTGCGTTGAACCGGATCCTCGGATTCGCTGACTTGCGGCGTGGGGCAGCGCTGCTCCACTTTCCGATCCAGGCGTTCACACTGTGGGACTTCCATTGCCTCTTCGCCCTGGAGCGCTGGCGGCGCGAAGTCGGATCGCGCGTACACGACTGGTTCGACGCGGCAGGGGAGATCGACGCGCTTTCCTGCCTTGCGGCCCTGCACCGCGACAATCCGGATTGGGCCTTTCCGGAGATCTCGTCCGAACCGCGGTACACGGCCCGATCGCTGGGGCATCCGCTCATCCCTGCAACACGCCGGGTCGCCAACGATGTCGAGGTCGGGCCTCCAGGAACGGTGCTGCTCGTCACCGGATCCAACATGTCGGGCAAGAGCACGCTGCTTCGCGCCATCGGCGTGAACGCAGTACTTGCGGAAGCCGGCGCTCCCGCCTGTGCGGCATCGCTGCGGATGCCTCCGTGCGACATTCAGACGAGCATCCGGATCCAGGACTCCCTCGAGCACGGCATGTCGTACTTCATGGCGGCGCTTGCACGGCTCAAGGGAGTCATTGACGCAGCGGAGGCGGATCGGCCCCTCGCAAGCGGTGAGCATCCGCGCGTGCTCTTCTACCTGCTGGACGAGATCCTCCAGGGCACCAACAGCGCCGAACGCGGCATCGCCGTCCAGGCCGTAGCCCGTCGCCTCCTCGATGCCGGTGCGATCGGCGCGATGACGACGCACGACCTGAACCTGGCGAACGAAGAACCGCTGAAGAGCCACGCCCGCCTGGTCCACTTCACGGAAACGATGAATCCGGACGGGAGCATGAGCTTCGACTACAAGCTGCGCGAAGGGCTCGCCACGTCGCGCAATGCGCTGCGCCTGATGCAGTTGATCGGGATCGAGTTACCTCGGCCGTAGGCGGCCCGGCCGGGCTGTGTCGCCTGCGCGAATGCCACGCGCGTTTCGGCTGGGCTGTGGCACCCGGCTTGCGTTCGTTGAACGCGCGTGAAGCTGCTCACGGTCGATCTCGAGTCGACGCAGCCTGATATCGCCGTGCCAACGGTCGGGGAACAGCCGGTGCTCGTACGGTTTCGAGGGATACCCGTCGGCATTCTGAGGTTCGCGAACGAAGGGTGTGATGCCGAACGCCTCGCGCGCGTGATCGCCGAGCGCTTCGCCGAGCGGATCATGCGAATCGAGTGTCGGGAGACGGTGTTCGCCGAGAAAAGCACCCCGATCGAGCTTCCCCGCATCACGGTCGCGGTCTGCTCTCGTGATGGCGCGGCGCGGCTGCCAGAGTGCCTCGACGCGCTGCTCTCGCTGGACTACCCGCCGGACCGGCTCGATCTGCTGCTCGTCGACAACGCGCCGAGGACGAAAGCGTCCGGGTGCTGGTGCGCCGATACCCGTCCGTTCGCTACGTCGTCGAGCCGCGCCCCGGCCTGAACCGGGCCCGCAATCGCGCGGTGTCGGAGTCTTCCGCCGACGTGATCGCCTTCACGGACGATGACGTCAGTGTCGATGCGGCGTGGACCCGGGCGATCGGTCGCGTCTTTGCCTCGGACAGCCTGGTCGATGCCGTCACGGGTCTCGTCATTCCCGACGAGATCGATACCGCCTCGCAGCGGCTGTTCGAGGACTACGGAGGGTTCTCGCGCGGCTTCGAGCGCCGGTATTTCCGGGTTGACACGGTGACGGGCGAACGCGCAGCAGAGAGGCACGCCGGTGCCGGGCGGTTCGGGACTGGCGCGAACATGGCGTTCCGCCGAAGCCTCTTCGACCGGATCGGCGGCTTCGATCCTGCGCTCGATGTCGGCACGCCGACCAACGGCGGTGGCGATCTCGAGATGTTCTTTCGCGTTCTCAAGGAGGGCGGCACCCTGGTGTACGAGCCCGGCGCGATCGTGCGTCACCGGCACCGGCGCACGTACGAGGCGCTCCGCAGCCAGCTCGCGAACAATGGCGTCGGTCTCTACAGTTACCTGGTCCGAAGCGCCGTTCACTATCCGGAGGAGCGCCGCGCGCTCGCCCGTCTCGGCGCCTGGTGGTTCTGGCGGTGGAACCTGCGCCGGCTGTTGTACTCGTTCGTACGTCCATCAGTCTTTCCACGCGATCTGATCCGGGCCGAACTTGCCGGATCCTTGACGGGTCTCCGGCGATATCAACAGTCCGCCCGCCTGTGCTCCGGGGAAGGGCACTGATGGGGACGACGAGCTGTCCGGTCGCGGTTCGTATTGTGGACATCGCGCAGCCGCTCGCGCCGGTCGAGGGGATCGAACGCTACTCCCGGGTCCGCGTGTTCGTCCGCGAAGGGTCCGCGCTCGTTGGTTCTGTCGATATCTGGACCTACGGGGCGCCGGCTGTCTCGGTCCCGCGTCTGAAAGACGAGATCGCCAGCGCGCTGGCGACGGCGTTCTACCGCGTTCGGCTCGGGCAGCAGCTCTCCGGGAAGCTGCCGCCGCCGCCGAAGTTGCCGCCGTCGACGATCTCGATCGTTCTTCCAACCTGCGATCGTGGGCCGGACCTTCGCCGCTGCCTCGCATCGCTGACACGGCAACGGACGCGACACACGATCGAGATCATCGTCGTCGACAACCGACCGGCGTCTGGCACGGCGCGATCGGTCGTCCAGGATTTTCCGGCGGTCAGACTCGTCACGGAGGATCGTCCCGGATTGTCGTACGCGCGAAACCGGGGCATCGCCGAGTCGAACGGCACGATCATCGTGACCGTCGACGACGACGTCGAGGCGCCCGACGACTGGATCGAGCGACTGGTCGAACCGTTCTCGCGATCCGAGATCATGGCGGTAACCGGGCACGTCCTGCCGATGGAGCTTGAAAGCGAGGCGCAATGCCAGTTCGAAGCCTACGGCGGACTCGGAAAGGGATTCGAACCGTTCGAAGCGGACGGTCGATGGTTCGCCGGCCGGCAGGTCGCCGTCCCGACTTGGACGCTCGGAGCGACGGCGAACGCGGCATTCCGTGCTTCGATCTTCGCGGATCCACGTATCGGGCTCCTCGACGAGGCGCTCGGCGCGGGGATGCCGACGGGATGCTCGGAGGATACCTATCTCTTCTACCGGATCCTCAAGGCGGGTGGAACGCTGGTCTATCAGCCATCCGCGTACGTCTGGCACCGGCATCGTGAGTCGATGCGAAGCCTTCGCAGGCAGATCTACGCCTACAGCAAGGGGCACGTCGCCTATCACCTCACGACCTGGCTTCGCGACGGCGATCGCCGCGCCCTGGTGCGATTGTTCTACTCGCTGCCGAAAACCTACGCGCGGCGCGGGTGGTTGCGGGTGAGACGACGCAGTGATTATCCGCTGCGCCTCCTCGCGCTGGAGGTGCTCGGCAACCTTGCCGGTCCGATTGCCCTCTGGCAGGCGCGGAGGCGCGTGCGACGCCTGGGCCGGAGCCGGTTGCCCGCGACGCAACAACGGAACGACGCCGTCTATCTCGAAGGGCAGATCACGTAAGGATCGTCACCCGCGCCCGTTGTCGGCGCGTCCGAGGATGGGTTCGTCAGCGGTGCCCGGCGGGACCCTGTGTACTCCGGCGACTCGCTCGCGGTGTGCGAGAGCCTCCAGGGTCAACTCGCTCTTGCGTTTGAGGTGGTGCCAGAATCCGCGAGGGTGATAGCAGGCGAGAACCGTCGCCTTCGACACAGCCTCAATCCATCGGTGGCTGCGCACGGCGTGGCGAACCTCAGTGGCGAGGTGCGCGCCGTAGAATTCCTGCCAGATCTCCCATCCTTCCCGGTACGCGGCAAGCGACGCGTCGTCCCCTTGCAGGAAGGGGCGCTGGCTTCGCAGTACCGCGAGCGTCTCGCGCAGCATCCGGCCGGCATTCCCGCTCATGTTGCCATCGTGCCTGCGGTAGTGCGCCACGATCTGGGCGTGATCGAACACGGGGTAATGACGTGCGAGGTGGAGATACACCTCGTAATCGGCGGCGGCATTCACGGCCGTGCTGAACCCGCCGATGCGGTCGAGCGGTTCCCTCCGGAACATCACGGCGGCCGGCGTCCAGATGTAGTTGCGGCGCAGCATCTCGCGATAGTGGTCCCGGATGATCCGCGGCATCTCCGGTGTCGGCATCAGCGTGCCGTCGGCATCCATCATCGTGCAGCGCCCATAGACGAACGCGCACTCCGGTCGTTCTTCGAGGCGCGCGACGCCGACCTCGATGGCTCCGAGCGCGAGCCTATCGTCAGCGTCGAGGAACACGATGTATTTGCCGCGGCTCTCGCGGAGCCCTCGATTTCTGGCCGCGGCGAGCCCGGCGTTCGCCTGGCGCACGGCACGGAACTGGTTCGCCGTTTCGAACGTGGCCACGACCTCCGACGTCGAATCCGTGCTGCCGTCGTCGACGACGATGATCTCGGTGGGTACGTCAGGGACGCCGACGCTGAGCAGGGCTTCGCGCAGGAAGCGTCCATGATTGAAGCAGGGCACCACGACCGACACGACGGGGAGATCAGCCACCGGCACGCTCCTGTGCCCCCTCGGCGTGGGCAACCAGCACCCGCCAGTCGTGTGGGGTGTAGAAATAGCCGCGGACCGGCCGTCCCGGCTCGACGCACAACGTCGCGCTACCGTACCACCAGTCGATCGTCTCGACGCCAGAGCGCTCCCGGATCGTGGCGCCGATGGCATAGATCCCGGGTTGCAGTCCGACGCCCGGCATCGAGAACTCGATCGCGGCCGTGCCTGGCGTCAGAGTCAGCTCACCGCCGGTTACCGCGGTACTCTGCTGGCAGTGCAGGACCCGGCCGTCCCGCGAGTAGTAGAACAACTCGACCACGGCGTCGTTGACGGTGCGGGCCACGTCGCAGTGGACACGCGCGATCAGCGGCTCACCGGTGTGCGCGCTCCACGTATCGAGCCCGCGCTCGTCGTGGAAGGTCACATTCAGAACGCGCGCGGCGGAGTGGGCCGCCGGCGCGGTGGCGTCCGCCATCGCCGCTACCTGCGAAGCCGCAGTGAGGTGCTGATAGGTGGACACGACATCACGCGGTGATCCGTGCGCGATCAGCCGTCCGCGCTCGAGAAGTCCAACGCGGTCGCAGAGCCGCTCGATCGAGACGAGATCGTGCGAGATGAACAGCATGGTCATTCCCGACCGCCGCAGCTCGTTGAGCCGCTCGAGGCACTGCGCCTGGAACGCGGCATCGCCGACCGCGAGGACTTCGTCGACGAGCAGGATGTCGGGTTCGAGGTGTGCGGCGACCGCGAACCCGAGACGAACGTACATGCCCGACGAGTACCACTTCACCGGCGTGTCGATGAAGCTGCCCACGCCGGAGAACTCCACGATCCGGTCGAACTTGGCGTCGATCTCGCGGCGCTTCATGCCCAGAATGGTGCCGCTGAGATAGACGTTCTCGCGCCCGGTCAGCTCCGGATGGAAGCCGGAGCCCACTTCGATCAACGCCGCAACGTTGCCGGCGAGCCGGATTTCCCCCGTCGTCGGCGCGGTGATCCGCGAGAGCAGCTTGAGGATCGTGCTCTTTCCGGCGCCGTTGTGGCCGATCAAGCCAAGCGTCTCGCCGCGGCCGACCTCGAAGCTGATATCGCGAACGGCCCAGAAGTCGTCGTGTTGCCCACGGCGCGTGTGAGGCTGCCGGATCCGATAGCGCTTGGAAACCCGATCGAAGGAGACATCGATCATCGCGGGCCTAGACGATGTCCGCCATCGTCGCCTCCGCGCGCTTGAACACCTGGTACGCGAGGGGCAGCGCGATTGCGGTGACGGCGACCGCGTAGCCAAGCGGCACGGGATCCGGCGCCTGGCCGCGCAGAAGGACATCGCGGAACGAGTTGATGATTCCGGCGAGCGGATTCAGGAGATACAGCGGCCGCCACGCGGCGGGCACGACGCTGAGCGGGTAGATCACGGGTGAAACGAACATCCACACCTGCACGAGCACCGGCATCGCGACCCCGACGTCGCGCCAGCGAACCTGCAGGGCCGAGAGCACCAGTGAAATCGCCAGCGCGAACGCCGCAAGCAGCCCGACCAGCAGCGGCAGGTAGAGGATCGCGGTCGTCACCGGCGCCTGGAACCAGGCCATCAGCGCCGCGAGTGCGATCAACCCCAGCGCAAAGTCGAACAGTCCCGCCACGATGTAGGTGAGCGGCAGAATTTCCCTCGGAAAGTAGACCTTCGTGATCAGTTGCGTGTGGCTCACCAGGGAACCGGTCGCGGTCGTCACTGCCGTGCCGAAGAACGTCCATGGCAGGAGCGCGACATACGCAAAGAGCGCGTAGGGGGCGCCTTCGCTGGCGATCCCGGCGAACCGCGAGAAGACGATCGCGAAGATGACCATCATCAGGAGCGGCTGCAGAACCGCCCACGCGACGCCGAGCAGCGTCTGGCGATACCGGACGTTGATCCGGTGGATGCTCAGGGTCCGGAGAAGATCGGCGTATTCGAACAGGCGCCGCAGATGTGCGCCCAGGTTGACCCAGCCGGACTCGACCGGCCGAATAACGATCGCTCGAGCCCGCGTGGTCATGACCCGGTTGTAAATAGCAAGATGAGTTCCAGCTATTGCCGAGCTGGTGAAACGACCGCTGGCAAGGGATTCCTGACGTTGCGGCGCGGTTTCGAGCCCGTCCGTCTCGGCTGGCGTATGTAAATGTGACAGGGAACTCTCATCTGGCAGTCCACTTGCACGAAATGGCATCGTGCAGACGAAGGGGACCGCATTCGCGTTGCCGGCGATCCTGCTGATCGGGTCGATCTGGCTGCTTGCGGCCGTGGCAGGGTGCCGGCCCGGTCAGGCCGTCTTCGATCCGACGCCGGGTCCGGTGCGCGCCGACGGCACCATCAGCGGATCGGTCCGCGGTCCCGACGATACCTCCGCGATCGAAGGGCGCATCGTCGAAGTGATCAACGTCGAGACCGGTGAACGCCAGAAGGCGTCCACGAACAACGCCGGCGGATTCACGTTCAAGGTCAGACCTGGCAAGTATCGCGTCACGCTGGCGCTGCGCGCCGGCGAGGTGCTGGTCAAGCAGCCGCCGATCATCGAGGTGAATCGGAGCGACGTCGACGCCTTCGCCGATTTCGTCCTCGGTTCGTCCGGCGTGATGCGTCGGCGGGGGCCCCGCCTGCGCGGCGACGACGGTCTGGGCGCTCCCATCGCCTGACCGCCCCGGACCCTCCCTTCCAGCGATTCAGCCACGGCACACCACGCAGTACAATGCCGCTGCATATGCAGCGAACTTACATTGGGGTCGTCGTGTGCGAAGCCGTCGTCGTCGCCGCGCTGTGGGCCTTCGGCCGCTACTTCTCCTAGGCGATGCACGCGCTCGATTGGGTCGTCGTCGTCTCGTATCTCGTGTGGATCGTCTGGTCGGGCATCAGGAAGACGCATTCGACCGACGAACTCGAAGGCTACTTTCTCGCCAAGCGCAGTCTGCCCTGGTGGGCGGTCGGCCTGTCGGTCATGGCCACCCAGTTGAGCGCGATCACGCTCGTGGGCGCCACCGGTCAGGGCTACGCCGACGGGATGCGGTTCGTGCAGTTCTACTTCGGGCTGCCGGTCGCGATGATCATCCTGTCGGTCACGCTGGTGCCGTTCTTCCACCGCGCCCGCGTCTACACCGCCTATGAATTTCTCGAGCGGCGCTTCGACGTGAAGACGCGCACGCTGGCGAGCATGCTGTTCCTGCTGTCGCGCGGGCTGTCGTGCGGCGTCATCATCGCGGCGCCGGCGGTCATCCTCTCGATCGTGCTCGGATGGAATCTCACGCTGACGATCCTCGCCATCGGACTCCCGACCGCTCTCTATACGATCATCGGCGGCGTGCAGGCGGTCACGTGGACCGACGTCAAGCAGATGGTCGTGATCATCAGCGGCGTCGTTGCCGCCATCATCATCCTGTTATGGCGGTTGCCCGCCGATGTGAGCATGACCGGCGCACTACACGTGGCAGGCGCGGCCGGCCGGCTGAACACGGTGGATTTCAGCTTCGACTGGGACCAGACCTACACGTTCTGGTCCGGACTCCTCGGCGGGTTGTTCCTGATGCTGTCGTACTTCGGATGCGACCAGAGCCAGGTGCAGCGCTATCTCACGGCCAAGTCGGTCGACGAAGGGCGCCATTCGCTGCTCATGAGCGCCTATTTCAAGATCCCTCTCCAGGCGCTCGTGCTCCTCGTCGGCGTGCTGATGTTCGTGTTCTACCTGTTCAACCAGCCTCCGATGCTGTTCAACAAGAAGCACGCGGAGGCGGTGCAACAGAGCCCGAGGGCAGGCGAGTATCAGCAGCTCGAATCCGAGTTTGCATCCGCCTTCCAGCAGCGCCGTGCCGCATCGACCGCGCTGGCGGCCGCCCCGCAGGACGCGGCGGCGCGCGCCGCGTTCGAGTCTGCCGACGATGTGCTGACGGAGATTCGCGCGCGGGCGGCGGCGCTCGTCCTCGACGTCTCGGGCGACGAGATGTACAAGGGAACGACCGGCGACACCCCCGCCCCTGACGTGAACTACGTCTTCCCGACGTTCGTGACGACGACGCTGCCAATCGGGTTCGTGGGACTCATCATCGCTGCTATCTTCGCGGCCGCCATGTCGAGCATCGCCGCGGAACTCAATTCGCTCGCGACGTCGACGGTAATTGACATCTATCGCAGGCTTCTCAAGCCTGAGGCGACCGATGCTCACTACCTGCGCGTATCGCGGGTGGCGACCGGATTCTGGGGGCTGTTTGCCTGCGTCGTCGCGACGTTTGCGGCCGGGCTCGGATCCCTGATCGAGGTGGTCAACCGCTTCGGCTCCTTCTTCTACGGATCGCTGCTCGGCGTCTTCGTGCTCGCGCTGGCGTTCCGGCGGGTCAACGGCCATGGGGCGTTCTTCGGCCTGATTGCCGGGATGACGGCGGTGGCCTTCTTTGCGGCGCATCCGTCCACGAAGGACGTGTCGTTTCTCTGGCACAATCCAATCGGCATGATCGCGGTCGTTATCGTCGGGCTCGGCGTCAGCATGGCGACCGGAGGACGCCAGATCGAGGAGGAACGATGAAAGGGCTCGTACGTGTTGCCATTCTCGCGGCCGTCGTCACCGGGGTAGCGGGCAGCGCCCAGACACCCGCCTACGATCTCGTCATCACGGGCGGCACTGTTGTGGACGGGAGCGGGTCGCCGGGCCGCCGGGCTGATGTCGCCGTGAAGGACGGCAAGATCGTTTCGATTGGCCGCTTCGACCGGGCGGCCGCGAAAGAGACGATCGACGCAACCGGCCTCGTCGTGGCACCCGGCTTCATCGACGTCCATACGCACGCCGATGAGATCTGGGAACGTCCTTTGGCGGAGAACTTCGTCCGCATGGGTGTGACCTCGATCGTGGCCGGCAACTGCGGGGGCTCATCGGCCGACATCGCCGCGGCGCTTCAGCGCGTCACCGAAACGCCGGCGTCGGTGAACTTCGCGACGCTCATCGGCCACAACACCGTCCGCCGGGCCGTGATGGGAACGGAGAATCGGGATCCCACCATCGCCGAGCTGAACAAGATGCAATCGCTCGTCTGGAAGGCGATGGCCGACGGCGCGGTCGGTCTCTCCACGGGTCTTCAGTACGTTCCCGGGACCTATTCGAAGACGCCCGAGATCATCGAGCTGGCGCGTGTGGCCGGAAACGCCGGCGGGCTCTATGCGTCCCACATGCGCAACGAGGGAACGGAACTCGAGGCGTCGATCACTGAAGCGATCCGGATCGGCACGGCGAGCGGCGCTCGTGTTCAGATCTCCCATCTGAAGGTGGACAGTCCGAACCGGTGGGGCGCGAGCGAGCGGGCGCTGGCGCTGATCGATGCGGCACGGGCGCGCGGGCTCGAGGTCGAGGCAGACCAGTACGCCTATACCGCCGCAAGTTCGTCGCTCGGGATCCGGTTCCCGTCGTGGGTCCTCGAAGGCGGGCAGTCGAAGATCCAGGAACGGCTCAAGGATCCCGAAACCTGGGCGCGCATCAAGAAGGAGACGATGGGTCTGCTCGCCGAGCGCGGCCTGAAGGACCTCTCCTTTGCCCGCATCGCGTCCTATCGCGCCGATCCGTCGCTGAACGGCCTGTCGATACAGCAGGCGGCCGAGCGCCTCGAGGGATCGGGAACACCGGACGCGCAGCTCGAGACCGCGCGCCGCATGATGCTCGCCGGCGGCGCCTCGATGGTCTATCACTTCATGTCGGATACCGACGTCGAACGCATCATGAAGCATCCCGTCGTCGGATTCGCGTCCGACAGCAGCGTGCTCGTGCAGGGCGCCGGCGTGCCGCATCCGCGCGGCTACGGGAACAACGCGCGTGTGCTCGGCGAATACGTCCGCACCCGGAAGGTGATCTCGCTCGAGGAGGCGATCCGCAAGATGACATCGCTTCCGGCGGAACACTTCCGCTTCGCCGACCGCGGTTCGCTCGAGCCCGGCTACGCCGCCGATCTCGTCCTCTTCGATCCAGCGACCGTCGCAGACGCCGCCACGTTCGAGAAGCCGCACGCGTACGCGACCGGGATCCCGTACGTGATCGTCAACGGCGTGGTGGTCGTGAAAAACGGCGCCCACACCGGCGCCAAACCCGGCGTCCCCCTCCGGTCCGCCACCAAGGCCCGCTGAAAAAAGGGGACAGTCACCTTTTTCGTAAGTTGTTGAAAACAAAGAAAAGGGGACAGTCACCTTTTCCGTAACTGTCTGATCCGGGGGCCATCCGGATCAACAACTTACGGAAAAGGTGACTGTCCCCTTTTTCTTGTTGGCGTCAGTCTTCGTGGAACGCGAAGTACAGGAGGACGGGGAGGATGAGCGCGCAGAGGCCCAGCGCGGCGATCCCGGCGAGGACGAGCGGATCGCTCACCACGTCGGCGGACGGGATCGGCAACGAGAACGCGGACCAGCCGTCCGCGGCGTCCGCGATCCACGACATCCCCTCCCGGAACGCCGGGACGTAGATGCCGAGCAGCGTGGCGAGCAGCCCCGCGGCGCAGGCGACCAGGATGCCCTGAGCGTACGAGATGGGCCGGGCCGCGGCCGCCGCCGCCTCCCGCCGTGACCGCATCTGCGCCCGCCACCAGACGATCGCCGACGATGGCACCGCCGCTTCCCGCATCAGCGCCTCGCGCTCCGCGAGGAGCGCGCCGACCACCGAAAGCGTCTCGCTGCAGCGCGCACATCCCGCAACGTGCTCGTGCAGCGGTTCCGGAAGGTCCGCTGGACGCGAGGTCTGCAAGGCGTCGAGAAGCTCGTGTTCGTGCGGACAGGTGTGGTTACGCATGGTGCGATCCCGTGCCGCGCAGCAACGCGGCCAGCTTCTGCCTGGCGCGGAACAGCAGCGGCTTGATGCTGCCGGTCTTGAGTCCGAGCGCCGCGCCGATCTCCTGGTGAGAGGATCCCTGCGCATAGGCGAGCCAGAGCAGTTCGCGTTCCCGGCGCTTCAGGCGTGCGAACGCGCGCGTCAGGTCGAGCCGCGCGTCCGTTCGCCGGCTCGCGGCTCTGTCGGCGGGCTCCTGCTCGACACGGCCCGCCACCAGGTCCGGTGCTGTGGCCTTCCGGCGATACCCATCCCGTGCCAGATTCGTGGCGACCTTGAACAGGTAGTGCCGGCGGTGCGCTTCGTCATCGAACCGCACGTTCGCGCGGAGGAACCGGTAATACACCTCCTGCAACAGGTCGTCGGCCGCCTGGCGGTCACCAGTGATGCGGGCCAGATAAGCCCACAGCGGCCGGGCGGTGCGATCGTAGAAGGCGCGGAACGCGTCCTCGTCCATCTCAAACGGCACGTCGAGCGCGGCGGCGGCAGCGTCCAGGCGCTCCACGTTCGTCAAGGTGAACGGCGTCATCGTCAGGAAACGTGCTCGGGCCGCGTCGCGGCGGTCTCGTTGAGCAGGCCAAGTTTACGCGAGAGCAGATACGAAGCGCCGCCGGAAATGATCGATCCCACCCCGAGGCAGAACGACAGGGCCGCGAGGCTCGACAGGAGCGGCTGGACTTCTTCGATCGCGCGGCCGCTCACGAACAGGAACCCGATCCCGAGGGCGACGAGCAGGACGCCCACCTGCACCGACAGCAGGATCCGCGCGTACGGGGCGCCGACGGCGCTGCCGCCCGACGGCGTGGGCGTAATCGGCGTCGCGTCGAGGAAGCGGCGGCCGGCAGGGCTGTCGACGTACGCCAGCAGCTCCTCGTTCGACCCGAATCGATCGAGGATCTTGTTGTGCACTTCGGCGTTCACCTTCGACACGCGTGCCCACTGCCGGTATTCGACGATGTATTTGATGAGACTGTAGAGCGTGAAGAGGACGACGCAGAACACCGCGAAGGGACCGACGAACCCGATCGCGTCGCGCCAGACGCGCAGCGTCGCCGTCCGGACATCCTCCGGCTCGTTGTACGCCCGGGTCGACCGGTAGCGTTCGAGATAGAAGTCGGGATTCCGCGGGACGTCCGGATTCTGCGCGATGAACGCGGCCAGGCTCGGATACGACGCGAGATACGCCTGGTTGCTCATCAGGGATGGGTCCAGCCGCAGCACGCGGCCGAGCGAGGGCGGATACGTATCCAGGACCTCGTAGAACGCCCGCCGCGTATCCGCCGCATTCTGGTTCGCCTGTCGCTCGATTTGCGCCGGCGTCCCGGTCGTCTGGGCTGCCGCCGGCAGCGCCACCAAAACCACCGCGCCGACGAACACAGGCGCAACTGCTCTACGAACGAGTGAACGGACCATGCAGACGGGCTCCTTAACCCGGTATTACGCGCGGAAGACGAAGTGGTTAACTGCGAGCGGCCCAGGCGATCCGGATCTTTGGCACCGCGATTTCGAGCGTCAGCAGGGGTCCGCACCCTTCGCACGCGCGGACTTTCAGCCGGAAGATGCCGTCCCCGAGATGGATGTCGACGTTGCCGGTCACGCCTGACACACGGTTCGTCGCCGGCTCGAGGACCGCGCCTTCGACCCGCACCGGCGCCGTCAGGGCGGCCGTGAACAGGATGAGAACGGTGAGGACCGAGAACAGCGTGATCAGTCGCGTCATGGCAGTTACTGCCAATAACGCGGCGTGGAGGGAAAGGGTTAACTGGCGGGAACGGTGGCGGGAACGGGTCAGACTGGGGTCAGACTGGGGTCAGACTGGTGTCAGACTCGACTTCGACACCACGCGACGCAAAAGCCCCGCGAAAGCCCCGGTTTCTGCACCGCGTGCGCCAACGAACGCAAATTCGAGTCTGACCCGAGTCTGACCCGAGTCTGACCCCAGTCTGACACCAGTCTGACCCCCCCGAACTGCGAACGTCAGGTCTTCAGGGCCATCAGGCCGGTGGCGATGCGCCGAAGGCCTTCGCGCAGGAAGTCTTCGCGGCCGCCGAGCCAGATGCGCAGATACCCCTCGAGACCGACGTGCGAGCCCGGGACGATGAGCGTGCTCTGCTGCGATCGGATCCGTTCGGCGATCTCTATGCTTGGCGTGTCGCCGGCATACTTCAGCAAACCGATGGCGCCGGCCTGCGGTTCTCGCCAGGACAGGAACCCATCGAAGCCCGCGATCCATTCGCGGGCGATCGGCAGGTTCTTCCGCAGGATCTCGCGCGTCCGGGCGTAACAGCGATCGCGATTCTGCGGCTCCACCGCCACGCGCGCGAGGCGATCCGACATCTTGTTGGGTCCGATCGTGATGTAGTCGTGCTGGGTCCAGCACTCCGCGACGAGCGACGGAGGACCGACGAGCCACCCGATGCGGACGCCTGGAATCCCGTACGCCTTCGACAGGCCGCTCGTGACGATCACGCGGTCGCTCAGGCCCCAGAAGCTTTTCGTCCGCGGACGATCGATCTCCGCTCCGAGGTACACCTCATCGGACAGCAGCCACGTTCCGGTCTGCTCGCAGCGATCCGCGATGCGGCGCATCGCTTCCTCGGAGAGGATCGCACCGGTCGGATTGTTCGGGTTCGAGAGATACAGAAGCCGGGTCCGCGGCGTGACGGCCCGTTCGAACTCCTCCCAGTCCGGCTCCCAGCCGGTCTCCTGACGCAGGCGGAACGTTCGCACGGTAACACCGAGACTGCGCGCGACACCGGGCATCTGCATGTAGTTCGGCACTTCCATGGCGACTTCATCGCCGGGACGCAGCTGGCCCAGTGCGATGAGATAGTTCGCTTCAGAAGTGCCGTTCGTCACTTCGACGTGATCGACCGTGGCGCCGGGATGATGCGCCGCGATCTGTTCGCGAAGCTCGATCGTGCCGTTCGACTGGCTGTACCCGAGCGGGACGTCGAGGAACGCGTCGAGATCGAATCCCATCTCGACCAGCTCACGCAACGTCAGCGGACGGACGCCGCTCTCGCTCATGTCGTAGTCCACGATGTTCTCCCACGTGGACTGCATCCGTTCCATTTCGAAGATTTCTATCGCCATGGATGAATCAGGAAGCCGTGCGCGTTGCGCTCAGTTCTTCGAGTCGTTGAAGGGAAATATTGCCGCCGCTCACGATCGCCACGGTCCGTCCGCTGTCAGGGACCTTGCCCGTGAGTGCCGCGGCGACGGTGGCGGCGCCCGAGGGCTCGGCGACGACCTTGGCCTTCGCAAACAGCCACAGGACGGCTTCGATGATCTCCTCGTCGCTCACCGTCACGATCCCGTCGACGAACTGCTTCGCGTGAGCGAAGGTGAGATCACCGGGCCGGACCGGCATCAGGCCATCGGCCACGCTCTCGGTTTTCGAGAGCGTCACGGGATGGCCCGCCTCGAGCGAAGCTTTCATCGCGGCAGCGCCGACGGGTTCCACACCGAACAGCCGCACGTGCGGATGGCTCTGTCTGACGGCGGCGGCCACGCCGGCAAGCAATCCGCCGCCGCCGACCGGCACGAGGATCGTCTCGACGTCGTGCCGCTGCTCGAGGATCTCGAGGCCGAGCGTCCCCTGCCCGGCGATGATCCACTCATGATCGAACGGCGGCACCATCGTCAGGCCGCGTGCCGCCGCTTCCTCCTCTGCCCTGGCCTGGCGATCCGCCGACGTCGTTCCCGCGAAAATCACTTCGGCGCCGAACGATCGCGCGCCGTCCACTTTGATCTGTGGCGCGGTCGTCGGCATCACCACCACCGCCGGAGCGCCCAGTTCGCGTGCGGCGAGCGCCATCGCCTGCCCGTGATTGCCCGAGGAGTACGTGATGACGCCGCGGCGCCGCTGATCGTCGGTCAACTGCGCGACCATGTTGTAAGCGCCACGGATCTTGAACGCGCCGCCAGGCTGCATGCTCTCGCATTTCAGGAACAGCGGCGTGCCGGCCAGGTTCGAGACGTCGAGCAGCGGCGTGACGCGGGCGACCGGCCGCACGCGTGCGGCGGCTTCTTGTATGTGCTGGAGTGTCACCATTCGATCGGTCGGGAAGACACGTAAGCCACGAAAACCCGTCGACGGGCCTTCGTGGCTTCGTGATGGCAGGCACGAGCGGCCTGCGCTTATGCCGGGTATTCTACGCCTTTCCGGCCACCCGGGTACGGCAGAATCATGGCGATGATGGCGGTGGTGCTCCCGCTTGCGCTCCTGCTGGCGTTGTTCGGGCAGCGGAGTCCTGAAGAGCCTTTCGTCGAGGTTGGCGTGTGGTACGCCGGGCCCGGCGTGGAACCACCCGGCATGCCGGGCGGTGACCTCGATACGATGCGGCGCGACCTCACCGCGATCCGTCGTGCCGGCTTCAACGGCATCACGACCTGGATCGCGTGGCGCGACGCCGAACCGCGCGAGGGAGGGTTCGCGCTCACCGGCCTCGAGCGGCTGGTGGCGGCGGCCGTCGAAGCCGACCTCAGGATTTCCGTCGTCGTGTACGACGATCCCGCGCCGGCATGGGCGGCGTCGCGGCCCGGCGCGGCGTCCAGGTTCGTCGAGTATCTCTCCAAGCGCCTGTCGTTGCGCCCGGGCATTCTTCGCGTCGTCGAGCACACGGCGGCGCTCGAGGATCCGCCGGCGAAGATCACGATCCGCCCCGGTGCGGCGCCGGACGCCCGTGTCGCCTTGTGGTCGTTCGTGGCGCGCGGCGCGCGCCGCGTCGCATTCGCAGGATCGGAGACGCCACTTTCGCCCGACGTGTTCGCGCTGGGGGAGACGGCTGGTGTGATCACGAGGAACGAAGCGCTGTTCGCGCCGCTGCGTCCGCGTGAAGGCGGTGTCACCAGCATCGACGGCGCCGGCGGAGGACCGCGCATCGAGGTGCGGCTGCTCGAATCGGCTGAGGCGCTGATGATCATCGGCGTCAACTACGCGCCGGAGCCGAGAACGGTCAGGATCGGCTTCGCGGCCGACATCCCCGAAGCCATCTGGCAGAACCTCGAGACCGGCAACGCGATGAGCTTCGTGATGGAAAAGACCGGCCCCTCGCTCGAGTACACGTTCGGGCCGCGCGACACGCTGGTGCTGATGATCCGGAAGCGCCGATAGCGGGGACTTCTTACTTCAACGCCCGGCTATACATCAGGTCGTGCTCGCCTGGCGGCTCGAGTCCGGCAAGCCTCACCGCGAGCGCGATCTGGGCCCAGTGCCGGATCTCGTGAACGAGGATGTGGAACAGCAGCTTGCGCGAGGTCATGGCCCACTCGCGTCCGGCGATCTCGAACGTCCGCGGCTGGCCGGCGACATCTTCGTCGAGGTCGGCGACGTACTGTTCCAGTTCACGCCGGACGGAGGCGCCGTAGTCGAAGAGCGGCGCGGCATTGTTGCCGGTCAAGCCGGTCTGGCTGGACAGCTTCTCGCCGCGAAGCCGCTGCACGTGCCGCTGCTCGACGAGAAAGATGTGATCGATCAGTTTCCCGACGGTCGGGAAGGTGCCCCCCGGATGGATCGGCGCATCGATCGCGTGCGGCTGCGCGACGAAGAACCGCCGCCACTTCTCGCGATCATCCGCGGTGTAGCGCAACAGTTCGTCGAACGCAAGATTCAGCATCTCCAGCCCCCGAAGCACCTCGCCGCACCCCGACGCACCCTGACGCACCCTGATGCACCCCGCCGCACCCTGACGCACCCCGACGCACCCTGACGCACCCTGATGCACCCTGATGCACCCTGACGCACCCCGAAGCACCCTGACGCACCCTGACGCACCCCGCCGCGCGATAGTCTATCAATCCATGTTCTCTTCCCGGGTGCCGCGCGACCTGACGTCGAACCGTTTGGCCGTTGCGACCGCCGCGCACCAGGCGTCCGGCCGCCGCCTGCTGGATCTCACCGTCACCAATCCGACCGTCGTCGGCTTCTCCTATCCCGAAGACCTGCTCGCACCGTTGGCGGGAACCGGAGGGCTGGCCTACCGACCTGAACCGTTCGGTCTTCCGGCGGCGCGGCGTGCCGTCGCGGAGGACTATGCCCGACGTGGAATCAGTGTTGCTGAGGACCGCGTCGTGCTGACCGCGAGCACCAGCGAGGCCTACTCGGTCCTGTTCAAGCTTCTGTGTGAACCGGCGGGCGACGATGTGCTGGTTCCTGTTCCCAGCTATCCGTTGTTCGACCACCTGACCCGCCTCGATGGTGTGACGTGCACCGCGTACGCGCTCGAGTACCACGGCCGCTGGGAGTTGGACGAACGAAGCGTGGATCGAGAGTGGCGCGACACGACGCGCGCGGTTCTGGCGGTGAGTCCGAACAATCCGACAGGCTCGGTACTCTCGCCCGCCGAACTCGACGCGCTCAGCACCCGCTGCGCCGAGCGAGACGCCGCGCTCATCATCGACGAAGTCTTCGCCGACTACCTGTTCGATTCCCCATCGCCCCCCGCACCGCGCACCGCGCAGCCCGGATCCCGGACCCCGGACCGCGCACCCCGGACCGCGCACCCCGCACCGCGCACCGCGGACCGCGCACCGCGGACCCCGGACCCCGGACCCCGGACCTCGCACCCCGGACCCCGGACCCCGGATCCCGGACCCCGGACCCCGGACCGCGCACCGCGGACCCCGCCCCCCGGTTGCCTCACGTTCCGCCTCGGCGGCCTTTCGAAATCGGCCGGCCTGCCGCAGGTGAAGCTCGGGTGGATCGCAGTCGATGGGCCGGACACGCTCGTCCGGGCCGCGCTGCAGCGTCTCGAATTGATTTGTGACACGTATCTGTCCGTGTCGACACCGGTGCAGGTGGCCGCGCCGGTGCTGATCGAGAGAGGGGCAGAGATCAGGGAGCAGATCCGGACCCGGATCGCCGCGAACCTGACATGCCTCCGGCGCGCCGCAGCGGCGGATCCCGCGCTCGAACTCCTCAACGCCGACGGCGGCTGGACAGCCGTGCTGCGGGTGCCGGCGAGAGGGTCCGAAGAGGACCTCGTGATCGACCTGCTCGAGTCGCGGGATACGTTGGCGCATCCCGGTTTCTTTTTCGATTTCCCGCACGAAGCGTTCCTGGTCTTGAGCCTCCTGCCGGATCCGGGAGTGTTCGCGGAGGGCACGGACCGTATCCTGGAGCACCTGCGTGGGTAAAGAAGCGGTCGATGGTCGCCGGGGTGGCGCGCTCGTGCCGCTCTTCTCGATCCCCTCGCGGGAGAGCTGGGGGATCGGCGAGATCGCCGATCTACCCGCGTTTGCCGCCTGGTCGCGGAAAGCCGGGCTGTCGGTCGTCCAGCTCCTGCCGGTGAACGAGATGGCCGACGGCCAGAGTTCGCCGTACTCGGCGCTCAGCGCGATGGCGATCGATCCGATCTTCATCGCCGTCCGCGATGTCCCCGAGTTCGTCGAATCGGGCGGCGAAGCCTCGCTCACGCGGCAGCAGCGAGAGCAACTCGACGCCCTTCGGCGTTCACCGTCCGTTCGTCATCGGGAGGTGCGCGAGCTGAAGGCCGGCGTGTTGCGCCATCTGTTCGAACGATTCGTCGAGACACAGTGGCGCGCCGGTGGACCGCGGGCCGCGCGCATGCGTGCGTATGCGGACCGGGAGAGCTGGTGGTTGCGCGAATACGCGCTGTTTCGAGCGCTCCACGCGCAGCACGACGCGCGGTTCTGGAAGGAGTGGCCGGCACCGCTGCGGGATCGTGATCCGCAGGCGCTGCAGGATGCGCGAGAGACACTGCGGCACGACCTGCTCTATTACGAATGGCTGCAATGGACGGCCGACGAGCAGTGGCATGCGGCGCGGCGCGGCTCGACGGGCGTCGCGGTCCTGGGCGATTTTCCGTTCATGGTGAGCCGCGACAGCGCAGACGTCTGGTCAAGGCAGGACGAGTTCAACGTCGACGCCTCGGTCGGCGTTCCGCCGGATGCCTTCTCGGAGACCGGGCAGGACTGGGGGCTTCCGCTCTATCGCTGGGACGTGCACGAGGCGCGCGGCTACGAATGGCTGCAGCAACGGGCGCGGCGGTGCGCGGAACTGTTCGACGGGTTCCGCGTCGATCATCTCGTCGGGTTCTATCGCACCTATGCGCGCGAAGGAGACCGCGCCTACTTCACGCCGGCCGACGAAGGCGATCAACTCGCACAGGGGGAGCGCCTGATGGCCGTGCTCCAGGGAAGCGGCGCCGCGATCATCGCCGAGGACCTCGGGACGGTGCCGGACTTCGTGCGTGACTCGCTGAACCGCCTCGGCGTTCCGGGCCTGAAAGTGCTGCGATGGGAACGCGAATGGAAGGTCGACGGCCAGCCGTTCAAGGATCCCGAAACCTATCCGCCGGTGTCGGTGGCGATCAGCGGCACGCACGACACCGAGACGATGGCCGAGTGGTGGGACAACGCCGAGCCCGCCGAGCGCGCCCGCGCCGCGGAACTGCCGCGCCTGCGCGCCGCAGGCGTGACCGCCGAAAGCGAATACACCGCAGCGGTCCGCGATGCGTTGCTCGACACGCTGTTTGCCGCCGGCTCCGACCTGCTGCTCCTGCCCGTCCAGGACGTCTTCGGCTGGCGCGACCGCATCAACACGCCCGCCATCGTCAACGACGAGAACTGGTGCTGGCAATTGCCGTGGCGAGTCGACCGGCTCGAGCAGCAACCCGAAGCCGTGGAACGCGCGGCGTTCCTCCGGCGGCTGGCGGAATCGGCGGGGCGGCTCGGGTAATTCAAGTAGTCCCAGGTCCACTGGACGTCGGCATCGGTTTGCGCGCGCTTCGCGCGCGGGGTTCCAGGGGTTCCAAAAGGTTCTCGTGGGTTCCAGTGGGTTCCAGCAGGTTCCGGGTTCACCGAGCCGTCTTGAAGCACCTGAGTGAACCCAGAACGTGGAACCCCCTGGAACCTTCGAGAACCTTTTGGACCCCCTGGAACCCCGCGCGAAGCGCGCTCTTGGTAAGATCCTGCCTATGACCTCCACCGTCGCGAGCCTCGTCCCTGAAACCGCCATTCAGTCCGCGCGTGAGCGTCTCGATGCGCACGTCCGCGAGATCGTCGCGTGGCATTTCAATCCCGAGACCGGCTCCCCGTTCTGGCTCGAACGCGCCAGAACGTTCGACTTCGATCCGCTCAAGGACGTCAAGGGCTATGCGGATCTCGACAAGTTCGGCTTCTTCCAGGACGAGTGGCTGCGCGGTGGTCCGGTGAGGCGGTGGGTGCCGAAGGCGTTCGCCAACAGCCCGATCTACACGTTCGAGACCGGCGGCAGCACGGGCGTGCCGAAGTCGCGCATCAACATCAACGACTTCCGCACCGACTACGAGAACTTCAGCGACACGCTGCCCGACGAGTACTTCCCGAAGGGAGCCGACTGGCTGCACGTGGGCCCGAGCGGTCCGCGCCGGCTGCGGCTGGCCATCGAGCACCTGGCGCAGCACCGCGGCGGCATCTGCTTCATGGTCGACCTCGATCCGCGATGGGTCATCAAGTTGATCAAGGCGCGGCAGATGGACCAGATGGAATCGTACAAGCGCCACGTGATCGACCAGGCGCTCACGCTCCTCCGCGCGCACGACAACATTCAGTGCCTCTTCACGACGCCGAAGCTGCTCGAGGCGCTGTGCGAGAAAGTGGACCTGAAGAAGATGGGGATCAAGGGAATCTTCTGTGGCGGCACCGAGATGACGCCGCAGTTCCATCGCTTCGCGGTCGAGGAACTGCTCGGGCCTGACATCTACTTCGCCCCGACCTATGGCAACACGCTCATGGGATTGGCGACCCACAAGATCCCCGTCGATCCTGCCGACAACTACGCGATCATCTACTACCCGCCCGCCCCGCGCGCGATGATCGAAGTGGTGAATCCCGATCAACCCGATCAGCTGGTCGAGTACGGCGCCACCGGACGAGTCCGACTGACGACGCTGACGAAGGAGTTCTTCATGCCGCGCTTCCTGGAACGGGACGAGGCGGAGCGCGAGAAGCCCTGCGCCGCGTACCCGTGGGATGGCGTGCGCAACGTCCGTCCGTTCTCACGGTTCGCCACGACGGTCGTCGAGGGTGTCTACTGACGGGTGTCAACGCCCAACTCCCAATTCCAAGCGACTTCAGCGCGCCGCTCTTCGTCGCAGCCCGTGGTGTTGATGGATGGCGTGATCGTGCGGGATGCCGATTCGGTCTCGTTCTGGTCGCTGTAGCGACGTTTGCGCTACAATTCCGGCCGGCCGATACGGGCGGCCTACGGTCCGCGTCAAGGGTCGAACCCACCCGAACACACGCTATTGATGGTCAGAGACCCTGACTTCCAGCCCGAGAGCTGCGGACGCCGGGCGTGAATGGAAGGAAGGTGTCTATGCGCGGCCTGCCCGAACGTCCATCGCTCGAATATCTCCGGAAGCTCGCCAAGGATCGCCTTCAGACGCTGCGTGCGACGGACCCCGACGCGAAGCTCGCGTCTGCGCAGCTGGCGATCGCCCGTGAGCACGGGTTCCCGAGCTGGCGCGCGTTGAAGGTGGAACTGGATCGGCGGCGGGCGCCGCTGGTCGCCGAGTTCTTTGAGGCGTGCCGGGCGGGCGATGTCGAGCGGCTTCGCGCCGCCCTGACGGCTGACGCATCGCTCGTGCGCGAGCGCGATGGACGCGGCGCGACCGGCTTGCATTGCGCATCGCCACACGCCGACGCGGTTCGGCTCCTGCTCGAACACGGTGCCGATCCGAACGTACGCGATTCGGAGGACAACGCCACACCGCTGCATATCGCCGCCGCGAACCGGGCGCTCGAGAGCGTTCGCATTCTGCTGGACGCCGGCGCCGATCCGCAGGGGAGCGGCGATCTCCACGCCGGCGACGTCATCGGCTGGGCGACGTGTGAGCACAACGAGGCGGTGATCGATCTGCTGCTCCAACGCGGTGCGCGCCATCACATCTTCTCCGCCATTGCCACCGGCGATGTCGAACTCGTCGAGCGTGTGGTGGAACAGGATCCGGCGGCGCTGCGGCGCCGGCGATCGCGGTACGAGAACGTGAACACGCCGTTGCACGATGTCATCGCTGCGCCTGAACCATGGCGACGTCCCGACTACGCGATCCTTCAGCGCCTCATCGAACTGGGAGCTGAGCTCGATGCGACCGACGACAGAGGCCGTACTCCACTGGATGTCGCGATGTTGCGCGGTGACCGAGAAGCGATGCGGATACTGACGGCAGCCGGTGCACGGGAGCGGCGCAGCGTGGATAGGCCCGGGTCGAGTGAGGATGTGGCCCACGCGCTCCGCTCCGTCAGCGGAGCCGTCCCGATGTTCTTCGTCCCCGATATGCGCGCGACGGTCGACTGGTACGAGTCGCTCGGATTCACCGTGGGCGATCGCCACGAGGACGGTGGCGAGTTGGTGTTTGCGGAGATCTCGTTGAGCAACACCGTTTTCACCCTGAGTGCCGGCGGCTGTTCGGGACCACGCGACGTGCGCCTCTGGTTCATTACCGACCAGGTCGAGCAGTTGTATCACGCGTTCAAGGAGCGCGCGCTGAGCGGCTCGAGGGATGCGATCGCCGGTACTCCACACCAGGGCCCGGCGGTGAGATTTGACGAGGATCTCTATGCGCCCTTCTATGGCGGGCGCCAGTTCAGCATTCGCGACATCAACGATCTGTCGCTGATCTTCTGGGATCCCCGGGCGCGGTGAGCGTCCGGATCAGCGAAGCGTCCGGAACGTCACCGAGTACCGCAGCTCTTTGACCGGCGGGATCGAGTGCTCCCACTCCTTGCGGGCGGGTACTCGGTGATCAGCGCCTCGGCCAGTGTGTCTGGGGCGACGCCGGTGAACAGGGCGGCCCGTTGACGATCCCCCGCATCCTCATTTCATGAAACTCGAGGGACTGGATGTGATCCAGGAGGGTGAGTTCCTCTTCTAGCGTGATGACCTCCTGTTCGAACCGGAGCCCCTCGACGGGAGGGCCAGACTGATCAGCGAGGGCTGTCGTGCCACACGTCTTCGAGTGCAATGGGAGGCCCCTTCAGCGGGAAACCCCGTGCGATAAACTGGCGTCTTAACCCCGAGCGAACCACAGCCATGCTGCACATTCCGATCCTGCGCCACGGTGTTCCGTACAAGAGCCTCGACGTCATCCGCATTCCGCACCACCGGACGCGCGAGACGTTTGCCGAGATGAGCCAGGTCAACCCCGGCATCATCAGGCGCGATCTGCGCGACACGGAGCAGTCGGCGGCGCGAGACGCACTTGCCGCGCTGCCGTTCGAGCGGCTCCTCGACATCTGCAGGCGGGCGGCGGACCACTTCATGAACGATCGCCTGCCGCTCGGCGACGACACGCAGTCGCCCGACGACTACGTCGAGCAGCTCTCGGCGACGACCGGCATGCCGCACGCGCTCGTGCGGAAGAACATGACGAAGATCGCCGGGGTGATGACCGAGATGCGTACGGTCCTGAGCGGCCTGACCCGCGGGCTCGACCTGGCGCTGCTCGACGCGGGCTATGGCGAGCAGGATGGCCACGCGTTGAGCTTCTATCCGCGTACGCAGTCGCTCGGGGTCGTCCTGCCGAGCAACTCGCCCGGGGTCCATTCGTTGTGGGTGCCGGCGATCGCGTTGAAGATCCCGCTCGTGCTGAAGCCCGGGAGCGCGGAGCCGTGGTCTCCCTTCAGGCTGGCGCAGGCGTTCATGAAAGCCGGCTGCCCGCCGGAGGCGTTTTCGTACTACCCGGCCGATCACGCGGGCGCCGGCGAGATCCTGCGGCGTACGGGCCGGAGCATGTTCTTCGGCGATGTCAGTGCCGTGGGTTCGTGGGAAGGCGATCCTCGCGTCGAGCTTCACGGACCCGGCTACAGCAAAGTGCTGCTGGCGAACGATCAGCTCTCGAACTGGGAGCAGCACGCGGACCTGATCGCCGCGTCGATTGCCGACAACGGCGGACGCTCATGTGTGAATGCGTCGGGCGTCTGGGTCGCCGAGTCGCACGCCGAGAAGGTGGCGCAGGCCACAGCCCGAAAGCTGCTCGAGATCGTCCCCCGCAGCGCCGGCGATCCGAAGGCGACGCTCGCGCCGTTCGCCGATCCGAAGGTGGCCGAGCGGATCTCGCAGCAGATCGACATCGGTCTCGACACGCCGGGCGCGCGCGAGATCACGGCGGAACTCCGCGGCGGGCCGCGGCTCGTGCAGCACGACGGCTGTACCTATCTGCTGCCGACGATCGTGTTGTGCGACAGCCCCGAGCACCCGCTCGCGAACCGCGAGTTCCTCTTTCCCTTCGCCGCAGTGGTGAGCTGCAGCGCGGACGAGATGGCGCAGATGCCCGCGCCCATGGGCAGAACGCTCGTGGTGACCGCGCTGACCGAGGACCGCAGGCTCGTCGATCGCCTGATCGCGTCGCCGCTCGTGGACCGGCTCAACGTCGGCCCGATCGCGACGAACGTGATTAGCTGGGACCAGCCCCACGAGGGCAATCTGTTCGAGCATCTGTACGCGCGTCGTTCGTTCCAGGCAGCAGTCGCGTTCTAGAGAAGCGATCGCAAGCTCGATGCGGATTCTCTCCTTCACCGGCGGCGCCGGCAGCATGTATTGCGGAAGCTGCCTTCGCGACAACGCGCTCGCCGCCGAACTGCTGCGGCGCGGGCACGATGTCGTTCTGACGCCGGTGTACACGCCGACGAGAACCGACGAGACGAACGTCAGCGGAGATCAGGTCTTCTTCGGCGGCATCAGCGTCTTCCTCGAGCAGCACTCGGCACTCTTCAGGCATACGCCGCGGTTCATCGACCGGTTGTGGGACTCGTCGTGGGCGCTGAAGCTCGCCACGAAGCGGTCCATCAAGGTCGATGCGAAGAGCCTCGGCGAGATGACGGTCTCCATGCTGCGCGGGGAGAAGGGCTACCAGGCCAAGGAGATCGACAAGCTGCTCGACTGGCTCCGGCGCGAGCCGCCCTTCGACGTCATCAATCTCCCATACTCTCTGCTGCTCGGTCTTGCCGAGCCGCTGAAACGGGAGCTGAAGGCGCCGATCTGCTGCACGCTCCAGGGGGACGATCTGTTCCTCGACGGCCTCGGCGAACCCTGGCGACAGCAGTCGATGGAGATGATTCGCGCGCTGAGCCGCCACGTGGACCTCTTTCTGCCCGTCAGCGGCTATTACCTCGATTACATGCCGGAGTATCTCGGGATCCCGGCGGAGAAGATGCGGCTGGCCACGCTCGGCATCAACACCGAGGGATTCGAGCCGCGGCCGTCGAGGCCGGACGTTCCGTTCACGGTCGGCTATTTCGCGCGGATCGCACCCGAAAAGGGCTTCCATCTTCTCGTGGAGGCGTACATCCGGCTGCGCAGGCTCTCTGGCGTCGGGGCGACCCGCCTGCTCGCCGCGGGGTACTTGCCCCCCGAGAACCAGGAGTATCTCGACGAAGCCCGGGCGCGATTGAAGGACGCCGGGCTCGCCCACGAGTTCGAGTATCGAGGCGAAGTGGATCGCGACGGGAAGATCGCGTTTCTGCGCGAGCTGGACGTCTTTTCGGTGCCGGCCACCTATCAGGAGCCGAAAGGGATGTTCCTGATGGAAGCCATGGCCTGCGGCATTCCCGTCGTGCAGCCGCGCGTTGGCGCCTTCCCGGAGATCATCGACAAGACGACCGGGGGCCTCGTCGTGGAAGCCAACAGCCCCGACGCCATCGCCGACGGCATTCTCGCGCTGCATCGCGATCCGACGCTGGCGACCTCGCTCGGACAGGCCGGAGCATCCGGCGTCCGCGAGCACTACACGCTCGCACGCATGGCCGACCAGGTCGAGGCAGTGTATCGAGAGCTGGCCACGGTGAAGATCTGACGCTCGTCAACTGCCAACTCCCAACTCCCAATTCTCAACCGCCAAGGTTGGTTTTGGCATTTGGAGTTTGGGATTTGGAGTTTGGAGTTTCCAGGGCTCATGCTGAAGGCTGAGAACGTTTCCAAAACCTATCCCACTCCTCGCGGCGACCTGCGCATTCTCGAAGGCGTCTCGCTTTCGCTGGATCATGGACAGGCGGCCGCCATCATGGGACCTTCCGGGAGCGGAAAGAGCACGCTCCTGTACATCCTCGGCGCGCTCGATCCACCCACCTCCGGCACGGTCACGCTCCAAGGCACGAATCCCTACACGCTGAACGAACGCGAGCAGGCCGCATTCAGGAACGATCGGATCGGCTTCGTGTTCCAGGATCATTCCCTGCTGCCGCAGTGCTCCGTCCTCGAGAACGTCCTGACCCCGACGCTCGTCGCCGCCGGCGGCGGCGCAGGGGACGATGAAGCGCGCGCCCGCGAGATCCTGGCGAACGTTGGCCTGGGCAATCGCCTCGATCATCGTCCTGGCGAACTGTCGGGTGGAGAGAAGCAGCGTGCGGCGATCGCCCGTGCGCTCATTCGCAATCCCATGCTGGTGTTGTGTGACGAACCGACCGGCAACCTGGATACCTCGATCGCCGATTCGGTGGCCGACCTGCTGCTCGATCTGCACAAGGCGCACAACACGATCCTGGTCGTCGTGACGCATAGTCCGTCGCTTGCTGACCGGTTCCCGATCCGGTACAGGATGGCGAACCACCGATTGACCGAGGCGTGATGTCGCTGCTGCGGCTGGCAATCCGAAGCGCAACCTACTACTGGCGCACCAACCTCGCCGTGCTGCTTGGCGTCAGTGCGGCGGTTGCCGTCCTCGGTGGAGCGCTCCTCGTCGGCGACTCGGTGCGGGGGAGTCTGCGCGACATCGCGCTGGGTCGCCTGGGCAAGGCCGACCAGGCGCTCTCGTCGGCGCAGTTCTTCCGTGAGGATCTTGCGGAGGCCGTTGCAGCGGGCGGAGGCTCCGCCGCGCCCATGATCGTTTCGAGCGGCTTCGTGACGCACGAGCCCTCGGGCCGCCGCGCCGGCAACGTCGTCGTCTACGGCGTCGACGAACGAGTCTGGTCCTTTCACGGCGTGCAGCCACCGGACGGCGCAGCCGTGTCACCTGCGCTCGCGTCGGAACTTGGCGCGCAAAAAAACGATGTCGTGCTCGTCCGGCTGCAACGGCCGTCTGAGATCCCCATCGAGTCGCTGTTCGGCAGAAAAGAGGAGATCGGACGAACGCTTCGCCTGACGCTCGCCGGCGTGCTCACGCGGGATCGGATGGGAGAGTTCGCCCTGCGTCCGCAGCAGACGGAGTTGCGCGCGGTCTTCGCGCCGCTTCGCCGCGTGCAACGCGATCTCGGCGTGCAGGGGCAGGTGAACACGGTGTTGATGGCCGGCGCGGACGATGATGCCGCAGCGACCACCGCACGCGATGCCCTGAGGCTCGAGGACCTGGGGCTCTCGGTGCGCCCCTCCGCGGACGGCGCGCACGTCATCGTGGACGCGACGAGTGGAATTCTGGGCCAGCCGGTCGAGGACAGCGTCCGCGCCGCGGGCAACAAGCTCACGCTCGAACCCATCCCCGTGTTCACCTACCTCGCGAACACGATGAGGGTCGGTGATCGCACCGTTCCCTATTCATTGATCACGGCAGTGCCTCTCAGCGGACTGCGATCGCCGGACCCCGGACCCCGGACCCCGGCCCCCGGACCCCGGACCCCGGACTCCGGACCCCGGACCCCGGACCCGATCGTCCTCAACGATTGGGCAGCGCGCGAACTGGGTGCGAAGACAGGAGACTTGCTCGAAATCGAGTACTACCTCTGGGACGCGAATGCCGGACTGACGACCCACACGGCGTCGTTCACGGTGGCAGGGATCGTCCCCATCGCCGGATTCGCCGCGGATCGTCAGCTGGCGCCGGAGTATCCCGGGATCACCGGCGCAGCCAGTCTCGCCGACTGGGATCCGCCGTTCCCGATCGATCTGTCCCGCGTCCGCGACGCTGATGAAAGGTACTGGGACGACTACAGGACGACGCCGAAGGCCTTCATCCCTTACGAGCGCGGCCGCGAGCTGTGGGAGACGCGGTACGGCGCCGTGACATCGATCCGGTTCGCGGTGCCCGAGGGGACGGCGGCGGCGGATCTCGCGTCACGCCTCTCGGCGGAACTCGCATCGACCGTTCGCCCGGAAGCGCTGGGCGTCTCGGTCCAGCCCGTGCGGCGCCTGGCGACCGAAGCGTCGGTTGGCGCAACCGACTTCGGCCAGTACTTCACCTACTTCAGTTTTTTCATCGTCGTCTCGGCGCTGCTGCTCGCGATCCTGTTCTTCAGGCTTGGGGTGGAGGCGCGGCTGCGGCAGATCGGCATCATGCGGGCGACCGGCTTTACCGTTGTGGCGATCCGGCGGGTGATGCTCATCGAGGCGATCACGCTGGCAGCGGCCGGCGGGGTGCTTGGCATCATCGGGGCAGTCCTCTATGGACGTCTGATCATGTACGGCCTTCGAACCTGGTGGGTCGGCGCGGTCGGCACCACCGAGTTGACGCTGCACGTCACGCCGCTGTCGCTCGCGGGCGGCGCGCTCGGCGGCATCGTTGCGGCGATTGCCTGTGTGTGGCTGTCGCTCCGCGCGGTCGGCAGGCTGTCGCCGCGCACGCTGCTCACCGCGCACGCGATCGGTCAGGAACCTGAGGGCGACGTTCGCGCCGGACGACGGAATCGCGTGATCGGCATCGTCTTCGGGATCCTTGCCGTCGTCGCGGTGGCGGCAGGCTTCGCGCTTGGCGAAGCCAACGCCGGAGCGTTCTTCGCCGCCGGAGCGGCAGCCTTGATCGCGGCGATGTTCCTGTTTTCGTCGTGGCTGCGATCCCGGCCGTCGGGCGTGATCGCCGGACGCGGCACGGCGCCGGTGCTCCGTCTCGGGTTCCGCAGCGCAGCCTTTCGTCCCGGCCGAAGCGTGCTCTCGGCCGCGCTCATCGCCGCGGCGGCCTTCATCATCGTCTCGGTCGACGCCTTCAGAAAGGGCGGAGGGGAGATTGGCGGCGATCGGTCGTCAGGAACCGGCGGATACGCCCTGATCGCGACATCGGAACTCCCGCTGCTGCACAATCCCAACGAACCTGCGGGACGAGAAGCGCTGATCGTCACGGCGCCGGAATTCGAGCAGGTGCGATTCACGCGCTTCCGTGTCCGCCCGGGCGACGATGCGAGCTGCCTGAATCTTTACAGGCCGACAGCGCCCACCATCGTCGCGCCTGAAAGCGGTTTTCTTCAGGAGGGCAGGTTCTCGTTCTCGGCGTCACTCGCAGAGAGTGATGCCGAGCGTGCGAATCCCTGGCTGCTGCTGCAGCGGGACGGGGGCGACGGCCCCATCCCGGTCATCGCCGACGCGACCTCGCTCCAGTACGTGCTTCACGCGTCCGTCGGTGACGTGTTCTCGATGGACATCGGCGCCGATCGTCCGCTCGATCTGCAGTTCGTCGGGGCCGTCCGCGACAGCATCCTTCAGGGAGAGCTGATCATGTCGGAGGAGAACTTCGTTCGCCTCTTCCCGGCGCAGCAGGGCTACCGCTACTTTCTGATCGACGCCCCGGGCGTGACCACGCCCGAAGCGGCGTCGCGGCTGGCGGGGGTGTTCGAGACGGAGCTGACGACGTTCGGGTTCGACGCGGTGACCGCGACCGAGCGGCTCGAAGCGTTTCACCGGGTCGAGAACACCTATCTCTCCACGTTCCAGTCGCTCGGCAGTCTCGGCCTGCTGCTCGGGACCATCGGACTGGCGGCCGTGATGTTCCGGAACGTGCTCGAGCGGCGTCGGGAGCTGGCCCTGCTGCGCGCCGTGGGCTACGACACGCGCCGCGTGTCGCAGATGATCCTCGCCGAAGCGGTACTGCTCCTCGGCGTCGGGCTGGGAGCGGGTGTTGCGAGCGCGGTGCTCGCGATCGCCCCCGTCTGGACGGACGACGTGGGGCGGGGTCCCGGGATCACGCTGCTCGTGTTGATTCTGGCCGTCGCCCTTGCAGGACTGGTCAGTTCACTCTTTGCCACTCGTGCAGCCGTGCGCGGTCGCATGCTCGACGCGTTGCGGGCGGAATAGGACAAGCCCATGGTGAGACTCGTACTGTGCGCGCTGCTCGCTGCGTGGACGGTTCAGCCGGGAGTCGACGAGTGGCGTCAATGGCGAGGACCCGGCCGCGACGGCATCGTCCGCAGCTTTTCCCCGCCGGCCGCGTGGCCTGACCGGCCGAAGCAGGTCTGGACGGTTGATGCCGGCATCGGTCATTCATCCCCGATCGTCGCCGGCAATCGCCTGTTCCTGTTTTCGCGCATCGGCGAGCAGGAAGCGGTGACCGCCTACGACGTGGCGTCCGGCAGGCAGGTGTGGCGGCAGGCGTACGACGCCCCCTACCAGATGAATCCGGCGGCGAGGTCGCATGGGAAGGGCCCGAAATCCACCCCGGTCGTGCAAGGCGGCCGTCTGGTCTCTCTTGGGATCAGCGGCATTCTCAGCGCGTACGATGCGGTGTCAGGCAAGGTCCTGTGGCGGCACGACTTTGCCAGGGAGTTTCGAAACACATCGCCCGAGTTCGGCACGTCGATGTCTCCGATCATCGACGGCGGCAATGTCATCGCGCATGCCGGAGGCGGTGCCGGCGGAGCGATCATCGCGTTGGACGCCGCTACCGGCTCACGCAAGTGGATCTGGAAGGGTGACGGCCCGGCCTACGCGTCGCCGATCATTGCCACCATCGGCAGCACGCGCCACCTGATCACACAGACGCAGTCTCACATCGTCGGACTCTCGCCTGAAGACGGACGCGAGCTGTGGCGCATCCCGTTCAGGACCGACTTCGACCAGAACATCGTCACCCCGGTGGTTGCCGGCGGACTGCTCATCTACTCCGGGCTGTCGAAACCCACCACCGCGATTCGCCTTTCCGAGAAGGGTGGCAAGTGGACGACGGAGCCGGTGTGGCAGAACGCCGATGTGCCCATGTACATGAACTCTCCCGTCGCGGCTGGCGGCATTCTCTACGGCCTGACTCACCGCAACCGCGGACAGTTCTTCGCGCTCGACCTCTCATCGGGCAAGTCGCTGTGGACGAGCCCACCGCGACAGGGGGAGAACGCGGCGCTCGGGGCCGCCGGCGACCTGCTGATCGCGACGACAACCGAGGGCAAGCTCGTGGTCATGCGGCAGGGACGGACCTACGACCTGGTTCGGGAATACACGCTCGCTGACAGCCCGATCTGGGCGCATCCGGGCTTCGCCGGGGGGACCATTCTGATCAAAGACGCGGCAAAGCTGGCCGCCTGGCGATTCTGACGACGGCGGATCCGCGGGTTTCTCCGCACACCCGGGAGATTTTCCCCATCGTTCGACGACCGCTGCCGGATTTCCGGCGGTTCCTCGGACGGCCGAGCCGGCATATCGGTTGCTCCGTCGGCGGCGGACTCAATCAGGGTCCAGGGAGCAGCCAATTTGCCAACACGTGCGATCGTCGAATCCATCCTCGAGCGCGTCCGTCCGTTCATCGTGGCCGATGGCGGTGACATCGAACTCGTCGCCGTCGACGGCGGCACCATCTGCGTCCGGATGACTGGTGCCTGTGCGGAGTGCCCGAGTGCCCGGCTCACGCTTCAGTACGGGCTCGAAGCCGCTCTGCGCAGCGAGCACCCGGAGTTGCGCGTCGTGCGGGTCGCATGAGACCCGTCCACGACCTGGCCCATCATCGTCTCGACCGGATCGTGGTCGGCCGCAGTCCACGCATGCGCGCCGTCTTCGACTACATCAACCACGTCGCCGGCGGGCAGAGCACCGTTCTGATCACCGGCGAGAGCGGTACGGGGAAGGAGGTCATCGCCAGCGCGATCCACGCGCAGAGTTCCCGGCGTGGTGGACCGTTCGTCGCCGTCAGCTGCGCGCTCTTTGCCGATACGCTGATCGAAAGCGAGCTGTTCGGCCACGAACGCGGGGCCTTCACCGGAGCCACGCACAGTCGTCCCGGCCGCTTCGAGCGAGCCGAGGGAGGCACGATCTTTCTCGACGACATCGACGACGTGCCGCTGGCGATGCAGGTGAAGCTGCTCCGCGTGCTGCAGACGCGACGGATCGAACGCCTCGGGAGTGTGCGCAGCCTCCCGGTGGACGTCCGGGTGCTGGCGGGCAGCAAGCGGCCGTTACAGAAGATGGTTGCCGACGGGCAGTTCCGCGAAGACCTGTTCTACCGTCTCAACGTCATTTCGGTCGATCTGCCACCCCTGCGGGAACGTCTCGAGGACTTGCCGCTACTCGTCACCCACTTCCTCGATCGTTTCTACGCCCGCCGCGGCGAGTGCACACCTCCGATTTCAGATGCCGTGATGCAGGCGTTTCTCGCCTACGACTGGCCCGGGAACGTCCGCGAACTCGAGAACGTGTGCGAGCGGATCGCGGAGAGCGCCGTCTGCGGCCGCGTCGGCATCGGCTGCGTGGCGGCGAGCGTCCTGTTCCATCGTCCCCCGGACGCCGAGATTGCCGCGGCCGTGCGCAGCGATGGCGCTGAACGCCCGGCTGCGCGACCGGCGGAAAGCGCAAGACCGCCGGCTGCACCGCAGCGTCCGTGGACGGATGGCGCGTTCTCGCTCGACGATCACCTCCGGAAGGAGGAGGCGCGGCTGATTGCGCAGGCAATCGCGGAGAGTGGAGGCAACAAGTCGCGCGCGGCGCGCCTGCTCGGCGTCAAGCGCTCCACGCTCGGCGACCGGATCGCGCGCTCTGGCTCCGACGGTCATCTGTGAACGTCTACTTGTGCGTGGCGAGGGCGTGACTCTGGTGTGACGACGATTGGTGAGGCTTCGAAGGTGCGACACCGCGCAGGATCAGCAGCACACCCACAATGGCCAGGCACACCGGGGCGACGGGCGCCAGCCGGCGCCGCCAGGCCATCGGGATCCGGGCTGCCGTGAGTGAGACGGCGGCAAGTGCCGGCACGGTCCCAAGTCCAAAAGCCGCCATCGTCAGAACGGCGTGTTCAATCGATCCAGCCGCAACCGCCGCGGTGACGGCGGCGTAGACCATGCCGCACGGCAGCAGGCCGTTGACCATTCCGGCGGTTACGGGTGCTGCGACTGGATGGCCGCCGTGCCAGCGCCGTACCGTGGCGCCGGCACGCGAGACGATGTTGAGCCAGGGGCTGAGACCGAAGTGCCAGCGCCTCGCCAGCGCTGGCGAGATGCCGCCGGCGAGCAGCACGGCGCCGGCCGCAATGGCCAGTGAACGACCGGCGCCAGCGAGCGTCAAGAGGCTGCCCGCCAGGCCGGCCATCAGCCCGAGCGCGGCGTAGGTCGCGATGCGGCCGGCGTGGTACCAGACGACGTGTGCTGCCCGTGCCGTGAAGGTCCGATCTGCAGATGGCGTCCCGAGGGTCAGCACGAGTGGGCCGCACATCGTGACGCAATGAACGCTGCTGAGCAATCCGAGCAGCAGTCCCGCGGCAATCGTCATCGTGCCATCACTTCGAGTTCGCGGTAGAACGTGCGCCCTTCACGGGACCAGGTCACCTGCACGATCCACCGTCCGGGCGGGAGGTCTTCGAGCGACAGCTGCTGGCGTCCTCCCGCGTCGAGCGCCAGTGGAACCGTACGATCTGCGGACGAATCCGAGGGGCGGTACAGCCTGGCGGTTCCAGTCGTTCCGCGCGCCTGGTCCTGGGGGAATGCGATGGTGACGATGCGCCCGTCCGCAGCGGCCGTGACGAGATTCGGACCGAGCGCGGCCGCGTTCTCGAGCGCCATCCGGCGTTCGTCATAACGCAGGGATTGCCCGTAGTAGTCCTCGCTCACCAGGTCGACGGGCTGGTGCATCGCGAACGCGACGAAACCGACCGTGCTCGCGGCGAAGACCCCGTATACCAGAGCGATGCCCGTTCCCCAGTTCAGTCTCATGGTCTTCTCCGCGTCAGGGCTTCGCCGGTCCAAGAAAGGACGACTCGACGTCCTGGTGCTCGTCGCCATCGACGCGCACAGTCAGACGCACGGGCGTGCTGCCCCCAGTGAGCGCCTCGGGCGGCGCCTGAAGGAGGAAGCGCCCTTCCAGCAGCGCGTGCGGACCCACTTCGTCCAGCGAGCCGATTGGCACCACCGTCGCGCCCTGCGGCTCGATGGCTTCAATCGAGAAGCGTACGGGCCGATCCGTCCGGTTGAATGCCTGGAACGTGTAGAAGTTCGCCAGGTCGCCGTCCGGCATCCTCGTATACAGCGTGCCTGGCTGACGGAGGACGAGCACGTCGAGGTCGCGGCGGGTCGACAGCAGAAAGGTCAGGGCGCTGGCGAGCAGGAGCCAGATGGCGATGTAGGCCTTGACGCGTCCGCTGAGCCAGTGGGCATGGCCGGTCCGAATCGCCTCGTGCGACGTGAGCCGGATCAGTCCGGTCGGCCTCTGGATCCTCCGCATGACGTCGTCGCACGCGTCGATACAGGCGGTGCAGTTCACGCACTCGAGTTGAACCCCGTTCCGGATGTCGATGCCGGTCGGGCACACGGTGACGCACTGGAAGCAGTCGATGCAATCGCCTGCCACGGTTGGCGCGTCGGCCGTCTTGCGAAGCTTGCCGCGCGGCTCGCCGCGGCTCGTGTCGTAGGTGACGGTGATGGTGTGGGCATCGATCAGCGATGACATCACGCGTCCGTACGGACAGGCGAGCACACAGGCCTGTTCCCGAAACCGGGCGAACACACCGTAGAACACAAGACTGAAGAGCGTGATCGCGATGAGGCCGGCGAGATGTTCCTGCGGAGGATCGGTGACGATCGTCCACAGCGCCTCGGCCCCGATGACCCACGCCAGGAACACATTGGCGAGCACGAACGAGATTGCGAAGAAGAGCACCTGCTTGCGGACGACATGTACGATTCGTTCGCGATTCCAGGGACCGCGGTCGCGCCGGAGCTGCTGGGCCGCCGATCCGTCCAGCCAGTACTCCAGTTTTCTGAACAGCATCTCCATGAAGATCGTTTGCGGGCACAGCCATCCGCACCACACGCGGCCGACCGCAACCGTCGAGAGCGCAAGCGCCAGCAACACGCAGAGCGCGATCAGGACGACGAGATAGAAATCCTGCGGCCAGAACACGATGCCGAAGAGGACGAATCGCCGTTCCAGGACGTTCAGCAGGACGAGCGGCTGCCCGCGAAAGTGAATGAACGGCGCGAGCAGCAGGAAGGCGAGGAGGAACCAGCTGACGATCGTCCGCAGACGGTAGAACCGTCCGGATGGCTGCCGCGCATAGATCCAGCGCCGTCGGCCGTCCCGCGCAATGCTGGCCAGCTCGTCACGAAACGTCTGGTGTTCCTCGACGAAGGTGATGTCCACGAGGCGTCCCTACTGGCAGTTCTTGTCGCGTTCGGGATCGGGAGGCTTCGGGTTCTCCGGGTTGCTGCCGCGCTTCGAAAGGATGAAGCTCGCCACCTGGAGTAACTCTTCGTCCGTAAGCGGACTGTTCGATCCGAACGGGAGCATCCCGCGCTGCGGATAGCCGGTGCGGATGCTCGTCATCACGTCGGTGATCGTGCAGCCGTGCAGCCAGAGGTCGTCGGTCAGGTTCGGACCGACCAGCCCGCCAAGGTCGGGGCGGTGGCACGAGTAGCACACGCTCGTCTGGCTGTTGAAGATCTCCTCGCCCTTTCGAAGAGACTCCGGGTCGGTGGCCGCTGTCGTGACTGCCAGCTCCGGCTTCGGCCGCGAGGCCGCGACGCGTTCCGCCGCTTCGACTTCGGCCTCGTATTCGGCAATCATGCCGGCTTTGCCGAAGAGGGGGTTCGGCAGGACGTGATAGTTCACGAGGTAGGCGGCCGCAAAGGCGATGGTGAAGTAGAAGCCGTACAGCCACCAGCGCGGCAGTTGATTGTCGAACTCGCGGATACCGTCCGCTTCGTGTTCGAGCAGTTCGTCGGCTTTACGCTCCACGGGAAACTCCTTCAGTCAGAGAGGACACGCACCGGCCCGGCACGCCGCTGCCAGGCTCGTCAAGCGGGAGTGCCGCGAGCCGCTGCACCGAGGCGTGGTCCATACGAACCGCGCGGACCACTCCCGCCAGGAACGTGATCACGAACACCACTAGAGAGATCGCGGGAAAGATGTCGATCCCGGCGATGGCGCGAAGGACTTCCTTGTACATCACCGGCCTCCGTTCGCCGCGCTCGTCGCGTCCTGCTCGTGTGCCGGACGAGGCTTGATGTCGGTCCCGAGCCGCTGCAGGTAGGCGATGAGCGCCACGATCTCTCGATCGGCCTCGACGGCTAGACCGGCTTGCGTCAGCCCCGCCGCAATGCCGGCGGCCTGCGTGGCGAGCGCCTCACCGGCCGTGCGCTCGAATCCGTCGGGGTACGGCACGCCGAGCCGTCGCAGCGTGATGATCTTGCCCTCGATGTGCGTCGTGTCGAGGGTTGAATCGTAGAGCCAGGGGTAACCCGGCATGATCGAGCCGGGCGAGGTGGCGGTCGGCTCCTTCATGTGCACGAAGTGCCAGCTGTCGGGGTACTTGCCGCCGACGCGATGCAGATCGGGACCCGTACGCTTGGATCCCCACAGGAACGGGTGGTCGTAAACGAACTCGCCGGCTTTCGAGTACTCGCCGTAGCGTTCGGTCTCGGCGCGCATCGGCCGCACCATCTGGGAGTGGCACCCGACGCATCCCTCGCGGATGTAGAGATCACGACCCTCGAGTTCGAGCGGCGTGTAGGGCTGCACGGTCGCGATCGTCGGGATGTTCGACCGCACGAGCGCGGTCGGCACGAACTCGACCACACCACCGACGATCACGGCAAAGAACGTGAACACCGCGAACTGCACCGGGCGTGACTCGAGACGGCGATGCCAGCTCGAGACGGCATGCGCGTTCCGAACCAGGGCCGGGGCCTGCGTCTCCTCGTCGGCAAGCAAGCTCCCCTGCCGGGCCGTGCGCGCGAGATTGTAGAGCGCGAGTACGGCGCCGGTCGTGAAGAGGCTGCCGCCGACGGCCCTGAGCGCATACATCGGGATGATCCGGACGACCGTTTCGAGGAAGTTGCCGTAGCGCAGCAGGCCATCGGCGGTGAACTCCCGCCACATCAGGCTCTGCGTGATGCCGCCGACATACAGCGGGATGACGTAGAAGAGGATCCCGGTGGTCGCCAGCCAGAAGTGCATGTTGGCCAGCCGTGTCGAGTAGAGCGTGGTCCGATAGATGCGCGGGACGATGTAGTACAGCATCGCGAACGCCAGGCCGCCGTTCCAGGCGAGTGCGCCGAGATGCACGTGGCCGATGATGTAGTCGGTGTAGTGGGTGAGCGCGTTGACGTTCTTCAGTGACATCATCGGTCCCTCGAACGTCGCCATCCCGTAGGCGGTGACGCCGACGACGAGGAACTTCAGCACGGGATCCTGGCGCACGCGGTCCCACGCGCCGCGGAGGGTGAGCAGTCCGTTCACCATGCCGCCCCACGACGGGGCGATGAGCATGACCGAGAACACCGTGCCCAGGGACTGCGCCCAGTCGGGCAGCGCCGTGTACAGCAGGTGGTGAGGCCCCGCCCAGATGTAAAGGAAGATCAGCGACCAGAAGTGAACGATCGAGAGCCGGTAGGAGAAGACCGGCCGGTTGGCCGCCTTCGGGATGAAGTAGTACATCACGCCGAGAAACGGCGTTGTCAGGAAGAAGGCGACCGCGTTGTGGCCGTACCACCACTGGACGAGCGCGTCCTGGACGCCGGCGTACATCGAGTAGCTCTTGAGCAGGCTGACCGGCAGCTCGAGCGAGTTGACAACGTGCAGCAGCGCGACGGTGATGAACGTGGCGAGATAGAACCAGATCGCCACGTACATGTGGCGCTCGCGGCGCTGCATGATGGTCCCGATCATGTTCCAGCCGAACGCGACCCACACGCCGGTGATCAGCAGGTCGATGGGCCACTCGAGCTCGGCGTACTCCTTGCTCGTCGTGATCCCCAGAGGGAGCGTCAGCGCCGCGGTCACGATCACGAGTTGCCAGCCCCAGAAGTGCACGGCGCTCAACCGGTCGCTGAACATCCGCGCCTTGCACAACCGCTGGAGTGAGTAATAGACGCCGACGAAGATCGCATTGCCGGCGAAGGCGAAGATCGCGGCATTCGTGTGCAGCGGCCGGATCCGGCCGTATGAGAGCGGGGCGATGCCGCCGAGCAGGTCCGGGAACACGAGCTTCAGCGCCACGATCAGGCCGACGAGGAACGCGACGACGCCCCAGACCGCCGTAGCGACCGCGAACTGGCGAACGATCCGGTTGTCGTAGGCAAACGTATCGACACCGGAGCGGTCGCGCACCGGCTGGCCGGATTGTTCATTGACAACGAGACTGATCATGGTCGGCACCTCTCGAGCCGCTGGAAGAAACCGCGGCGCCGTCGTCGTCGAGCAGGACGCGCAGCGCAGGAGTGTGGGTGTCGTCGAACTGTCCCGATTCGACCGCCCACAGGAAAGCGAGGAGGAACCCGCCCGCAACGAGACCGCCTGCGAAGATGAGCAGCACCAGGACGCTCATACCGGCAGCATCCGTCCTGCGGACCACCGCATGCCGCCGGCGGCGAGAGCGATGGTCCCCAGGGAACTGATCGGCATCAGGATCGCTGCGGCAAGCGGCGTGAGCGTGCCGCCGAGTGCGAGGCCAATCGCGCCGGCGTTGTAGACGAGTGACAGGACGAAGCTCAGAACGATGACCTGGCGTGCGCGCCGCGCGTAACGCAGGTAGGCCGGCAGATCGCGCAGGTGATCGCCTGAAACGATCGCGTCGCAGGCGGGGACGACGCACGCGGTAGCGTCGGAAGCGGCGATGCCGACATCGGCCGCTGCGAGCGCGCCGGCATCATTGAGCCCGTCGCCAACCATCAGCACGCGCCGTCCCTCCGCCTGCAACCCGCGCACGAACGAAACCTTGTCGACAGGCGACTGGCGAAACGTCATGGCATCGCCGAAGAGCGAGCGCCAGCGCGCAGACTCCCCTTCGTGGTCGCCCGACACCAGCTGCACGTCGTGCGTGTGCGCCAGCCGCTGCACCGCTTCGCCGATGCCGTCGCGGACGGGTACAACCGTCTTCACCCATCCGAACGTGTCGTCCACCGACACATGCGTCCGGCCGTCGTCGTACGCCTCCGGCGCGCCGACGAAGGCGGCGGTCCCGATGCGGACGCGGCGCCCGTCGACGACCGCGGACACCCCCAGGCCCGGGCGCTCGTCGAGGTCCTCCAGCGTGCCATCCGTGTCGCCGGACCAGACGAGGGCTCGGCTCACGGGATGAACCGACTCCGCTGCAACCGTGCGCACGAGCCGCCACTGTGCGGCCGAGAGGCCGCCATGTTCGACGAGCACGGGTGACGCGCTGCTCGTCAACGTGCCGGTCTTGTCGAACGCGATCGTGTCGATGCCGCTCAGATCGAAGACGACATCCGCGTTGCGGAGATACAGTCCGTGCAGCCCGAGCTGGCCGAGCGCGGTGCCGAGGGTGACGGGTGCGGCCAGCGTCAGGGCGCACGGGCAGGCGATGAGGAGCACCGCCGAGGCGACCCGGATGCTCATCTCCACGTCGGGCCACCACCACGCCGCACCCGCGGCCGAGAGCACCAGGGCGGAGGCGGTGAACCAGAGGCCGAAACGGTCGGCGACGCTGGTGATCCAGGCCTTTTTCGGGGCATGCAGGAGCGGATGGCTCCACAGGCTGGCCAGCTGGCTGTGCGACACCGGCCGTGATACGCGCAGCTGGAGCGTTTTGCCCACCACGCGCCCCCCGGCACGGATGGTGTCCGCCGCGGCGACGTTCACCGGCGTCGACTCTCCGGTCACGAATGCGTAGTCGACCGCCCCGTGTTCGTCGATCAGCACTGAATCCGCCGGGACGACCTCCTGAGGACGAACGACGATGCGGTCGCCAGGCGCGATCTGTTCGAGCGGCACGACGTTGCTGGCACCATCCCGTTCGACGCGCACGGCAAGAGGGAAAAACGAGCGGTAGGTCCGGTCGAACGCGATGCGGTCGAACGTCTGCTGTTGCACGAGCCGGCCGAGGAGGAGGAAGAAGACCAGGCCGGCGAACGAATCCAGGAATCCCTCACCGGCACCGGATGCGATGTCGACGATGCTGCGAGCGAAGATGACGCCGAGGCCCAGCGTAATTGGCAGGTCCAGGGTCACGTGGCGCGCCCGAAGCGACCGCCAGGCGGCACGGAACCAGTCGCTCGCGCTGAACAGCAGCACCGGCAACGCGAACGCGATGTTCAGCATGTCGAACAGGCGCTGGAACCCGCCCTCCAGCGGCGCGCCGTTCACGTAGCGCGGGATGCTGAAGATCATGATGTTGCCGAACGCGAAGCCCGCGACGCCGAGTTGACGATAGAGACGGCGCCGTGCCCGCGACACCCCGCCCGCGGGCTTTTCCACCGCGAGGCTTGCTTCGTAGCCCAGCGCAGCCATCCGTTCGGCAATCGCGCGCAGCGTGATCTGCTGCGGACGAAATGTGACGCGAACGGTGCGGCGAACGAGATCCACGTCGGAAGCGATCACCCCCGGTTCGATTCGCCAGAGGCGTTCGAGCAGCCAGACGCATGAGGCACAGTGCAGCGCCGGGATGGCGAAGCGGGCCCGCGCGATCCGGCCGTCGTCGAACTCGACGAAGGCGGCGGCGATCGCGGGATCGTCCAGCGGTGCGAAGTGATCCGCCTCGCGGGCTTCGGCCTGCCGCTGTGAAACGCCCGGAATGATCTCGCAGGCTTCGTAATACTGACCGAGCCCCGCGCGGGTCAGCAGCCGGTAGACGCTCTCGCAGCCAAGGCAGCAAAACGCGTCCGATCCAACCAGTCGCGGCTGATCGCCACAGGGATCGCCGCAGTGGCGGCAGGCGACGCTCGACGCCGGAGCGTCGAGCTGTCCAGGGAACGCGAGCATGGATGCGGTGGAATCGAGCAAACGACACGCCACCGATTTGGCCGAAAGATCCGGCAAGGATTGCCGGAAATCCGGCATCTTGCTTGCGGCAATCCGTAAGCGCGAGGGGCCACCGCCGAATATCCGGCAGCCTGACGGGCCGAACACAACGAGATCGCTTCATCACGCGCAGCGCGACGACGGTACGTGCCGTGCAGCTGGGGAACGCCAATACCCTGGATGGAGTTCACGCTGCAGGCGTACTCATTCAGGCGCTGGATGAAGAGCGTCCCGGGAGTCACGTGGTTCGATGTTGCGGGAGCAGTGCCGATGATCGATCGCGAGAAGGTGCTCGTCGTGCTGCGCCGTCGATTTCCGTCGGCGCGTCCGGAGGAGATCGCGGCCGCAGCCAATGCGATCGTGGGCCTGGCCCCGGAGTACGAGCCCCTGGATGCCGCCGATCTGGGCCGGCTCGAATGCCTGGCTGGCCGCGATCTCTACACCACGGCGGACGTGATGAGCGGACGCTTGCGCCTGTACCGCCGGATGGTTCCGCCTGATTGGGAACGGAAGGGCCCGGCTTGAGCCGGTCGGCGGGTCGGCAGGGCGCGGCGTACGCCGCGCCGGGTTAGACCGTCTCCGTGACCTGCCGCGGCTGATAGCTGCCGACTTCCGGCCTGAACGAGATCGCCAGGCGATTCCAGCTGTTGATCACGATGACGGCAAAGGTCAGCGCAACGATCTCGTCCTCGCTGAAGTGCGCCGTCAGGCGCGCATACTGCTCGTCGGTGGGATGCGCGTCGGCGATCCGCGTGACCGTTTCGGTCCAATCGAGCGCGGCGCGTTCCCGCTCGGTGAAGAAGGGGGTTTCGCGCCACGCGCTCAGCGCATAGATCCGCTGCTCCGTTTCGCCGGCCGCCCGCGCATCCTTCGTGTGCATGTCGATGCAGTAGGCGCAGCCGTTGATCTGTGACGCGCGGATTTTCACCAGCTCGAACAGGCGGTGGTCGACCTCCGAGTGCGCCTCGGCCGACAGCTTCAGCATCGCCTGGCCGAGGCCGGACGACAGGTACCTGGATCCATCGATTCGTGTGCTCATGTGTCTTTGTGTCTCCTCTCTGATCTATAGCAAAGACGGTCGAGCGCGCGATTCGTGACAGGTAGCGGGATTGGCCCCCTCGCTGGGTGCCCTACGGACCGAGCTTCTCGGGGTTGACGACCGCGTAGACGTCGAGGATCCGCTCCCCGTCGGTGGCGATCGACATCGTCGCGACGAGGCGCTCGCCGTCGCGAACGCACAGCGCGGGCTCGCCGTTGACGGTCGCCATCTCGATCCGGCGATTGTCGGCCCAGAACTTCTCGCGGAGGCCGATCACGAGGGTGGCGATCCGCTCGGCGCCGACGATCGGCCGCGGCGAGGCCGCCGTCTTGCCGCCGCCATCCGCCGTCCACGAGGCGTCCGGCGCGAAGAGCGCGATGATCGCCTGCTCGTCGCGAGCCTCCATGGCCGCAAGAAACGTCTCGAGCAACTGCTTCTTGGCCGCTTCGCTCGCCTCGAAGCGTTTGCGATCCCCCTGAACGCGCGTGCGCGCGCGATGGACGACCTGGCGGGCCGCCGTTTCCGTACGATCGAGCACCGACGCGATCTCGCTGTAGCCGACGTCGAACACGTCGTGGAGCAGGAAGGCCGCCCGCTCTTCGGGCGCGAGCCGCTCCAGCAGCGTGAGAAATGCCATCGAGAGGTCATCTGAAAGCTCGAGGTGCCGGTCCTGAGGCGCGTCTAGAACGATCGGAACCGGCAGCCACGGACCGACGTACGCCTCCCGCTCCGTCTTAAGCCGCCGCAGCCGGTCGATCGCCAGCCGGCTCGTCGTCGTGACGAGCCACGCCTCGGGACTCTCGATCCTGCGATCACCTTGCTGGTGCCAGCGGACGTACGCCTCCTGGATGATGTCCTCGGCTTCGGCCCGGGAGCCCAGCATCCGGTAGGCCAGGCCGAACAACCGGCCGCGCAGCGACTCGAACGTATTTACCTGATCTTGCACGTGTTCCACGTCTGCTCCCAGTATCGAAGACGGCTGGCGCGCCCGTTTGTGACACCAGTAGCCGCGGGCGCGCCCGCCACGTGCCACCCGCGAGCCCGCTGCGGTAGTGATTCAGCGCGTACAGGTCGCCAGCTTCATTCATCGCTGAAGATATCCTCGATACGGAACTTGAAGAGACGCGATCTTGAACGCCAGAGGCGGACGCAAAGCCGGCTCTCCACATGTACCGTCGCCAGGCGATCACGAAACTCAGGAAAACGACGATGCGTGTGCTTGTAACCGGAGCGTCAGGAGCGCTCGGAGGACCTCTCCTGGCCGCGTTGACGCTCGCCGGTCACGAGGCGGTCGCGATGAGCCGGCGGGAGCGGCCAGCCGGTGACGGCGTGATCTGGCTTCAGGGGGACCTTACGACCGGCGCCGGTCTCGGACCGGCGCTCGACGGCGCCGATGTGGTCATTCACGCCGCGTCGGATCCACAACGGGCCCAGGACGTGGACGTGAACGGGACGCAGCGTCTGCTCCAGGCGGCCGGATCCGCAGGCGTTCAGCATTTCGTCTACGTCTCGATCGTCGGCGTGGACGCGATCCCCTATCCGTATTACCGCGCCAAACACGCGGCCGAAGCGCTCGTCCGGGCCTCGCGCGTCCGGTACTCCATCGTCCGGGCAACGCAGTTTCATTCGTTCATCGACGCCATACTGTCCGCCCTCTCGCGCGTGCCGCTCGTGATGCCGGTGCCGGCCGGATTCAAGGTGCAGAGCATCGCGACCGAGGAGGTCGCGGACTACCTGGTCAGGCGCGTAGCGGCGGGACCCTCCGGGTGGACCGACGACCTCGCCGGACCGGAGGTCCTGTCGGTTGACGACGCGACGCGTGCATGGATGGCGGCGAGGGGGATCCGCAGGCCTCTCGCGCGCGTACCCGTACCCGGAGCGGCGGCTCGAGCGTTCCGCGCAGGGAAGAATCTTGCGCCGTACGCCGCAAACAACGGTCTCACCTGGGCGGAGTGGCTACGGCGGCCCGCATGACGTCTCAGCCCTCCCGGTGACGCGGCCGTGCGACACTGCGTGAATGCGGACCTTTTCCTCCCAGATCGACATCGCCGCGCCGCCCGAGCGCGTGTGGCCAGTCATGGCCGACGTCGAGCGCTGGCATGAATGGACGGCCAGCATCACCAGGATCAAACGTCTCGAGCCCGGTCCGCTGCGTGCGGGCGCGCGTGCGTATGTGCGCCAGCCGAAGCTCCCGCCCGCCTACTGGGAAGTCACCGACGTGCAGCCGGACCGGGAGTTCACCTGGATCTCGCGAAGCCCGGGCGTCCTGGTTACCGCCCGCCACCTCGTCGAGCCCTTCGGTGACGGTAGTCGCGTGACCCTGTCGCTCCACTACGGGGGCATGCTCGGCTGGCTGGTGGGTTGGCTGGTCGGCGGAATCACCCAGCGGTACATGGACATGGAGGCTGCCGGTTTGAAAACTCGTGTTGAGTGAGGGACTACACCTCGGCCGTTTGACAGAAAACAGCTCGGCAGTTAAACTCCCACCCGGTTTGCTGCTGTCGGTCGATAAACCCCTGAACGTTCGTCGAGCCCTCTCCAAGCTGCTCCTGGCACTCGTGATGGTCGGCGTGAGCTGTCTGCCGGCAGGCGCCCAGACGCCCACGCCCACGGCAACGCCGACTCCGACGGTCGCACCACCGACGCCAACGTTGACCGCAACGCCGACGCCGACAATCGCACCACCGACGCCGACTCTGACCGCAACGCCGACGCCGACAATCGCACCACCGACGCCAACACTGACCGCCACACCCACGACCACGCTCAACCCCTTAACCCCCACGCCGACGCCAACGGTTAACCCCTTGACCGCCACCCCGACGGCCACGCCGACTGACGTGCCGCTGACCGTGACGCCGACGCTGACGGCAACGCCGGGCTGCTCGCTCGTCCCGGCCACGCTGCCCGCGGGCACGATCGGCCAGGCGTATTCCCAGCAGCTCACGCTGATGGGAGGGACCAACCCGGTCGCGTTCAGCGTGGTTTCCGGCGCCGTACCCGCGGGGTTGACGTTGTCAGCAGCTGGATTGCTCGCGGGAACGCCCACGACCGCCGGAACGTCATCGTTCACCGTCCGGGCGACCGACGCCGGCACGTGCACGGTGGACGCCGCTTACACGCTCGAGATCCTGCAGACCGTGCCTGCGACACCGGCACTCTTCATGGGACTGCTGGCCATGATGCTGGCCGTTGCGAGCTGGGCAGCACTCCGCCGGCAAACGCCGTAACATCAGCCGTCGGGTTCATCCGGCGTTCTCGGAGTCATGATGGCCGCCCTCGCCTGGTACGTGGCGGTTCAGTTCCTCGGCCTCCTGGCGTATCTGTCCATCGGTCCGTACGCACGCCACCTTCCTGCCGCGGGCTATACCTTCAGCAAGACGCTCGGCGTCTTCACCCTCGGATACCTGCTCTGGATCGGGACATCGCTCGGCGTGCTGCGGAACGAGCCGGGTGGAGTCTTGCTCGTCCTTCTCGGCTTCCTCGTGCTCGCAGCGGCCGCCGTTCACAGGAACCGCGGACGCGGTGCCATGCCGCCACTCCACGTCGTCGCCTCCACCGAGTTGGTGTTCCTCGTCACGTTCGTGACGTGGGCCCTGGTCCGATTTGCCGCCCCCGCCGTCCGGCATACGGAACAGCCGATGGACCTCATGATGCTCACGGCGGTGTCGGCGAGTCCCACCTTTCCGCCGGCGGATCCCTGGCTCTCCGGTTATCCGATCAGTTACTACTATCTCGGCTACTGGATGCTCAGCGCGATCGGGCTGCTTGCCGGCACACCGCCAGCCGTGTCCTACAACCTCGGTCAGGCGTGCTGGTTCGCGCTGTTGACGACGACGGTGTTTGGGATCGGGTATAGCCTGACGTCAAGCGTTGTCGCCGACCATCGCATTCGACGTTCAATCACCGCCGGGCTGCTGACCGCCGTCCTCGTCGCGATCGCGAGCAACCTCTGGCTGCCGGTTCAGTGGGGGCGCGCATGGATGCGGGGCCTGGCGGCCTCGCCAATGGCGACGGATTGGTGGTGGTGGCAGAGCAGCCGCGTGGTGAACGACGCGGCGCTCGACGGACGGCCCATCGAGATCATCACCGAGTTCCCGTTCTTCAGCTTCGTGCTCGGCGACAATCACCCGCATCTGCTCGCGCTTCCGTTTCTGGCGCTGACGATCGCGCTGGCATTCGCGGTGTACGTCTCGTTGATGGCCAACCGGCGCCGGCCGGCGATCGTGTTCGGAGCGCTTCTCGTCGCGACGTGCGCCACGTCCCTGCCGATGAACAGCTGGAACGCGGTCGCTGCCCTTGCCATGCTCGCGGCGATTTCCCCTCTTGTCGCCGTGAGTGACGGATCGGTCATCGCAGCACGGACCTGGCTGCGCCTGGGGCTCCTCGCGCTGCTCGCCATGGCGCTCGTCAGCGTGCCGTACCTGCTCACTGCGCAATCGCAGCTCGAGGGCTTTCTGCCCAACCTGTTTCATCCGACGGAGTTGTCCCAATTCCTCCTGATGTTCGGAACGCTGCTGCCAGGGGTCGTCCTGCTGCTGGCGACGGTCTGGACGGCCGGGCCTCCCGACGGACGTTTTTTCGCACGATTGTTCCTGCCAGCGACGATCCTCTCGGGCGTGTGGTTGTGCCTTGGCGCGTACTGGGCCGCCACGGGCCGTTCAGGGCTCGAGTGGCTTGCGAGGACCGCCGCGGGCGCCGAGAACCCTCTCGCTGCGGCGTTCGAGCGATGGATGGCCGGATGGCCGGTGCTGGTGCTGCTGATCGCGGGGGTCTCGGTAACCGTGGCACTGATGCGCTCGCCGGCGCGCGCGGGCTGGGTACGGACGCCCGGAGCGATGTTCGGGTTGCTGCTCGCGCTCTGCGGGTTCGCGCTGGCGCTCATCCCCGAACTCGTCTACGTCCACGACGTGTTCGCGAACCGGATGAACACGGTCTTCAAGTTCTACTATCAGGCGTGGCTCTTCTTCGGCATTGCCGCTGCGGTCGGGATCGTGGTGGCGTGGACACGAGGCGGGGCCATGCGGGCGGGTGCCGTTGCCGCGCTCGTCGTGTTGGCGGCGGGGCTGGCGTATCCGCCAGGCACGATCCGCTCGAGGCTTCTCGCGTCGAGCGACAGCGGAACCTTTGATGCGCTGGATCATCTTCGGCGCGAGCGTCCGGACGAGTATGCGGCCATCGAGTGGGTCCGCTCGAACACGCGTGTAAACGACGTGGTGGTTCAGGCGCCGGGGACCAGCTACGACGCGTCCAGCAGCTTGATCAGCATGGCCACGGCGCGTCCGACGCTGCTCGGGTGGGAAGGGCACGAGCGGCAATGGCGCGGCCGGAGCTACGACGTCCTTGCGGCGGACCGGCGCGAGGCCCTGGCGGCGATCTACACGCCATCGTCCGAACGCGAGCTTCAGCAGGCACTCTCAGCCTGGAGCGTCGCCTTCGTTCACGTTGGTCCGGCCGAACGTGCCAGATATTCCGTCAGCGCCGAACACGAGGCGCTCTGGAACGCCGTGATGGACCTCGTGTTCGACCACGGCACCGTACGGATCTATCGTCGTCGAGTGGAATGAAGGAGCACCTGCCTTACATCGTCGCCGTTGTCGCCGCGTTGCTGCTGCGCCTGATCGATAGCGCGGGCCTGCAGAGTTTCGCACCGGGAGTGGACGACAGTGCCCTGCTGTACGCGCTGCGGGAAGCCGTGTTCTGGGTATTTGGCAGTGGGAGCATCATCGCGAAGGTCCCGCTGGCGCTGGCCGCGGCGTGCCCAATCTTGTTCGCCTGGCGATTTCGCCATGTGCTCGGACGCACGGAATCGCTTGCGCTCGCGGTGCTGCTCGCGACCGACCCGCTGGCCGTCCGCGCCGCGCGCTTCGAAAGCAGTGCGGTCCTCACCAACGCAGCTGTGTGGGCGATCGTCTTCTGCGCGGCGGCCACGGCGTCCGCGGCCGTGGACGTTCGTACCCGCCGCCGCTACGCACATGCCCTGTGGATCAGTGTCGGGGTCTACCTGGTCTCGGGTCCGCTGGTGTGGGACCTTCTCGTGCCGGTGACCGTGTTCCTGATCGCACACGGGCAGGTCGCGCGGACGCGAACGAGCTTCCGGACGGCCGCTCTCCTGGTGGTCGTGAGCGCGGTGCTGGCCGGAAGCGCCGTGTTCATGCGCTGGGAAGGTCTGCAGCTGGTGTCGTCGAGTGCGAGCCAGTGGCTTCGAGGGTGGATCGTACCTTCGGGGATTTCCGCCGGTGAGCTGTGGAAGTCGTTCGCAATATTCGGTCTGATCCCCCTTGCAGCCGGATCCGCGGCGATGGCGATGGGGTGGTTTGCCGAGCGGCGGCGATTCACGTCCCTCATCCTCTGGCTGCTGTGGGCCGGACTCGCCACGCTCGCGCCCGGACGGGATCACACGCAGTGGCTCGCGCTGCAACCTCCGCTGCTGCTGGGCGCGGCGTGGCTGCTGGCGCGTGGCGTGGCCTCGCGGCGAGCCAGGGATCACGCGAGCGATCCTCAGCTTGCGTCGACGACCGCGGCAGCGGTGATGACGGAAGCCCCTCGAGATCGGCAGGGACTCTCTTGGGAGCCGTGGGCCTGGGTGACGCTCGTATTCGTTGCGTTCTGCGCACGCGTGTACGACCTTGGCGCCCGCGTCATGAGCCATGACGAGAGCATCCATGCGCTGAGTGCGTATCAGCTCCTCGAAGAGGGCAGCTATCGGCACGATCCCGCGTACCACGGTCCGCTGATGTACTACGTCAACGCGGCGGTCTATGCCGTTCTTGGCGACAGCGACGCGACGGCGCGACTGGCGCCGGCCCTGATTGGAACCGCGCTGGTCGCCTCGTTCTGGTGGTTCCGCAGGTACATCGGGCGCACGGCCGCCCTCTGCGGGGCCGTCCTCGTCGCGGTCAGCCCGACGCTGCTCTTCTACAGCCGGTACATTCGCGAGGACATCTACGTGGCGCTCTTTACGGTCGCGTGGATATGGGGATGTTTCCGCTATCTCGAAGAACGTCACGTCCGCTGGCTGTACGTCGTCGCGCTCAGCATGGCGCTGGCGTTCCTCACGAAGGAGAGTGCGTTTCTCACCGGCGGCATCATCGGATCGTTCTTCGCCGCGTACGCGTTCGTCGCGCCTGGACGGACCGTATCCCCGCATAGGGCCGCCGCTGGCGACCTTGCGGTGCTCATGCTCGCGCTGGTGCTGCCGTTCAGCGCGGGGCTGGGATACTTCCTGCTTGGATGGGACCCGGTCGATCGCAGTCCAGGAACCACTCGCCTGGTGCATGCTGCGCTGCTCGCGTCCGGACTCGTGCTGCTCAGCGTGGCCGCCGGAGTGTGGTGGTTCTCCAGGCGACGCAGGACCGAGGCCCCGACGAACATAGGCGCACGCGACTGGCTGAAGCTCTTCGTGCTCTTCTGGTTCATCGAGATCCTGTTCTTCACGAGCTTCTTCACGAATCCCGTGGGAGGTTTGATTACAGGTGTTGCCGGGAGCACGGGCTACTGGCTCACGCAGCACGAGGTCGCCCGGGGGAGCCAACCCTGGTTCTACTATCTCGTCGTCGGGGGGCTCTACGAGTTCCTGCCGTTGATTGCGGGAGGCGCCGCAGCCATGCTGCTGCTGCGTCGCATGCGTCACCGCGCGTTCGACCCCGCGGTGCCAGCCGAACACGCTGCCGAGAGTGCGATCGGCTCGATCACCACTCGCCGGCTCTTCGTGGCGTTCGTTCTCTGGTGGGCGGCTGGCAGCTGGATCGCCTTTGGCTGGGCCGGGGAGCGGATGCCGTGGCTGCTCGCGCATCAGGTACTGCCGCTGATGCTCCTGGCCGGGTGGGCCGTCGCACGCGTGCTGCCCACCGGCACGCCATCGCTACGGCGAACCATGCTCGCTGTGGCGATCGGCACCGCGCTGGGACTCAGCCTGATCACCGTGCTGCTGCATCGGCTCCCGATCGACGACCGTGGCATCGCCACCGTTGCCGCGACGTCGAACTGGTGGGCCAGGCTTCTCGTCCTGTCGCTGGTGCTGCCGTGGCTGGCCGTGCAGATCAGGCGTGCAGGACGTCCGCGAGCCGTGCAGGGCGTCGTGGCCGGGATCCTGATCGTTCTTGGCGTCCTCACGTTCCGGGCGAGCACCCAGCTCGCGTACGTCAACTACGATCTTGCGAGCGAGATCCTTTCCTATGCCCAGGCCGCGCCGGACGTGAAGCGCGTTCTGCGCACGATCGATGAGATCAGCGAGCGCGTGGCGGGTCCGCGCACGATCCCCATCGCGTTCGACGACGAGAGCGCGTGGCCGTTCCTGTGGTATTTCCGTGAGTACCCGAACGCGAAGACCTGGGGGACGGACCCGACGTTCATTCAGGCAGCGCCGATCGTCCTTGCAGGCGGGCCGAATCTGGCCGCGGCGAGGCCGTTTCTGGACCGGGGATACGTCAGTACGCGGTTCACCCTCTACTGGTGGCCGATTCAGGACTACGCGGGCCTCACGCTATCAAAGCTCTGGTCCACGCTGCGGAGTCCGGCGAGCCGCGAACATCTCTGGCGCGTGTTCTTCGACCGCGATTACGCCGTCGACCTCACCGCCTGGCCGCTGCGACGGGAGCTTTATCTCTTCATCCGCGAGGACGTCCTTCACGCCGATTCAGTCACATCGTCGGATCTCGCTCCGGTCCTCACGGCTGATGTCGCGGCGATGCCCGCACCCGAACGCGTGATCACCGGACCGTTCGCCGATGTACTGCTGCACGAGCCAACGAGTGTGAGCGTCGCTCCCGACGGCTCGTGGGTGATTGCCGATGGTGGCAACGACCGTGTGATCGTCCTCGATCCGGAGGGGACGAACCATCGCGTGATTGGCGACGGCAAGCTCAATGATCCCTGGGGTGCGAGTGGCGCGCCGACGGGCGTGCTCGTCGTGGCCGATACGTGGAACGGCCGCATCCAGGTGTTCGATCGAGACGGACGCTTCCTGCGGGCATGGGGGCGCCTCGGCGTGGCAAATCACGGCGACGAAGGCGACGATGATGTCTCCCTGTTCGGTCCGCGCGGACTCGTCGTCGATGATACCGGGCGGATCGTGGTCGCCGATACCGGCAACAAGCGGCTGCTCGTCTTCGACACCGCAGGAAAGCGGCGCGCCATCATTGGCGCAGCCTCCGAGTTCCCGGAGTTCTTCGATGAACCAACCGCTGTCGCGAGCGACTCGAACGGGACGCTCCTCGTTGCCGATGCGTGGAATCAGCGGATCGTGCGTGTCGATGGACGGGGGCATACGATCGGTTCCTGGCGTGTGCCCGGCTGGTCGAGCCGATCCGCTGAGGACAAGCCGGCGGTCGCCGTCGATGACGTGGGACTCGTCTACGCGACGGATCCAGGAGCCGGACGGCTATTCGCATTCAGCCCGTCGGGCCGGCTCGAATCGGCGTATTCGCTTCCGGCCGCCGACCGCGCACCACGGCCCACTGGTGTAGCCGTCGATCGTGGGCGCGGAAAGCTGCTCATCGTGGACCATGCGGCGGGCCGGCTCCTCGTGTTCCCGCTCGACCAGGTGCGGCCTGGACGCCGCGGTCCGAGCGATGCCGCCACGCCTGGACGACCGTCTGCCACAGCGACACCGCCGCCGGCAGCAGCACGTTGAACCGTCCGAGTGACGGGCGGCCGTGCCGCCGGCCGACGTGCGCGACCGGCTCCTCGTGGATGCGCAGCCCCCGACGGATCGCCAGCCCCGAGAGGATGACGTTCGGCGCGAACAGATCCGGCGGCAGCGGTAAGAGCATCTCGTGAAGGATCGTCCTTCGAACGAGCCGATACGGCACGTTGACGTCGCGGATACCGGGCCCGTACAGCACGCGCACGATGATCTGCGACGTCAGACTGACGACCTGTCGGATCAAATTCGACGATCGGTTGACGCGACAGCCGACGAGCAGGTCGAACGACTCACGCCGCCGCCAGAGATCGGCAAAACCCTCCGCCGCGATTTCTCCGTCGCTGTCGATCTGCAGCACCCAGTCGCCGGTCGCCTCCCGATACCCGCGCAGGACCGTCGGCCCGTGTCCCCGGTTCTCGTGACGGAGCACGCGGATTGCCCTCGATCGCATGGCCATCTCGCGCACGACGTCGCCCGTCCGATCCCGTGATCCGTCGTCGAGGACGAGAAACTCGTAGGTGATGCCGAGCGCATCGAGTGCTGACGTCCACTCAGCGAGGACGTCGCCGACGGACTGCTCCTCGTTGTAGACGGGCATGACGACCGAGAGTGCCGGTGCGTCCGCTGGTTCAGGCGTCATGACCGGACCTCGCGGAACACCGGCAGCGCGGGGACTCGTTCCGCCGGGACGAGATAGACGTTCAGCGACAACCGCGCTTCGAGACCCGCACGATGCAATCGCCTGCCCCGAAAGGTGAAGAGTACGTAGTTCCGTGCTTCCAGCCACGCGAGCGCGGCATCGCGCTGGATCATGAGACCCGCGGACTCCACCTGCAGCACGGGCCGCGAGGTTTCGATGATCTGTCTCGCGCCAGCGAGAAACGATAGCTCGTGCCCCTCGATGTCGACCTTGATGAAGGTGGCTCCCTCGACGACGTCGGCGTGATGATCCAGAGGGCGCGCCCGGACACGGAACGTCGCGCAGACTGGTCCTGTCGCTGCGCGGCTGGCTCGCGCAAGCGCGGGCTCAGGGACGTTCCATCCGATGGCGGGCATCTGCAGCTCGAGCGAGTCATCGGCCTGATCTGAGACGGCTTCCTCGAAGATGGTCACGTTCCGCAGACGAGCGCAGGAGCGAATGAGCTGCTGGGCCACGGGCGGCAGCGGCTCGAACGCGACGACGCGCCCTGTTGGACCGACGACGTTCGCGAGAGCGTGTGTGTAGGCGCCGAAGTGGGCTCCCACATCGACCGCGACCGATCCGGGGCTGACGAGCGAAGGCAGGAGCGCGAGGTAGCGCCGTTCGTAGAGACCCCGTCGAGCGGCTGCACGCACGAGCGAACCCTTCAGAGCAAAGTATCGCGCTTCGTCGCCACGGCAGCCGATCTGGAACAGCAGGCTTTTCGCCGACGCGAGGACGAAATCCCGGATCAACGGGCAGACGCCTGGACGTGAGTCATTCGATGGTCGCCGCGGTTCACCTCGTGCGGGCGATTGAGCGTCGGCTCATCGCCGAGCCCGAGCAGCCGGTCGACGACCTCGACGCCCTGCATGAAGCTGTGGTCCTGGTTGGATACCTCGTACTTCCACGCACCGAAGCGGCCCCGTGAGTAGATCTCGTGCGCTTCGAGTGAAGGCAGGATCCGCGCCAGGACCTCGTCACGTCCGAGAAACGGGGTTGGATAGCCGTGTTCCTGGCGATGGTGCCAGACGCTGACCACCTCCGAGCGGTCATCGATGAGGCCGTCGCGCCGCATGGCATCGAGCGTCCAGCGTTCGAGCGACGCGGTGTCGATCGCGCGATGCGGCGATTCGCAGACTTCCGCCATGAGGGACCAGTAGCCCTCGCCTTCTGGCGTGTGGTGCGGCGAGTAGTTGCTGAAGACGGTCACCCGGTAGTACGGGCTGTGATCCTCGGGGAAGTACATCCAGCAGCGCGGACGGAGCGTTTCGGGCTGGTGGCCGCGCAGCCCGATCCCCAGGATATGGACGGCGCTGTGCGTGAGCGCACGTGCGGCGTGCTGGACGTCTGCGCCCAGACCGGTCGTCAACTCGCACAGCGAATCGAGCGGCATCGTGTTGATCAGGCGATCGAACGCGTGCGTCGCGCCGTCCTCGGTCCGCAACACGCGGCGGCGTGCGTCGATGGCGGTCACCCTCGCATTCCAGCGCGCGCGTTCGGGCGGCAGCAGGGCCGCGACGTGCGTCCAGATGGCGCCGGTCCCGCCACGCCGCGGGAACCGGAACCGATTGTTCGGGCCCCATCCCACGTCGTCGCGTCCCTCGCGCACGTTGCGTCGCAGGCGGTCGAGATCGACGACGGCCACGCGTTCGCCCATCCAGTCCACGCCCATGGTCTCGAGCGGATAGCCCCAGACCTTCTCGTTGTAGGGCAGCAGAAATGTCGCGGCGATGGTTGGACCGAACGTCCGTTCGATCCAGTCACGGAAATGCGCCGCGGCACCGGACTGGCCCTGCGCGATGGCTTCGAGGTCGCGCAGCGCGGCATCGCGTTCCGCAGACGGCAGGTGATGGATGTTGTATTGGAACGGATACGGCACCCATCGGTTCCGCATCCAGACCGAGGCATGGCGTTCGTGTTCGAACCATCCGCACGTGACGGCGCGATCCAGCACGTCATCGTAGTAGCGGTAGTGCGAGAACTGAACGTGGCCGCCGATGTCCCACGTGAATCCCTGAGGGTCCACCACGCTGGAAGCGAGGCCGCCGGGGCCGTCCGCGCTCTCGAGCAGCAGGTACTCCGTGTGTCCGAACTCGTGAAGCCGCCAGGCTGCGCCGAGGCCCGTCGGTCCGGCGCCAATGATGACGATCATCCCAGCGCGATCCTAACATGCACGTTCTGGGTCGATCCGGCGATCGAGGTTAGAATGCCCTCCACGCATGGCAGCTTACCTCGTGACCGGCGGTGCCGGTTTCATTGGGTCGAACTACGTGTATCGGCTGCTCCGCCGGGGCCACTCCGTTACGATCCTCGACAATCTCTCGCGCGCGGGCGCACCGCTCAATCTCGCCTGGCTCGAAGGCACCTTCGGACGTGGGGCGTTCAGGTTCGAGCGCGGGGACCTGCGCGATGCCGCACTCGTGGAACGCTGCGCACGGCAGACGGACGTCATCGTGCACCTGGGCGGCCAGGTGGCGGTGACGAAGTCGATGAGTGACCCCCGTGAGGACTTCGAAGCCAACGCGATCGGCACCTTCAACGTGCTCGAGGCCGCGCGCCGCGCCGAGCGGGACCCGATCGTGATCTACGCGTCGACCAACAAGGTGTATGGCGGCATGCAGAGCACGCCGGTGGTCGAGGAGGCCACGCGGTGGCGCTACAAGGACCTGGAGCACGGCTGCCCGGAATCGCAGCCGCTCGACTTCCACTCCCCCTACGGGTGCAGCAAGGGAACCGGGGATCAGTACGCCCGCGATTACGCGCGGATGTTCGGCCTGCGCACGGTCGTATTCCGTCAGAGCTGCGTCTACGGTCCGCGGCAGTTCGGCAGCGACGACCAGGGCTGGATCTCGTGGATGATGCTCGCAGCCGTGACCGGGGCGCCCATCACGATCTATGGCGACGGCAAACAGGTTCGCGACGTGCTGCACGTCGAGGACCTGATGGACGCGTACGACGCGGCGATCGAGCGGATCGACGTGGCGCGGGGCAAAGCCTACAACGTCGGCGGCGGGTCCCCCAACCGGCTGGCCGTCTGGGCCGAGTTCGGTCCCATGCTCGAACGACTGGTCGGGCGTCCAATCCCGGTGTCGTGGGCACCGTGGCGGGCCGGCGATCAGCGCGTGTTTCATGCGGACATCCGCCGGGCCGTGCAGGATCTCGGCTGGGAGCCGCGGATCGGCCTCGATCGTGGACTCCAGGAGCTGTTCGACTGGGTTCAGGCGCACGGCCATCTCATCGGCGAGCTGGCCGCTGCACCCGGCACATGAAGATCCTGACGGCGCTCACCTACTACCGTCCGCACACCTCCGGACTCACGATCTACGCGGAACGCCTCGCCCGTGCGCTGGTGCGGCGCGGCCATGACGTGACCGTCATGACCACACAGTACGAGCGCAGCCTCCCCCTCGAGGAGGTGCTCGACGGCGTGCGGGTCGTGCGCGTGCCGGTGGCGATGCGCATCAGCAAAGGGGTCCTGGCGCCGACCTTCGGACTGGTGGCCACGCGGCTCGTGCGACAGCACGATGTCGTCCACCTGCACCTGCCGCAGTTCGACGCGCCGGGGGTCGCCCTTCGAGCGCGGCTCTTCGGCAGACCGGCGGTGCTGACCTATCACTGCGATCTGCGGCTGCCGCCAGGGCCGTTCAATCGCATCGTCAACGCCCTGGTCCATGTGCAGAATCACCTTGCCGGCCTGATTGCGCATCACCTTGTCACGTACACGCAGGATTACGCCGACCATTCGCGGTATCTGCGGCGGCATGCCTCGAAGCTGACGCCGATCCTGCCGCCGGTCGAGTTGCCCACGCCGCCGCCGGGAGCCATCGAGCGCTTCGCACGGCGATACGGCACGCGCGAACGGCGGCCCGTCATCGGCATGGCCGCGCGATTCGCCGCCGACAAGGGGATCGAGGTGCTGCTCGCGGCGCTGCCGCGGATCATCGAACGGCATCCGAACACCCAGGTGCTGTTTGCAGGCGAGTTCGAGGACGTCATGGGGGAGCGTGCGTACGCGCGGCGACTCATGCCGCGCATCCGCGAGCTGGAAGCCGCGGGACACTGGACGTTCCTGGGGAACCTCGATCCCGTGGAGATGGCGGCGTTCTATCCAAATCTCGACGTGCTGACGGTGCCGTCCTTGAACTCGACCGAGGCGTTCGGTCTCGTGCAGATCGAAGCGATGCTGAACGGCGTGCCGTGCGTCGCGTCCGCGTTGCCGGGCGTCCGGCAGCCGGTGACGATGCACGGCGCCGGGAAGATTGCGGCGATCGGCGATGCAGCCGATCTTGCCGGCAAGCTCCTCGAGGTACTCGAGGAGCCGACACGGTTCCGCGGCGAGATTGCCGCCCTCAGTGCCGCCTACGATCCCGACCGGATTGCGGCCGATTACGAAACCCTGTTCTCGTCCCTGCTGGAGCGCACGTCTGACATACGTTGACGAGACCCGGACGGTCGAGCCCCGAGGCGATGAGGTCCGACCAGCCGCACCGCGCTGGCGCCGGCGCCTCACGCGAGGGGCTGCGCTGCTCGCGGTACTGGCCGTTGCAGCGGCATTGCGCCTCACCGGGATCGGGTGGGGAGAGCGTCAGCATCAACATCCCGACGAGACTCACCTGGTCACCGTCCTCGACAGCCTGAGGGCTCGCGCGTGCAGGGACCCGTCCATCCTTCTCGACGACTGTCCCGAGGCCGGAAAGCGGTGGTTGTATCTGGTCGAGTACCTGGACGGACGGCGTTCCACGCTGAACCCGTACAACCGCGGGATCGCATTCTTCGTCTACGGAAATCTCCCGTTGACGCTCACGCGGATCGCGGTCGAGGCGTTCGGCGTGGACGACCTTCGCGGGTTCGGCCGTGGGGTATCCGCTGCCGCGGACATCTGGTCGATCCTGTTCCTCTACCTGATTGCCGCACGCCTGTATGGACACCGGGTCGGGCTGCTGGCCGCGGCGTTTTCCGCGTTCTGCGTACTCCAGATCCAGCAGTCGCACTTCTTCACGACCGATCTGTTCGTCAACGCGTTCGCCCTTCCGGCGGTGTACTGCGCTGTGGCGATCGCCACAGCCGATCCCGGCGGCGGCCGGCGCCGCGACATCCTGCTGAGTGTGAGCTTTGGCCTGGCGCTCGGGATGGCGCTGGCATCCAAGGTCAGCATCCTGCCGCTCGCGCTCGTGTTGCCGGCCGCGTTCCTGCTCCGGAAGCCGCGCGACTGGCGGCTGGCCATCGGCTGCGCGTCTGTCGGCGCACTGGCCGCGCTGATCACGTTCCGCATCTGTCAGCCGTACGCATTCGTCGGCCTGTCGCTCAACCCGCAATGGATCGCCAACCTGAGCGAACTGCGCGCGATGACATCGCTCGATGCGGACGTGCCGTGGAACCTGCAATGGGCCCGCCGCTCGTACCTCTACTCGTTCACGAACCTGACCGTCTGGGGGCTGGGGCTGCCGCTGGGGATCACGGCATGGGCCGGCGTCCTCTTCATGGGATGGCGCATTGCCAGGGGAGAGCGGCGCCACGCGCTCCTCTGGGGCTGGACGATCGCATATTTCGTCTGGCAGTCGCTCCAGTTGAATCCGACGATGCGCTACCAGCTGCCGGTGTATCCGATGCTGGCCATGATCGCGGCGTGGATGATCGTGAGGATCGCCGATTGGCGGCGAATCCTCGGCTTCGCGACCGGCACCGTCGTTCTTGCGTTGACGATGGCGTGGGCCGTGGCTTTCCTCGGCATCTACCTGCGGGAAGAGCCTCGAATCGCGGCCTCACGATGGATCTTCCAGAATGTCCCGGCGGCCGCGAACCTGCAGATCCAGCTTCCGGATGGAAGCAGCTACAACCAGCCGCTCGCCCCGGGCGGGCGCGGCCCCCACGCGTTCGACTTCACGCCGAAGCGCGACGGACGGCTGACGGCCGTCTATCTGCCGCGCGTCCATCAACGATCCGGCGGCCGCGTCGCTGCGATCGTTTCGACGCCGGGAGCCGCTGGCGAGCTGCGTGCGCTCGCAGAAGGGACGGCCGTACTCGATGGCACGTCCGGTGACACACGCGGCGTTCCGATCCGGCTCGAGCTGGAGAGCCCGGTCGATCTCGTCCGCGGCACTTCGTATCTCCTCACCATCCGGGCGGATGACGAGGGTCTCGAGCTCTCGGGCGCCACGTTCGCCAACGAGACCGACTTCGACTATGCGCTGCCGTTTCGCATCGACGGATACGATCCGTTCGGCGGCCTCTATCGCGGTGACCTGAACCTGCAGGTCTATTGGGATGACACGACCGAGAAGCTCGATCGGCTCGTCGGCATACTCGATCAGGCCGACTTCATCTTCCTTCCGACGAACCACCAATACGCGCAGATAACCCGGCTGCCCGAGCGCTACCCGCTGACCACCCTGTATTACCGCGAGCTGATCGGCTGCCCGCCAAGCGAGGCGGCGGTCGCCGCTTGCTACGACCGCGCGCGCCCCGGCATGTTCGAAGGGCGCCTCGGCTTCGAACTGGCCGCCGTGTTCGAGAGTTACCCGCGGCTCGGCCCGTTCGAAATCAATGACCAGTCGGCTGAGGAAGCGTTCACCTTCTACGATCATCCGAAGGTCCTGATCTTTCGTAAGTCTCCGGACTTCGATCCCGATCGCGTACGGTCCATTCTCACGACGGCGGATCTCACGCACCTCGTCCGACTGCCTCCCCGCCGTTTCGACAGCTTCAAGGGCCTCATGCTCGCTCCGGAGGCGCTCGAGCGGCAGCGTTCCGGCGGCACGTGGTCGAGGCTCTTCAGCTCGGAGTCCCTGCTGAACGACCGTCCGATGATCGCGGCCGTCGTTTGGTATTTGTTCGTCACGCTAGCCGGCCTCATCTTCTATCCCTTCCTCAGATTCGCGTTCCGCGGGCTGCCTGACCGGGGTTATCCGCTGAGCCGCGCTGCGGGGCTCCTGTCGCTTGGCTATCTGACCTGGCTTGCCGGTTCCATGGGACTTTTGTATTCGCGTGGAACGATCGCGGCGGTATTCGGGCTCCTGCTGCTTGCCGGCGGGTGGCTGGCGGTGCGTCAGCGGACCGAACTGCTCGACGAGTGGCGTTCGCGCTGGCGATACTTTCTCTCCGTCGAGACGATCGCACTCGGGCTCTTCGTGGCCGCGCTCCTCGTCCGGATCGCGAACCCGGATCTGTGGCATCCGGCCAGGGGAGGCGAACGGCCGATGGACTTCTCCTACCTGAACGCCGTCATCCGGAGCACCACCTTTCCTCCGTACGACCCGTGGTTCGCCGGCGGATACATCAATTACTACTACTTCGGGTTTGTCATCCTCGGGACGCCCGTCAAGCTGCTGGGGATCGTTCCTGCGATTGCGTACAACCTCATGGTGCCCACGGTGTTTGCGCTCACCGCGCTGGGCGCCTTCTCCCTGGGATGGAACCTCCAGGCCCTTGGAGGCGCGCCGCGATGGCAACGCGGGGCCGGCGGATTCGCGTCCGCTGCCGCGACCGTGCTGCTTGGCAACCTCGCGTCTGCGCAACTGGTGAGGCGCTGGTTTGCAGGTGATGCCCTGCAGCCAGGCGAGTGGTACTGGAACCCGAGCCGCGTCATACCTTCAGGTACCGGACACGAGATCACCGAGTTTCCACTCTTCACATTCGTCTACGGCGATCTGCACGCTCACATGCTCGTCATGCCGCTGGCGCTGCTGGCACTGGGCGTTGCGTGTGCGTTCGTCGCCGCGCGCGATCTGCCACGCCGATTCGCATCAGATGCGCTGGCGCTGGTGATCGCGGCCCTGGTGGTTGGGGCGATCTATCCGACCAACCTTGCGGACGGGTACACCTACCTTGCCATCGTCGCGGCGGCGATCGGCTGGCGCACCATGCAGCGCGACACGGTGCCACGAGACGCGGCACGAGCGTGTGGGATGGCGATGCTGTTCGTGGCGGTGTCGTTCCTCCTCTTCCGTCCGTTTCACGCCAACTACGCGAAGGCGTACGGCGCCATGGACCTTTGGAGCGGCCCGACGACAACGCTGTCGTCGTACCTGACGCACTGGACGTTGCTGCTCCTGCCCGTCCTGTGGTGGATGGCGGCAGAAACACGCGAGTGGATCCGTCTCATGAAGCGTGGCCGCTCCATGTTCCTGGCTCCGGCGATCGCATGGACGATCGGCGTCCTGGCACTTGCCGGAGGCGCCGCACTTGCGGCCGCAGGCGTCACGATCGCTTTCGTTGTGGTGCCCATCGTCGCCTGGGCCGCCCTGCTGATGTGGATGCCCGCGTCTTCCGCCGCGAAACGATTCGTCCTCGCGCTGGCGGCGCTGGCCCTGCTGATTACGCTGGCCGTGGACGTGGTCGTCGTGCGCGGCGACATCGGACGGCAGAACACGGTGTTCAAGTTTTATCTGCAGGCGTGGATGCTGCTCGCCGCCGGCGCAGGCGCCGCGATCGCGTGGACGCTCGCTGCGAGTCGTAGGTGGTCGACGGGACCGCGCTGCGCCTGGCGTGCCGCCGTCGTCGCTACCGTCGCGTTTGGAAGCCTGTTCGGCCTCACCGGCATACCGGACAAGCTGCGGGACCGCTGGGCGCCCGCGGCCCCACACACGCTCGACGGCATGGCCTACATGCCGTTCGTGCGCCATGAAGACTTCAACACGCGCCTCGACCTGGCTGAAGACTACCGGGCGATCCGCTGGATGCAGGAAAACGTCCCCGGCTCACCGGTGATCGTCGAGGGGCACTGCTCCGAATACCGGTGGTGCTCGCGCTTCACGGTTTACACCGGGCTTCCGGGGGTCGTCGGCTGGAACTTCCACCAGCGGCAGCAGCGGATGTTCGTGTCGAACTGGGTGACGCGGCGGGTCGACGATATCGACGCGTTCTACACGACGCCCGATCCCACCTCGAGCCGCCGTTTCCTCGAGACTTACGACGTGCGATACATCATCGTCGGCCAGCTCGAACGCGCCCGCTACGCACCGGAAGGCCTCGAGAAGTTCGACCGGTTCGACGGACAGCTCTGGCGAACGGTGTACCGGGACGGCCGCACGACGATTTACGAGACGCTCGAGTGAGCGTTCGCGTGATCGCGATTACTGTCGTTCGGGCTTGCGGACCACGGTGGCGAGCAGGTAGCCGTGCCGGCGAAGCCGGGGAAACCGCCGGTCGAGCGCGACAAACGGCGCCAGCAGCGCAGCGGTGAGCGGCACCAGTGGCCGGCACCACGCGTGGCAGGCGAGATCGAGCATCCGCAGCCATCCAGGCACGAAGAGAATCCCTGTCTCGGCCACGACCGTAAAGCCCCTCGCCTCGAGCAGCTCTCGGAAGGCACGGCGCGAGAACGACCGTTCGTCGCCGTAGCCGTAGATCCCAAGGCGCTGCATGATCCTGACCTGGAGCGGACGCAGGAACGGATCCCAGCGGTTTGGCACACCGATGATCGCGCGTCCACCCGGGCGGAGCACACGGAAGATCTCCCGGGCCGCCACGTCGGACTCATCGAAGTGCTCGATCGTGCCCATCGAGTACACGGCATCGAATGCGTTGTCCGGGAAGGGCAGGGCCCTGACGTCCGCGGCAGCCGCACGCAGGGGCTGTGCGCCGAACTCGGCACGCGCCTCACGGATGGTGGATCGCGCGATGTCGATGCCGGCCGTTCGGGCGCCGCGGGACGCCGTCCACTGCAGGATGCGGGTGTTCTTCGCCTCGTCCCAGAGATCCGTCTTCAGCAGCTTCAGGCCGTCGAGATCCGGGAAGTGTTCGGAGAGGAGACGAACCTCGTTGTCGAAGTAATAGCGCGTTGAGGGGGCACCACCGAGATCCGGGAAGTCGCGCCCGACCTGCTCCCAGAATCCCTGATACGTCCGCCGGCCGTCGACGTCGGCCCAGCGCTGATACAGCAGCAGCCCGCCCAGCGGGGCGAGGATGGCCCAGAAGCGGACGCCAGCTACGGGGATCTCGACCGCTCCGAGGGTGCCGAGCCCGTATACGCACGTAAAGAACACCACCTGGGAGAAGGCGAGCGCGACGAGGGCGATCGACCATCTCCCCGCGCGCCAGCCGGTGGCCAGCGCGGCGATCGTCAGAGCGACGAACATGCCGATCTGGAACGGCGGCAGCAGCTCGAGCGCGCGTTGAGGGTCAGCGAGCACCGCCTCGGATCGACCGAGGCCGATCCACGCGGTGATGTTCAGGCCTGCCGTCTGGACGGCCTCGCTGTACTCGCTCCCAAGCAGCATCGCGACGAGTATTCCGCAGCAGGTCGCGAGCGCTGCACGCGTCAGCAGCACGCTGCGCGCCGCGACCGCCGCACGGTGTCGCCACGCGACCACGGCCACGATGGCGAGCAGCGCCAGGACCATCTGGAAGAACGCATGAACCCAGAGGTCGGGCGCCCCGATGACTGCCGGCGGGACTGCCAGCACGAGCAGCCGCGCAATGCCCAGGACGATGACCAGGGGGATCAGCGCGAGGAGCGCGAGTCCCCGGCCGCGCCATGTGTTGACGAGCGTCAAGGCTGCCGCAACGCCCAGTGGGATTACCGGCGTCGCGACGCACTCACCGGTCACGTGGAAGCCGCCTCGGGAGGTTTCGAGCACGGCGCCCGATGTCGTGGCCGCCGCACCGAAGAGGCGCATGAGCCCCGCGGCGCATCCGGCCATCCAGCCCGCCAGCGCAGTCACTGGAGGGGCATTCAGATAGAACGGCGCGGCCGCGAAGAATACGACGACGCAGACGGCTGCCGTGAGAGCGAAGCGACGAGCGCCGCCTGGGCCACCTGTGCCCCGGCTCGATGTGCCGCCATCGGGATGCAGCCGCCCGACCCGCGACATCCAGACGAACACGTAGCCGGCCGCCGCCATCGTCAGGATGGCCGGCCAGAGATACTCGTGCCAGACGGCAAATCGCGGGGCCCCGTCCATGCGCACCAGCGTGAGGATGCGCACGATGTTCACCATCGAGATGAACGCGATCCCGCCGATGGCTCCTGCGACGCGCAGCGAGACGCGGCTCGGCCACGCGACGATGAACGCAAGGCAGAGCGCGATGGCATCGGCGCCGCTGCAGTTCAGACCGACGCGCGCGAGCGTCGTCTCGCCGCCTCCGGCCAGTGCCGCGGCGTGAGCCTGGAGTGTCGTAAAGGGGGTCAGGAGTGTGCGTTCGATCCACTCGAGCCGCAGGAGGCCGAACAGGCCGACGCTCGTGGCGAGCGCACGGCCGCAGAACGCGATCATCGTCGCGTTCATGTCGGAACGCCGGACGCGCGAGGAACGTCGTGAATCGTGACCGTTTCAGCCTCGAAGATGCGGCCGAGCGCGGCGATGGCCTCGCGGGTGCGCAGCGTTCCCGAGCAGGTGAACACGTCGACGTGCACGATGCCGGATTCCGGCCAGGTGTGCACGACGGCATGCGACTCCTCGAGAATCGCGACGCACGTCAGCCCCTGGCCGGGGTAGGCATGCGAGGCGACCTTCACGATCGTGGCTCCGCACAACGTGAGCGCGTCGGTGAAGATCCGGGTGACCTGGTCGTGCGTCATGGCAGCCAGCGCCCGGCACCCGATCAGATCGGCGGTGCTGAGGCGGGCGGTTCCGTGTTCCGTATCCAGTTCCATCTCCAGATGGCGATCGACAGGGCACGGCCGTCTCCATTGCCCAGGATCGAATCGGCCGTCACCGCAGGAGTTGCTGGGAGGAATAGTAGCGTAGTCTCCCCGGGAGGCAGGATCAAGCGCAGGGGAGGGCACCAGGCACGTCGTGCACCGACGTGGATTTCACCAATGTCCCGGCCGTTCATGCGCACCTTGACGGTCCGCGCCGCATCAAGCGATTCCGCCTCGAGTTCGAGCGCCGCCGAGACTGGCTCGCGACCGTGGTTCGTGATCGTCCAGTTTCCCTCATCCGCCATCCAGCGCCACGATCCCTGGTCGCTGTCCTCACGGGGATGGAACCCGTTCCACACGATCGTGAGCGGCGGCTGGCTGCGATCGATCTCGACCACGACGCTGTCGGAGAAGCTTCGTGCGACGCGGAAGCCCGTCTGAGGATGCGTCTCGAGCCAGCGTGCGACGGCGCTGGGCCGGTGGTAGATCGCGTGCGTGAAGCCGCGGGCCGCCAGGGCCTGTGCGAAATCCGGGTCCCGGAGGTCGCTGACCTCGGGTTGCCAGAACGAGAGCGTGCGCCCCGCGAGCTGCGCCCTTGCGACGCCCGCCGGTGTGGCACGGGTCAGGTACATGATCCGGGCGTCCTCGGGCAGCGTGGTCAGCCACCGGTGAGCCTCTGTCGGCAGGACGTCGCGCCAGCCGCGAAGTGCCGGTGCCGAGGATTCGAAACACGCCAGGAGGGCCAACAGCCATCCCGCGGCCCGGAACGTGCGCGACGAGGACTTCATCAGGCAGGCGAACCCGATGCCGGCGGTTGCCGCGATCGCCAGGTTCACGACGACCGCGAAACGCGCGTACGAGCGAAACATCGGGGCCACTCCGTGCAGCAGGCTTGCGGGCGCCGGAACGAGGATCCCGGCGAGGTGCTGGCCGGGCGCAAGCGAGAGGATGAACGCCGCAGCGGCGACGATCAGCAGTGCCGGGACCGCTCGGCCCGTCCGCTCATCCATCGCCGTTCGATAGCGGAAGGCGATCGCCGAGAGTGCGATCAGCGCCAGGCCTGGAGTGACCTGCTGCTCGAGCATGCCGTGTGTCACGTTGGCGCTCCGGAGGACGTCCGCGGTCCAGGCGCCCACCACAGGGTGGATCGCGGGCGGCAGGAGGTACGCCCACCAAACGGCGCCGTAGCTGTGGAGATCCTCGAGGGGCGCGGCGAGGCCGTCCGGATCGGTGATCACCTGTGGGGCGACGAGCCAGACGTATGCCATCCCGGCGATCGCGGCCGCCAGCAGGACGACGCTCGCTGGCGCTGCCCGGAGGATCGCGGATTGGACCTTCGCGCGACCGGCCGACAGCAGCACGGCCCCGACGAAGACCGGCGTGATCAGGAGAGCGATGTAGCCGCCATAGAAATTCGACAGCGCAACCAGCGCGGCTGCGGCCGCTAGGAAGATTCCCCGACGCGGAGAGAAGCGCTCGAGGCACATCCAGAGCGCAAGCAGATACAGCGGGATCCATTGGAGCTGCGCCACGTGCGGGTGATAGGCCGCGTGCGCGACGTGGAAGGCGCAGAACGTGAAGGCCAGCGACGCGAAGGCGGCTGCTGCGACGCGCCCAGTCAGCCTGTAGACGAAGAGGTACGTGCAGAGCGCGGTGAGGGGAAAGCTGGCGAGGACGATCAGGTTGTACGCCGCCACGCCGCCGATTACCTGCGCGAGGGCTGCCCCGACGTAATCGGTGGCCGGTTGCGTGTAGGCGGAGAGCGCCGGCGGACGCTCGAACTGCAGGATGACGGTGAACGGGTCGTGATGCGGACCGACGACTGCGTCGCCGGTCAGGCGCATCGACGGTGAGCGCAGAACCGGCGAGGCGAGCAGTGCGGTCAGGACTGCGGCTGCGCCGGTGGTCCACAGGAGGCCGCGCACGCGGCCCCGGCCCGCCATGGGAGGATCAGTGCGCCGGCGGCTTGAAGTACAGCACCATTCCCGCGCCGAAGGCCGTCACGAGAAAGCCGACGTAGAGCAGCGGGTTGGGCGCCGTCTTCGGCGGGTGCATGTACATCGTGTAGAGCACGTTGACGAGCGGTGCGACGCCGAAGACCAGCGGCATCACGTACGTCGGCGTGCCGCCCGTGCGGAACGCGAAGATGATGCAGGCGGCGCCGATCGCGCCGAGCGCGCCGGCCACCGTCGCCATCGTGGAACCGGTCGAATTGAACCCGCGGAGCCCCTCGCCCTGCGAATAGAGGACAGCGATCGGCACCAGCACGCCGATCAGGAAGTAGGCGACGCCCACGCACAGGAGCGCACGCATGGGGCTCCCGAGCCGCATCTGCCCGTCGTGGAGCATCGATCCGTAGACGCCCCAGGACAGGAAGGCGCCCGCGACAAAAGCAAGCCAAGCCATGAACGATTTCCCCAGAAACTGCGAACTATGAACGCCGAACTACGAACTAGTAGGTCAGAACTCCGAACGCCGAACTAAGAATTCGGTGCGGCCAATCGTACCGCAATTTCAGTTCATAGTTCGGAGTTCGTAGTTCGGCGTTTCTCAGAAGTACATCTTGATTCCCAGCTGGATCTGCCTCGCCGACGTGACCGTCGTCGTGATCCGGCCGAAGGTCGAGAGCGGCGCCTCGTTGTCGGCCGTGCCGGCGAAGGCGATCAGCGACGGGGGGCCGAAGTTGGCGCGGTTGAGCAGATTGAACGCCTCGATCCGGAACTCGAGCTGGCCGTTGTTCCCGAACGTTGCGAACGAGGCGCGCTTCGAGAGCGCCACGTCCAGCGTGCGCAGGTTCGGACCGATGAAGTCGCCGCGGCCGGTGTTGCCGAACGTGCCCGCCGGCTGCAGGACGAAGGCGTTCGGATCGAACCACTGATCCACGCGGCCGAGGACGGCATTGTCAGGGCCGTAGCCAGGCGCGTAGCTCGGGCGATCGGCGCCGATCCCGGGACCGAGCGACGGGGTCCAGAGCGAACGCGAGCGGTTGCTCTGCACGAAGACGGTGAGCGGCTGTCCGCTGCGCATGTTCCAGATGCCCGAGGCCTGCCAGCCGCGGAGCAGCCCTCCCAGCGCATCGGTCCCGGGAACGTCGACCGTGAAGTTCACCACCCACGCATGACGCGTGTCGAAATCCGACAGCCCCTTGTTGTAGCCGGGGATGTACTCCGGGAACGCGGTCGTGGTCCCGTTGGTCGCGTCGGAGAAGAACGTCGACGCCTGCGTGGTGTCTTCGCTCTTCGAGAGCGTGTACGAGGACTGGACCGAGAAGCCGGCCGAGAACCGCTTGCGGACGTCGAGGATGAACGCGTTGTACCAGGACTCGCCGTCGCTGCTCTTCAGCTCGATCGTCGAGAACGCCGGGTTCGGGCGCGGCGTGCCCGCCGGGATGAAGATCGTGCCGTCCGGCAGGGTCGTGGGCGGCGCCGTGTTGACGTCAGCGCTGCGCAGCAGGTGCCTGCCGCGCGAGCCGGCGTAGCCGAGCGTCACCGAGGTCCGCTGCCAGATCTCGCGCTGCACGTTCACGTTGAAGACGTGCACGCGCGGCACTTCCAGGTCCCACTGGATCGGCCGGATCGAGATCGCCCCGGCCCGGTCGAACGGCGGGCTGGGGAAGCTCGGGTTGATGATGACGGGCCGGGGTGTCGCCGGCGGATTCGTGACGGTCACGATCAGGTTCTGGTGGCTGTTGGTGTTGAAGTACAGCCCGTAGCCGCCGCGCACCGCGGTCCGGCCGTCGCCGAACACGTCCCACGCAAACCCGGCTCGCGGCGACACGTTCTTGTAGGACGAGTTCTCGTACAGCTGCCCGGTCGTCGGCTCCGACGCCGAAAGGTCCGGCAGCGCCGAGTCGCGGCCGTAAAGGTCGGACGGCATCGTATGGAACTCGTACCGCAGCCCGCCGTTCAGCGTCAGCCGCGGCGTCACCTGAAAGTCATCCTGCAGATAGAAGCCGAACAGTGTGAACCGCCAGTAGCGGTCGAACTGCGATTCGGGGGTCAGGCCGATGAAGGTCGCGGGCGTGGCACGCAGAAAGGTGTTCAGGTTGGCGAACCGGTAGATCCCGAGGCTGAACGTCGGGTTCACCATGTTGTCCTGGTAGCGCTCGACGAGCCCGCCGGCCTTGATCGTGTGCCGCCCGCGCGTGTGCACGAGATCGTTGGAGAGGCTGAAGACGTTCTGCACGAGCCTGAGGTTCGCCGAACTCTGGGGTCCGAAACGCTTCATGCCGCCGATGTCGATCGCGCCCGCGAAATCACGTCCCGGTACGAACACCGGGAGCGACTCCGTCGTGTGCGACTCCACGTTCTGCCCGATCCGCGTGCGGCTGAACCCGAGCCGCACGGTGTTCAGCGTCCGATTCGAGAGCACCTGCTGGTACTCGCCGGTGAAGAACTGGTTGCGCGAGAAGAACTCCCGCGGGAACTGCGGATAGTCGGTCGGGAGGAACTGGTTCGTGTCATCGAGCGTGTAGCGGCCGAAGAAGCGGTTGGTCGGCGACGCGTTGTAGTCCAGGCGGCCCTGGATGAAGTGCTGATCCAGCTTCTGATTGAACGGGAAGTTGAACTCCGCGAGCCCCTGCCCGAGTGACGGGCCGTTTGCCCGGGGGAACTCGCGCAGGTACGGCAGCACCGCCGGGTTGATCGGGACCGCGCCGGTCGGCAGAATGCCCAGCCGCGCGTCGTCGTCGGGGACGACCGTGGAGATCGTCCGGCCGAGACGCTCGATCAGCGCCTCGTAGCCGAGAAAGAAGAACGCCCGGTCCGTCGAGATCGGTCCGCCGAGCGTGCCGCCGAACTGGTTGCGGTGAAAGTCGGGCTTGTCACCCGTATCGAAGTAGTTTCTGGCGTCCATCGCGTCGTTGCGGTGGAACTCGAACAGGCTGCCCGAGAACTGGTTCGTGCCGGACTTCGTGACGACGTTGATCTGGCCGCCGGAGTTGCGGCCGAACTCGGCGCTGTAGGCGTTCGACTGGACGCGGAACTCGCGGATCGTATCCAGCCCCAGCGCCGTCCCGGCGGCGCTCCCGGCCGGACCGTTGGTGAAGTCGTTCATCAGCGTTCCGTCCAGCAGGTACGTGTTCGAGCGCGGATCCTGGCCGTTGATACTCATGCCCAGCCCGTGCGCCACGACCGATCCGCCGTCGCGGTGCGGGAACGCATTCACCGCCGGTTGCAGCAGGGCCAGGTCCGTGTAGTTGCGGCCGTTCAGCGGAATGTGCTCGATCTGCTCTGCGGTGACGAGATAGCTCAGTTCGGGCGTGGACGTGTTCACCGCGGGGATTTCCCCCTGAACGACGTCCACTACGGTGAGGTCGCCGACCTGCAGCGTGATGTTCAGCGTGAGCGACTGCGCGACCGCGAGCTGCACCTCCGGGCGGACGTGCGGCTTGAAGCCTTCGAGTTCCGCGCGGATCTCGTAGACTCCCGGAGGCAGCTGCGCGATGACGAAGCGGCCTTCCGGGCCGGTCACCGTGGTTCGCGCCAGTCCGGTCTCACCGCTTCTGGCGGTCACGGTCACGCCGGGCAGGACCGCAGCGCTCTGATCGTGGACGGTTCCCGATATGGTCGCCGCCGTCTGGGCCGAGGCTCCAGGGGCGAAAAGAGTGACGAAAAACAGAACGAGAACGTGGACCCGCTTGACCATCGATAAAATGCTCCAGTAAGCCTTCGATTGTATCCAATGCATCGATTCGTACTCGTTGTCGTGGTGGTGGCCCTGTACCTCCTGCACCAGGACGTGTGGTTCTGGCGTGAGGCGCGTCCGCTCGTCTTCGGCTTTCTGCCCGTTGGACTCGCGTATCACGCCGTCTACTGCGTCGCGATCTCCGCGCTGATGTGGACGCTCACTCGCGTCGCCTGGCCCGCGCACCTCGAGGACGCCCCGACAAAGACAACCCGCGGCGGGATCCGTTGATTCCCGCGCTCATCGTCTTCGCCTACCTGGCGGTCGTTCTCTACATCGGCATCTTCGCGTTTCGCGGTGGGCGGAACGCGACCGCCGAGGAGTACTTCCTGGCCGGACGCTCGCTCGGGCCGGTGGTGTTCCTGCTGTCGCTCTTCGGCACGAACATGACCGCGTTCACGATCCTCGGCTCCGCGGGCCATGCGTTTGCGAACGGGATCGTGACCTTCAGCCTGATGGCGTCGGCATCCGCCTTCGTGATCCCGCTGACGCTGTTCTTCATCGGGACGCGGATGTGGGCGCTCGGCAAGCGGCACGGGTTCATGACGCCCGTCCAGATGTTCCGGGACCGCTGGGAGTGCGGGCACATCGGCACCGCGATCTTCGTGGTGCAGGCGGCGCTCCTCGTCCCCTACATCATCATCGGCGTCATGGGCGGCGGAACCGCGCTGCGCGGCATCAGCGGCGGCATCGTCCCGTTCTGGCTCGGCGGCGCCATCGTCGCGCTCGTCGTGATGAGTTACGTGTTCTTCGGCGGCATGCGCGGTACCGCCTTCGTGAACACGTTCCAGACGATCCTGTTTCTCTCGTTCGGCGCCGTGGCGCTGTTCATCATCGGCCGCGGCATGGGCGGCTTTCCGTCGGCCATCGAGTCGCTGCTCGAATCGCCGGCGACGTCACACCTGCTGACTCGCGAGCGGATCTCCCCCTGGTACTACTTCAGCTACACGTTCATTCCGCTCTCGACCATCGCGTTTCCACACATCGCGATCTTCTGCCTGACGGCCAGGCGGATGACCCAGTTCAAGCCGACGGTGACCTTTTATCCGCTGTGTCTGCTGGCGATCTGGCTGCCGTGCGTGTTCCTCGGGGTGGCGGCGAACTCGCTGCGTGAGGTCCCCAGAGTCGAGCCGAAGCTCGAAGCCCGCGCGGCGATGGCCGCGCTGCCCGCCGATGCGCCCGCGGAGGAGCGTGCCGCGCTTCGCAGCCAGGCCGCCGGTGACGACATCGTCCTCGTCATGCTCGATCAGTTCGCGCCGCTCTGGCTCGCCGGCATCCTCGGCGCCGGGATCATGGCCGCCGTGATGGCCAGCGATTCCCAGATCCTCGCGCTGTCGACGATGTTCACGGAGGATGTGTTCACGTACTACGGAGGCACGGCGCGGTTTGGTGGGAACGTGCAGGTCCAGACCGGCCGTCTCTTCGTCGTCCTCCTGACGATCGTCGCTTACTTCATCGCGCTACGCGCGCCGCAGGGGATCTTCGATCTCGCGGTCCAGTACGCGTTCTCGGGGTATTCGGCGCTCTCGCCGCTGCTCGTTGCGGCGCTGTTCTGGAAGCGCAGCACCAAGTGGGGCGCGCTCGCGGTGACGCTCTGGGTGGCGTTTGCCGTGATCTACACGTCGCAAGTGCCTGGCGCGTTGGCGTGGTTCGGGCTGCTGCCGGTCGTGCCGATGACGCTCATTTCCTGTGTGCTGATGATCGTTGTCTCGCTGTTGACGCGTCCGCCATCACGCGCCACGATCGAGCGGTATAGCTGAGCGCCATCGGCGCGTGCGACGTGCGACGTGCGACGTGCGACGTGCGGCGTGCGGCGTGCGATGTGCGACGTGCGGTGCAACGTGCGGCGTGCTAGTGCTGCGTGCTGGTGCTGCGTGCGGTGCGACGTGCGGTGCGATTTGCGTGGAAAATGGGGTTAGCTTCTCGGAGGCGAGCCACCACGTCCCTTTACCCGCCGTTTTCGGCCCTCTTTGGCTTTGTGATACTGCATGAAGCGAGTGGTCTTGGCGCGTGCGTGCTCGAGCAACTCGAGGTCCCTGTCGAAGCGCTCCTGGGGGATGAACCTCCGCGTTAGACATTCACGCAGGTAGTCTTCGACCTCCGCAAGCGAAGACAGCGCATAGGTGAAGAACTGGACGATCTGCGCGGATTCATATCGGATGAATCCCTCAGCGATGTTGTGGTAGACACTCCCAGCGGCTTCGGTGAAACCGTCGCAGAATCTGCGCCGCCACGTGACCTGTTCCTGCGCACAAATCGCATTCACTTCCGTGCGTAAATCGTCGGAGAGCCGCCAGCATTGGAGTTCCGTGAACTTCTCGGCCATAGGCCAGAATGGCCGGGCACGAATCGTGCCGGGCGCAACAAGCCCTGACGGAGCACGACCAGCCCGCCGCACAGCACGTAGCCACCGCAGCAGCACGTCGCACGCCGCACAGCACGTAGCACCGCACCAGCACGTCGCACGCCGCACGTCGCACGCCGCACGTTGCACCGCACGTCGCACGCCGCACGTCGCACCGCACGTCGCACATCGCACGTCGCACGTCGCACGTGTCACAGCGCAGCCCGATAGATCTCCTCCGCTCCCCTCGCGTCGAACGGCCGGGGATTGAACGTTCCGGTCCACTGTTCGGCGGCGAGTTCGGCCAGTTCGGGGATCGCGTCCGCGGTGACGCCGACGTCCGACAGCGTGACCGACAGATGCCCGGCGATGGCGAAGTCCTCCAGTCGGCGGGCGAGCGTCTCCGCGGCATCCTCGTCGCGGGCGCGGCGGCGCGGCGCGCCGAGCAGGGCGGCGTAGCCATCCTTCGCCGCCGGCGCGTTCCAGCGGACGACGTGCGGGAGCACCATTGCCAGCGCGAGGCCGTGCGCGACGTTGTAGCGCGCCGTGAGCGGGTTCGCGCACGCGTGGGCCGCGCCGAGCATCGAGACCTCGATCGCCAGCCCGGCGAGGTGGGCGCCGAGCAGCATCGCGCCGCGCGCCTCAGCGTCCCGCGGGTGAAGCAGCACACGTTCGAAGGCGTCGCTCAGGAGCTTCCAGGCCTGGTGCGCGAAGGTGTCCGACATCGGCGTCCGTTTCGAGGTGACCGCCGTTTCGACCGCGTGGGCGATGGCGTCGTAGCCGGCCATCGCGCTGACGTGGCGGGGCGCCGTCAGCGTCAGGTCGGGATCGAGGATCGCGATGCGGAACGCCGCGGACGGCGCGCCGCAGGCCATCTTCATGTGCGTCTTCGGATCGGAGATGACCGCGTAGCTCTGGGCCTCGCTTCCCGTGCCCGCCGTCGTCGGGATCCCGATCATCGGCAGCAGCAGCGTCGACGCCTTCCCGTATCCCCGGTAGTCGGCCATCGTTCCGCCGTTGCGGAGGATGAAATTGATGCCCTTCGCGCAGTCGAGCGAGCTGCCGCCGCCGATGGCGACGATCGAGTCGACGTGCAACGGGCGTCCGAACGCCGCTCCGGCATCGACCATCTCGCTGTCGGGATTGACGCCGAACCTGTCGAATAGAAACGTTTCGAGCCCTTCGGCAGTAAGAGCATCGATAAGGCGGCGTGCATGCCCGGAATCGCGGATGCCCGGATCCGCGACGACGAGCGTGCGATGGAAGCCGAGGTCCCTGGCCAGCTGTCCGGCGCGTGTGACGGAACCGGGGCCGAACACCACGCGGGTCCTGGGGTGGAAGTCGAACGAGACCATCTGAAGTAGACTTTAGCACCCTCTCAAAACCCAAACCCGGCCGCGCGACGCGGCGACGAGACGACGAATGAACCAGCGCCTGACGCCGATCCAGTGGCTGATCTGCGCGATTGCCGCGATCGGTTTCGCCTTCGACATTTACGAGATCCTGATGCTGCCGCTCATCGTGCGGCCGGCGTTGCTCGAACTGATTGGGGCCGCCCCGGGATCACCCGAGTTTCAGATGTGGGTCGGACGCCTGTTCTACATCCCGGCGTTCGCGGGCGGAGTGTTCGGCCTCCTCGGCGGCTATCTGACGGACCGCCTCGGCCGCCGGCGGGTGCTGACCTACAGCATCCTCATCTACGCGTTCGCGGCATTCCTGTCCGGATTCTCGACGTCGATCGAGATGCTGCTGATCCTGCGCTGCTTCGTCTTCGTTGGCGTATGCGTCGAGTTCGTGGCCGCGGTCGCCTGGCTCGCGGAACTGTTTCCCGAGCCGAAGCGCCGGGAAAGAGTGCTTGGCTATACGCAGGCGTTCTCGTCGGTCGGCGGCCTGCTCGTGGCCACCGCCAACGGGCTCGCGGTGACGTATGCCGCGAGCCTCCCGGCGATTGGCTGGCTCGAGGAAGGGCAGAACGCCCACGCGGTCTGGCGCTACACCCTGATGTCGGGCGTGCTGCCGGCGATCCCGCTGATCGTCATCCGGCCGTTCCTGCCCGAGTCGCCGATCTGGGAGCGCAAGAAGGCCGAGGGCACGCTGAAGCGTCCGACGATTGCCGCGCTCTTCTCGCCCGAACTCCGTCGCACGACGATCGTGACGACGTTGATGTTCGCGATGTCGTACGGGGCCGCCTTCGGTGCGATCCAGCAGATCCCGCAGATGATCCCGGGCCTCGAAGAAGTCCGTGCGATGACCGCAGGGCAGGAAGGGCCGGCGGCGCGGGCCATCGAACAGCGCGTCGCGTCCAACGTCGTGAAGGTCCAGGAGATCGGCGGCCTCGTCGGCCGGATCCTCCTCGCCGTCCTCGCCGTCTACATCGTCAGCCGCCGGAGGCTGATCCGCGTGTTCCAGGTCCCGGGACTGATCCTGATGCCGATCGTCTTCGGCATATTCGCCATCACCGATCTCCGGCTCTTGACCGTGGGAGCGTTCCTGATCGGCCTCTGCACGGTCGCGCAGTTCAGTTTCTGGGGGAACTACCTGCCGCGTGTGTACCCGGTCCACCTGCGTGGCACCGGTGAGGGCTTTGCCGCCAACATCGGCGGCCGCATGATCGGCACCTCGTTCGCCTGGCTCACCGCCACGCTCGCGATCACGCCGGATCGCGCCTACGCGCCGACGAAGGTGGCACTCGTGGCCGCGGCCGTCGGATTCTCGGTGTACCTCGTCGGGTTCATCGCGAGCTTCTGGCTGCCCGAGCCCGGAGAAGAGGATGCGGTGTGAGGGTCTGCCTGACGCTGGTCAATGACGAATGACGAATGCTGAATGCTGAATGCTGAATGAACCGCCCGCCTTCGAGGTTGCCGTCCGCGAGAGCTTCGCGCGGCAGACGATGATGGCGTCGATGGGCGTCAGCATCGCGCGGATCGCTCCGGGAGAAGTGGATCTGGAAATGCCATACGCGCCGGCGTTCTGTCAGCAGAACGGCTACCTGCACGCGGGCGCGACCGCGAGCCTGGCGGACTCGGCCAACGGATACGCGGCCCTGACCCTCGCGCCCGCAGGCAGCGACGTGCTCGCGGTGGAGTTCAAGATCAATCTGCTGTCGCCCGCCCGCGGTGACCATTTCATCGCCCGCGGCCGGGTCGTGCGCGCGGGACGGACGCTGACGGTCTGCCTGGCCGAAGTCCACGCGCGCGAGGGCGAGAAGGAGACGCTGATTGCCACGATGCTCTCGACCAACGTGATCCGCCAGGTCGCCGCTCCCTGATCCTGCCAGTTCTCGACGAGCACCTCGGGAGAGGGCTCCTCGAGATCCACGATCACGTACTGCCTCCCGCTGAGCCGGGTTCCGGTATCATCACCGCCATGGTGCGATACCGGATTCTCACGCTGGCGTGCATTGCGCTTCTTCTCTCGTCGATTTCTCCGGCGGCCCAGACCCAGACCGGGCGGGGCCAGGGACGCGCGGCGGCTGGACCGCCCCCGCTCAGGCCGCCGACCCGCGCCGATATTCTCCGCGGCGAATACGGACGGTATCGCGCGAACAACGACCTGCTCTACTACCACCTCGACGTCCGCGTCGATCCCGAGCAGAAGTTCATCAGCGGCAAGAACACGGTCCGCTTCCGCATGCTCGAGGACGACACGCGCATCCAGCTCGATCTCTACGCCAATCTGAACGTCGATCGCATCACGCTTGGCGAGCACGAGCTGAAGTACGAGCGCGAGATCAACGCGGTGTTCATCGATTTTCCCGAGACGCTCCGCAAAGGACGTGAGTACTCGATCGACTTCTACTACTCCGGCCATCCGTTGGAGCGAGGACGGTTCGGCGGACTGGCGTTCCGCAAGGATCCGACCGGCAAGCACTGGATCAACACGGCGAACGAAGGGGAGGGCTCGAGCATCTGGTGGCCGAGCAAGGACCAGTGGCGCGACGAGCCGGCCGGCATGCGCCTGAGCGTCTCGGTTCCGAACGACCTCGTCGACGTCTCGAACGGCAAGTTCCTCGGGAAGACTGATCTCGGTGACGGGTACACCCGGTGGGACTGGCAGATTCACTACCCGATCAACTCCTACAACGTGTCGCTGAACATCGGCGACTACGTCCACTTCAGCGATACGCTGACGTCGGAAGGCGGCGGTGATCCGCTTCCGCTGGACTTCTACGTGCTCCCGGGCAGCCTCGAGAAGGCGAAGACGCAGTTCGCCCAGGCGAAGCCGATGATCGAGATCTACGAGGACATCTTCGGCGAGTATCCCTTCAAGAAGGACGGCTACAAGTTGATCGAGGTCCCCTACAGCGGCATGGAGCACCAGAGCGCCGTCACCTACGGCAACCGCTTCGCGAACGGCTATCTCGAACGCGATTGGACGGGCGTCGGCGTCAGCCTGAAGTTCGACTTCATCATCATTCACGAGAGCGCCCACGAGTGGTTCGGCAATGCGGTCTCGGCCGCCGACGTCTCCGACATGTGGATCCAGGAGGGCTGGACGACCTACCTGGAAGCGCTCTACGTGGAACGCGCGTTCGGGTACGACGACGCGCTGAAGTACATCAACGCCTACAAATCGAAAGTCGGCAACCGCTCGCCGATCATCACCCAGCGCGGCATCCATCGCACGCCCTCGCAGGACATGTATTTCAAGGGCGCGCTGTTCCTCCACACGCTCCGGAGCGTGGTGAATGACGACGCGAAGTGGTGGCGGCTGATCAGGGATTTCTATCAGCGGTTCAAGTATCAGAACATCATGACGGAGGACATGGTCCGCTTCTTCAACGCGGAGCTGAAGCAGGACCTGACGCCGATGTTCGATCAGTATCTGCGGCGGACCGACCTGCCGACGCTGGAGCTGGCGTTCAATGCGGAGGAGGGAACGCTGGCCTACCGCTGGCGGGCGGACGAGCGGCACTTCGCGATGCCGGTCAAGGTTGGTCAGCCCGGCGCGTGGGAGATACTCCGGCCGACGACCGACTGGCAGCTGATGCAGGCGCCGATGCCGAAGGAGTCCTTCGAAGTGGCAACGGACCTGTACTACATCAATGTCGTAAAGCAGTGACTTCACCCATTCAGCATCCGTCATTCAGCATTCGTCATTGACATGCGATGACAGGCCTCATCACGCTCGGGATCGTCCTCGCGATCGCGCTGTACATCTGCTGGTTGATGGTGCAGCCGTTCGTGAACGTGATCCTCTGGGCGACGGTGCTCGGCGTGGTGTTCTACCCGCTGCACCGTCGCATCCGGGTTCGCGTCCAGAACCCGAGCCTTGCCGCCATCGCCTCCACGCTCCTGGTCATCATCCTGATCCTGCTGCCGGCGACGTTCATCACGGTCGCGGTGGTCCGGGAACTGGCCGGTGCGGCCGACAACATCCAGGCGGGTGTGGAGCGGCTGTCCACGCTGTCGACCGTTCCGGTCGTCGGCTGGGCGCTGGAGCGATCCCGGGAATACTTCGACATCGACGCGGCCGACGCGCAGAAGTTCGTCGCCGAGCGGCTTCAGGCCTGGGCCGGGACGCTTGCCGCCAGCACCCTGCTCGTCGTCGGCGGGGCCGTCGGCGCGATCGTGCAGATGGTGCTCGTCGTCTTCACGCTGTTCTACATGTTCCGCGACGGCGACCGGATCCGCAGGGCCGTGTACGACACGCTGCCGCTCGAGCGGATCCAGATGCACGACATCGCGATCCGCACCCGCGACGTGATCGCCGCGACGATCTACGGCGTGCTGGTGATCTCCGCGATCCAGGGAACGCTGGGCACGATCATCTTCTCGATCCTGGGTTTGCCGTCCCCGCTCCTCTGGGGCGTGGTGATGTTCTTTCTGTCGATGATCCCGATGGCGGGCGCCTTTCTCGTGTGGGTGCCGGCGGCCATCTATCTGGCGCTCACGGGGGCGTACGTCAAGGCAATCATCCTGGTGGCCTGGGGCATCCTCGTCATCGGCTCGATCGACAACTTCCTGTCGCCCCGGCTGGTCGGCCGCCGCGCGCGGCTCCACGAGCTGCTGATTTTCTTCGCGGTCCTCGGCGGGCTGGAGGTGTTCGGCGTCCTCGGGCTGATTCTTGGTCCCGTGGTGGTGGCGATCACCCTGGCGCTGATCGAAATGATGCGGCAGGCCCATCGTTCGCCGTCCGAGACGCTGCCCGAGAAGACGGTCATGGAGCAGCAATCGGAGCTGCGGACCGACGGTAATTGACGTGGCGGTGGCACCCCATAAAGGGGTGCCCTACGTACCCTATGATCTCCAGATGCTGAAGCGGTGCATCCTCGCGCTTTCCGTGTCCTCCCTGGTGATCGTCACCGCCCTCGCGGCACAGCAGGCGCCCGCAGGGTCCCTGCAGCAGCAGCTCCAGGCGAAGTTCGACGAGCTCCACAAGGCGGGATCCTTCCTGGGTGGAACCGCCGGGATCGTGCTCGCGGACGGCACGTCGTTCGCGATGGCGGTCGGCGTCTCCGACCGCACGGCGGGCACGCCGATGCGGACGACCGATCGCCTGCTGCTCGGGAGCGTCGGCAAGACCTACGCGTCCGCCGTCGCGCTGCAGATGATCCACGAGAAGAAGTTCAGCCTGGACGACACGCTGGACACGTTCTTCGGCAAGGAGTCGTGGTTCCCGCGCATTGCGAACGGCTCGAAGATCACCGTGCGTCACCTGATGACGCACACGAGCGGTCTCGTTCGCTACGAGTTCAACCCGAAGTTCACCGAGGACCTCACCGCCAACCCCGACAAGGTGTGGACGGGCGTGGATCGTCTCTCGTACCTGTTCGACGCGAAGCCGCCGTTTGCCCCGGGCGAGGGCTGGGAGTACTCCGACACCAACTACATCGTGCTCGGGATGATCATCGAGCAGGTCTCGAAGAACGACTACTACGACGAGCTGCGCCGCCGGGTCCTCGAGCCGTTCGGCTTGAAGGACACCGTCCCGGCGAACAGTCGAACAGTTCCTGGACTCGTCCAGGGCTACGCGGGTGACAAGAATCCGTTCGGCGGGAAGGACGAGATGATCGCCGGCGGCCGGTTCGCGGTGAACCCGCAGTTCGAATGGACCGGCGGAGGGCTGGCGGTGACGACGCTCGACCTGGCGAAGTGGGGAAAGATCCTTTACGAAGGGAAGGCCTTCGACAGCTCGATGATGGGACCGTTTCTGGACGGCGTGCCGGCACGGCTCGGTCCCGAGGCGAAGTACGGGCTCGGCGTCATCATCCGTCCGTCACCGCTCGGAATCACCTACGGTCACAGCGGCTTCATGCCCGGCTACATGACCGAGCTGGTGTACTTCCCGGACCTGAAAGCGTCGGTCGCGGTGCAGGTGAATTCGAGTGTCTCGAGAGCGACCGGCCGTCCACTGCGAACGTTCGCGATCGAGTTCGCCCAGATCGTCAAGTGACGAGGTGCGTCAAGGTGCATCAAGGTGCGTCAGGGTGCATCAAGGTGCAGGGTGCATCAAGGTGCGTCGGGGTGCGTCAAGGTGCATCAGGG